>JBKPCQ010000345.1:0-4172 GCA_046727455.1 Actinomycetota bacterium | reverse complement strand
GCGCACGCCCGGCCTGCGCGTGGGCCTGGAGCTGTTCGAGCTGCGCCGCCACGTCGGCGTCGTCCCGCCCGCCGACCACGGCCGCCCCGCGCAGCGGGACCTTCGGCTGCTTCTCCGGCCGCGACACGGCGACCGACCGGGCCGCGTCCTCGCGCCGGTACCGGCCCGGCACGTACTCCTCCAGCACGAGGTGGAAGTTGGTGCCGCCGAAGCCGAACGCGCTCACCCCGCCCGCCCGGGCGCCGCCGTTGCGCGGCTTCGGCCACTCGCGCAGCTCGGTGTTGACCCGGAACGGCGTCTCGTCCCAGTCCACGTTGGGGTTCGGGATGTTGAAGTGCAGGCTCGGCGCGATGACCTTGTCGTGCAGGCTGCGCACCATCTTGAACAGCCCCGCGGTGCCCGCGGCCGCCTTGAGGTGGCCGATGTTCGACTTCACCGAGCCGAGACCGATCGTCCCCGGCGCGGCGCCGGCCTTGAGGAAGACCTCGTTGAGGCTGGACAGCTCGCTGGCGTCCCCGACCCGGGTGGAGGTACCGTGCGCCTCCACGTAGCCGGCGTTCGCCGGGTTGAGGTGCGCGTTGTGCCACGCGCGCTCGACGGCGAGCCGCTGCCCGACCGGGTTCGGCGCGGTGATGCCCTTGCCCTTGCCGTCGCTGGAGCCGCCGAGGCCCAGCATGACGGCGTAGATGCGGTCGCCGGCCTTCTCGGCGTCGGACAGCCGCTTGAGCACGAACACGGTCGCGCCCTCGCCCATGACGAAGCCGTCGGCCCCGGCGTCGAACGGCCGGGTACCGGTGGCCGACAGCGCACCGATCTTGCAGAACTTCACGAACCCGCCCGCGCTCATGTTGCGGTCCACGCCGCCGGTGAGGACCGTGTCGTAGTCGTGGGCCTGCAGACCCCGGACCGCCGCGCTGGCCGCCGCGAGCCCGGAGGCGCAGGCGGCGTCGGTGGTGAAGTTGGGTCCGCGGAAGTTGAACAGGTTCGCCACCCGGCCGGCGATGATGTTCGCCAGCTCGCCCGGCATGGTGTCCTCGGTGACCCCGGGGAACCCGGCGAAGAACCGCTCCCGCGCCTCCGCCAGCATCGCCTCCTGCGCACCGCCGGGCAGTGCCGCGAACGACGGGGAGTCGCGCAGCACGCGTACGAACTCCGGGAAGTCGATGTGCCGGTGGGTCCAGTAGTGCTTGTCTCCGCCGATGGCGTTGCCGATGATGACCGCGACCCGCTCCGGGTCCACCTGCCAGTCCGGCCAGCCCGCGTCGAGCAGCGCCGACCGGGCGCAGGTGACCGACCACTTCTGCCCGGGGTCGAGTTGTTCGGCGACCTTGGGCGGTACCGGCAGCCGCCACCCGATGGGGTCCCACGGGTACTCGCGCACCCAGCCGCCGATGCGCGAGTACGTCTTGTACGGCGCCTTCGGATCCGGGTCGTAGTACAGCTCAGGATCCCAGCGCTCGGGCGGCACGTCGCTGATGGAGTACCGGCCGTCGCGGATGTTCGCCCAGAAGGCGTCTCCCGTCGGTGCGTCGGGCATGATGGCGCTCACGCCGACAACGGCGATCGGCTCGGGCGCGTAGTCAGTCATCGTCTCTCAGTCCCTCAGCTTGCGCGGTTGTAGAGCACGTCCGCGAGGTGGTCCATGTCGGCGAGCAGGCCGGCCTGGGCGGCGCGTACCGCGTCGAGGCGTAGCGAGTCGGCGAGCCCGGCGACCGAAGGATCGCCGGCCGGCAGCGCGCCGGCCACCCAGCGCAGGCCGTCCTCGGCGACCTTCTGCGCGGCCTCCCTGGCGAAGATGCGGCTGATCGTGGCGAGCCCGTCGGCGTCGAAGCGCCGGTCCGCCTTCTCCACCAGCGTGCCGCCGGCGGCGGCGCTGGCCCGCCGGGCCAGGCTCGCCGCGGTCTCGGCGTAGGCGATCAGCTCGCCGAGGCGCAGCAGCACGTGCTGGTTGCGGGTCAGCCGGTGCACCCGGCACGCCTCCAGGAGTACGGCGAGGGCGCCCAGCGCGAGCGAAGCCGTGTCGGCGCCGACGGTCGCGCCGAGCGGAGCCACCGCGCCGGCCGCGTCCCGGTAGTACCCGCCCTGCGTCTTGAGGTGCTGCTGCCACCGGTCCCGGGCGATCGTCATCTCCAGGATCTCCGAGGTGCCCTCGTAGATGATGGTGATCCGGACGTCCCGCTTGACCTTCTCGACGACGTACTCCCTGGTGTACCCGTACCCGCCGTGCGCCTGGATCGCCGCCTCGGCCGCCGCGTTGCCCGCCTCGGTCGCCATGTACTTCGCGATCGCGCCCTCGGTGTTCATCGCCCCGTTCTCGCCTTGACCGGCGTCGATGCGCGTCGCGGTCTCCTCGACGAACGCGCGGGCCGCCTCCAGCCGTACCGCGTGCGGCACGATCAGCTTGTGGACGTACCCCTGCTTCTGCGACAGCGGCGTGCCGCCCTGCACCCGGGTCGTGGAGTAGGTGATCGCCCGGTCCAGGGCCGACCAGCCGCCGCCGAGCCCGAACGCGGCGACCATCAGCCGGGTGTACCCGAACACCTGCTGCGCCTGCACCAGCCCGCGCCCCTCGGCGAGCCCCACCACGTGGTCCGCCGGGACGACGACGTCGTCGAGGAACAGCGCGGCGGTGTTGGACAGCCGGATCCCGTGCTTGTCCTCGGGCCGGCCGGTGGTGAAGCCGGGCGTGCCCTTCTCCACCACGAACCAGGTCGGCCCGCCGGGGGCGAGCGCCAGCACCGTGTACAGGTCGGCGATGGAGCCGTTGCTGATCCACTGCTTACGTCCGTTGATCTTGTACCCGCCGTCGACGGGCGTGGCGGTGGTGGTCATCGCGCCGAGGTCGCTGCCGGCCTCCGGCTCCGTCGCCCCGTAGGCGAAGATCGCGCCCCGCTCGGCGATCTGCCCGAGCCAGTCGGCCTTCTGCTCCTCGGTGGCGCCGACGAGCACCGGGTCGCTGCCGAGGAACGTGGCGAACACCGAGGTGGCGACACCGATGTCCTTGCGGGCCATCCGCTCGCATACCCGGTACGAGTCGAAGGAGCTGCCGCCCATCCCGCCGTACTCCTCGGGGATGAACACGAGCTGTACGCCCAGCTCGTCGCTGGACATCGCGCGGACCAGGTCCTCCGGGCAGACGTCCTCGTGGTCGAGTTCGAGCTGGCGCTTGAGCGGCAGGCGGGCCTCGACGAACTCGGTGAGCGACTCGAGCATCATGGTCAGGGTGGGCAGGTCGAGCCCGCTGGTTGAGATCATCGCGCCCCTCCGGTGGCAGCGGGTGTACGGACCGAGCGCAACAGCACCTCGGACACGTCGGTCACTTCGATGTCGGCGCCCGCCTTACCCTCCTGCTGGCGCAGTGCCACGCCGTCGGCGAGCATCACGACGCAGTACGGGCAGGCGGCCGTCACCAGGTCCGGCTGCTGGGCCAGCGCCTCGTCGGTACGGTTCTCGTTGATGCGGGTGCCGATCGTCTCGTCCATCCACATGCGGGCGCCGCCGGCCCCGCAGCAGAACGAGCGCTCCCGGTTGCGGGGCAGCTCGGCCAGGCGGGCGCCCGGGACGCTGCCGAGGATCTCGCGCGGCGGGGCGAATACCCGGTTGTGCCGCCCGAGGTAGCAGGGATCGTGGTACGTGACGGTCGCGTCGACCGGCGTGACGGGTACCAGCCGGCCATCGGCGACGAGCCGGGCCAGGAGCTGGGTGTGGTGCAGCACCTCGTAGTGCCCGCCCAGTTGCGGGTACTCGTTGGCGAGCGTGTTGAAGCAGTGCGCGCAGGTGGCGACGATGGTCTTCGCGCCCACCCCGTTCAGCGTGTCCACATTGGACTGTGCGAGGATCTGGAACAGGTACTCGTTGCCGATGCGCCGCGCCGGGTCGCCGGTGCACGTCTCGGCCGTCCCGAGGACGGCGAACCGGACCCCGGCCTCGTGCAGCAGTTCGGCCACGGCGCGCGTGGTGCGCTGCCCGCGGTTGTCCAGCGCGCCCGCGCAGCCCACCCAGAACAGGTACTCGACGTCGTCGGGGATCCGGTCCTCGATCACCGGTACCTCGAACGGCAGGCCGGCGGTCCAGCCCAGCCGCTCGCGCGCACCCCGGCCCCACGGGTCCCCGGCGTGTTCGAGGTTGCGCAGCATGACCCCGGCCTCCTCCGGGAACGCGCCCTCGACCAG
>JBKPCQ010000344.1:0-14559 GCA_046727455.1 Actinomycetota bacterium | reverse complement strand
GGAGGAGGCCGACCTGGCCTCGGCGAGCCTGCCCGCCGACGAACCGGCCGCGCTCTGGGAACGCGGGATGCTCGGGTACGACGGCGCGAAGATCCTTTCGCGCGAGGGTCGGCTGGTCGAGGGCGCGGTACGGGCGGCGGCCGCGGCCGGCAGGTTCCGCGGCATCGGCGCGGCGACCGAGGCCGCCCACTCCGAGGCGTTGCGCGGCGAGCTGCTGCTGCAGGCCGGGCAGCCGGCCGGCGCCGAACAGGCGCTGCGCCGGGCGCTGGCCGACCTGCCGGACGACCGTTCCGGGCCGCCAGGCGAAGCCCGTGGGCCGGAACGGTCGGTAGGGCCGGCTTCCACCGGGCCGGGGCTGGACACCGAGGCGGCGCGCGGCAGGATGGCGGACCTGCTGGCCGACGCGCTGGCGGCGCAGGGGCGGGACGCCGAGGCAGCGGCGGTACGGGCGGCACACGGCCTCGGCGACGAGGCGTGATCGGCACGGCCTCGGCGACGAGGCGTGATCTCCGTTACCGGCCGGTCCGGTCCACCGTGACACGCCGCTAGGCTGACCGGATGACGGTGGACGAGGACCGGGCACGGCGGCGCACCCGCCGGGACGAGATCCTGGAGATCGCTGTCGGGCTGTTCGCCTCCCGCGGGTACCACGGCGTGTCGATGGACGACATCGGCGCCGCCGCCGGCGTCACCGGCCCCGCCCTCTACCACCATTTCGCCGGCAAGGAAGCGATGCTGGTGGCCGCGCTGGCGCCGGTCAGCGAGCGGCTGCTGGCCGGCGGCCGGGCGCGCGTCGCCGCGAACCCCGACCAGCCGAAGGCCGCGCTGGAGTCGCTGGTCGAGTTCCACGTCGCGTTCGCGCTGGCCAACCCGGCGGTGATCGCGCTGCACCTGCACGAGCTGGACCGGCTGCCCGAGGAGCCGCGCCGGCAGATCCGCCGGCTCCAGCGTCTCTACGTCGAGGTGTGGGTGGACGTGCTCACCGCGCAGCGGCCCGAGCTGTCCGCGCCGGAGGCCCGGGTCCTCGCGCATGCCGCGTTCGGTCTGATGAACTCGACGCCGTTCCTCGGCGGCGAGGTGGACCGGGACCGCCGGGCCGAGCTGTTGCGCGCCGCCACGCTCGGGGCGCTACTGTAGGCTCGCCCCAGGGCGCTCTAACGATCGTTAAGGGGGTTGGCCCACCATGATCGGCTCGCTGCTCGTCGCCAACCGTGGAGAGATCGCCCGCAGGATCATCCGTACCGGCCGCCGCCTCGGCGTCCGTACCGTCGCCGTGTACTCCGACCCGGACGCCGGACTGCCGTTCGTGGCCGAGGCCGACGAGGCGGTACCGATCGGCGCGGCGCAGGCGTACCGCAGTGCCGACGCGATCCTCGCCGCCGCCAAGGCGACCGGCGCGCAGGCGATCCACCCCGGGTACGGCTTCCTGTCGGAGAACGCCGAATTCGCCCGCGCGGTCGTCGAGCACGGCCTGGTGTGGGTCGGCCCCGACGCGCGCGCGATCGCGGCGATGGGCGACAAGATCAATGCGCGGAACCTGATGGCGGCCGCCGGGGTACCGGTCGCGCCCGGTACGACCGATCCCGTCGACACCGTCGACAGCGCGGTCGCGGAGGCCGGCCGGATCGGGTACCCGGTCATGATCAAGGCGGCGGCCGGCGGCGGGGGCATGGGCATGGCCGCGGTGTCCGAGGAGGCCGGGCTGCGGTCGGAGTTCGCGAAGGTCCGCGGGTTCGCCGTGCGGATGTTCGGCGACGGTTCGGTGCTCATCGAGCGGTACTTCCCCCGGGTACGCCACATCGAGGTGCAGATCCTCGGCCTCGTCGACGGAAGCGTGGTGGCGCTGGGCGAGCGCGAGTGCTCGGTACAGCGGCGCAACCAGAAGCTGCTGGAGGAGTCGCCGTCGCCGGCCGTGTCGCCGGAGCTGCGCGAGCGGCTGTGCGCCGCCGCCGTCCGGGCCGGGCAGGCCGTCGGGTACCGCAACGCCGGTACCGTCGAGTGCCTGCTCGACCCGGCCACCGGCGAGTTCTTCTTCCTGGAGATGAACACGCGGTTGCAGGTCGAGCACCCGATCACCGAGGCGGTGTACGGCGTCGACCTGGTCGAGGAGCAGTTGCGGGTGGCGTCCGGCCTGCCGCCCACGTTCTCCTCGCCGGCGTCCTCGCCAGCGCCGAGCGGGCACGCCATCGAGCTGCGGATCAACGCCGAGGACCCGAAGCGGTTCCTGCCCGGTCCGGGCGCGATCACCACCTGGGTCGAGCCCTCCGGCACGGGGGTGCGCGTCGACGCCGGCTACGGCCCCGGGACCACCGTGACGCCGGACTACGACTCGCTGATGGCGAAGCTGATCGTGTCGGCTCCGACGCGGGAGGCGGCGATCGAGCGGGCCCGGGTCGCCGCGGCGGACTTCCAGATCGCCGGGCCGAAGTGCAACCTGCCGTTCTTCCTGGAGTTGCTGGAGAACCCGGAGTTCCTCTCCGGCGACTACGACACCGGGATCGTGGGGCGGATGCGGAAGTGATCTCGCTCCGCGAGGTCGGGCCTCGGGACGGCCTGCAGAACGAGGCGCCGGTACCCACGGCGGCCAAGGTCGAGCTGCTCGACGCGCTGTCCGGCACGGGGGTACGCCGGATCGAGGCGGTCTCCTTCGTGCACCCGAAGGCCATCCCGCAGATGGCCGACGCCGCCGAGGTGTGGGCGGCGGCGGAGCGCGCGCCCGGGGTCCGCTATTCGGCCCTCGTGCCGAACACGAAGGGTGCCGAGCGGGCGCTGGCCGCCGGGTTCACCGAGCTGGAGGTGGTGGTCTCGGCGAGCGACGCGCACAACCGGGCCAACCTCAACCGGTCCACCGCCGAGTCGCTGGACGACATCACCGGGCTGATCGAGCTGGTACACGGTGCGCGCGGGTCGGTCGAGGTGATCATCGCGACCAGCTTCGGTTGCCCGTACACGGGCGACGTGCCGCCGGCCCGGGTGGCTTCCGTCGCGGAGCGGGTCCTCGCCGACGGCGCCGACCGGCTCGCCTTCGGGGACACCACCGGCATGGCGACCCCGCGCCGGGTACGCGAGCTGCTGGACGCGGTACCCCGGGACCGGCCGGTACTGCTGCACTTCCACGACACCCGGGGCACCGGCCTGGCCAACATCCTCACCGCGCTCGACCTCGGCGTCACCGAGTTCGACGCGAGCGTCGGCGGCCTGGGCGGCTGCCCGTACGCGCCCGGCGCCAGCGGCAACGTCGCCACCGAGGAGGTCGTGCACATGCTGCACGACATGGGCCTCGACACCGGGATCGACCTGGCCCGGCTGATCGACGCCGCGCGCCTCGCCGAGCGGATCGTCGGCCGTACCCTCCCGTCCGGCGTCCTGCGGGCCGGCCCGCGTACCCCGGTGGGCGGCGGCTACCCGGTCGAGCGCGGTTAGTCCACCGTGATCTCGTGGCTGTCGGCGTCCAGGTCCGCCCCGCCGGCCAGGCGTGACGTGTAGGCGGTCACCAGGTAGCGGCCGGGCGGCGCGGTCACCGTCAGGTGCGCCTCGCCGAGCTGCGGCGCGCCGGCGGTCAGCGGTACCTGCTCGTCCTTGAGTGCCGGACCGCCGCCGGCCGGTACCACCCGCAGCCGTACCGTCCCGCCGGTCACCGTGCCGGCGATGTACACCTCGAACGACTGCCCCACCACGGCGTGCTGCTGCGGGTCGATGAGCCAGATCGGCGCCTGGACGTCCGTCCGGGGGCCGCGTTCCAGCCGCCCGTCCAGTCCGGGTACGCCCCACAGGCTGGCCCGCTGGCGTCCGTCGAAGGTCACGCGCACGGCGACGGCCGCGCTGGCCGCCGTCGCGGTCCAGATGAGCTGCTGCACCGCCATCCGCGCGGTCTGCGCATCCGGCGCCGGGCTCGCCGGCACGTCGTGCAGGTCCACCAGCGCGGTGTCCCCGTCAACCCGGGCCGAGTTCACGCCCGCGTCCCGCCACGGGGTCCGGTAGTCCGGGTCGGCCGCGCTGTGCGTGGCGAGCATCGCGCGCAGCGCGGCCCGGGTACGCGCGGCGGCGTCGGAACCGTCGACCGCGAGCACGTGGTACTCCCGGAACAGCCGGACCCCGACGCTGGTGTCGCCGAGGTAGTACACCGGGAGGTTGGCGGTCTGCGGGAGCGCGGCGGCGCTGGGCGGGACCCCGGGGCCGGCCGGTGCCTGCGGTGCCCGCGGCGCCGTCGGCGTGGTCACCAGGGCCAGCGCGACCGCGGCGGCCGCGACGACCGCGGTACCCGCCGTGAAGCTCAGCATGGCCATGCCGGACAGCCGCCGGTGCCACCAGTGCACCCGGCGCCCCGCGATCCGGCCCCGGATCACGCTGAGCGCGTCGTGCGCGACGCCGACCGACTCGGCTTCGGCGGCCAGGATCCGGCGCAGCGCATCCTCGGTTGTCATCGCACCGCTTCCAGCATCGTGCGCAGGGCGGCGATGCCCCGCGCGGCGTGGCTCTTGACGGCGCCCCGGCTGATGCCCATCACGTCGGCTATCTCGCTCTCCGAGAGATCCAGGTAGTAGCGCAGCACCAGAGCCTCGCGCTGGCGGGTTGGCAGCGCGCGCAGCGCGGCGACCACCTCGGCGTGCGCCAGCGCGCCCAGCGCGCCGAACTCCGCGCTCGGCGCGTCCCTCGGCGGCGGCAGGCTGGCCGCGTAGCGGTCGGCGACGCCCCGGCGCCGGTGCGCTGACCGGGCCGCGTTCACCACGCTGGTCCGCAGGTACCCGAGTGCCCGGTGCGGGTCGCGCAGCCGGCGCCAGCGGCGGTGCAGTTGGACGTAGGCGTCCTGGACCAGCTCCTCGGCCACGGCCCGGTCGCCGATCAGCAGGGTGGCGAACCGGACGAGCTGCCGGTAGTGCGCGCTGAACAGGCGGGTGACCGCCTCGTCGGCGGTCCACCCCGCCTCGTCGGCGTCCGTGAGGTCGACCTCGCTCCGCATGGACACACCGTCCCCCGCACGGGTGATCAGCTTGGGCGCCACGAGGGTACGACGCGCACGCCACCCGGGTGGTTTACCGACCGGGGCCGGGATGAGATACCCTAACGATCGTTCAGGTCGTACAAGGCGAAGGGGGTGCGGTGTCGCTCGACGAGGAATCGCTGGCACAGCTTCGCAAGCGGGTACTCGCCGGCGGAGCGGAGAAGTACCACGCCGCCAACGCCGCCAGAGGCAAGCTCTTCGCGCGGGAGCGGATCGCGCTGCTGGTCGACGAGGGCTCGTTCGTCGAGGACGGCCGGTACGCCAACGCGCAGGCAGAGGGGTTGCCCGCCGACGGGGTCGTCACCGGCGTCGCCAGGATCGACGGGCGGAACGTCTGCCTCATGGCCAATGACTCCACGGTCAAGGCCGGCTCCTGGGGCGCCCGTACCGTCGAAAAGATCATCCGGATCATCGAACGCGCCTACACCACCGGTACCCCCATGGTCTATCTCGTGGACTCGGCCGGCGCCCGGATCACCGACCAGGTCGACCTGTTCCCCGGCCGGCGCGGCGCCGGCCGCATCTTCTGGAACCAGGTCCGGGCCAGCGGCTCGATCCCGCAGGTCTGCGCGCTGTTCGGCCCGAGCGCGGCCGGCGGCGCCTACATCCCCGCGTTCTGCGACGTGGTCGCCATGGTCGACGGCAACGCGAGCATGTACCTCGGCTCGGACCGCATGGTCGAGATGGTTACCGGAGAGAAGACCACCCTGGAGGCGATGGGCGGCGCCCGGGTCCACACCGGCGAGTCGGGGGTCGGCCACTTCCTGTGCGGTACCGAGGCCGAAGCGCTCGACGTCGTCCGCCGCTACCTGTCCTACCTGCCGTCCAACTGGACCGCCGACCCGCCGGCCATCGCGCCCGCGGCAGCCCCGGAGATCGATCTCGCCGCCGTCATCCCCGACTCCGAACGCCGCGCGTTCGACATGCGCAAGCTGGTCCGGGGGCTGCTCGACGGCGGGGGGTACTTCGAGATCCAGGAGCGCTGGGCCCGCGAGGTCAGCGTCGGCTTCGGCCGCCTGGCCGGCCGGGTGATCGGGATCGTCGCCAACAACTCGCTGCACAAGGGTGGCGTGCTGTTCGTCGACTCGGCCGACAAGGCGACCCGGTTCGTGCAACTGTGCGACGCGTTCAACGTCCCGCTGCTGTTCCTCGCCGACGTGCCCGGGTTCATGGTGGGTGCGGCCGTGGAGAAGCAGGGCATCATCCGGCACGGCGCCAAGATGATCACGGCGATCAGCGAGGCGACGGTACCGAAGATCTGTGTCGTGGTCCGCAAGGCCTACGGCGCCGGGCTGTACGCGATGGCCGGCCCCGGCTTCGACCCGGACGCCACGCTCGCCCTGCCCACCGCGAAGATCGCGGTGATGGGCGCGGAGGCCGCGGTGAACGCGGTCTACGCGAACAAGATCGCCGCTCTGCCGGAGTCGGGGCGGGATGCGTTCGTCGCCGCGCGGCGGGCCGAGTACGAGCAGGACATCGACCTGATCCGGCTGGCCAGCGAGCTGGTCGTGGACGCGGTCGTCGAACCGCGCGAGCTGCGCGACGAGTTGATCGCCCGGTACGCCGCGGCGGCCGGCAAGGACCGCCACTTCAGCCGGCGCCGGCACGGCGTCACGCCCGTCTAGGAGAGGTCATGCACCTGAGTGAGGAGCTTGCGGCGCTGCGGGAGTCGGTGCGCGACTTCGCCCGCGAGGTCGTCGCGCCGGTGATCGGCGAGCACTACGAGAAGCACACGTTCCCGTACGAGATCGTCCGGCAGATGGGCAAGATGGGCCTGTTCGGCCTGCCGTTCCCGGAGGAGTCCGGCGGGATGGGCGGCGACTACCTCGCGCTGTGCGTCGCGCTGGAGGAGCTGGCCCGGGTGGACTCGTCGGTCGCGATCACCCTGGAGGCGGCGGTCTCCCTCGGGGCGATGCCGATCCACCGGTACGGCACGCCGGAGCAGAAGGAGCGCTGGCTGCCCGCGCTGCTGTCCGGGGAGGCGCTGGCCGCGTTCGGCCTCACCGAGCCCGGGTTCGGCTCGGACGCGGGCGCCACCCAGACCCGGGCGGCGCAGGACCCGGCGACCGGCGAGTGGGTGATCAACGGCAGCAAGGCGTTCATCACCAACTCCGGTACCGACATCACCTCGCTCGTGACGGTCACCGCGCTGACCGGGCCGGACGAGATCTCCGCGTTCATCGTGCCGTCCGGTACCCCGGGCTTCACGGTCGGACCCGGGTACTCGAAGGTCGGCTGGTGCGCCTCGGACACCCACCCGCTGCACTTCGACGACGTCCGGGTACCGGCCGAGCACCTGCTGGGCGCCCGGGGCAGGGGCTTCGCCCAGTTCCTGCGGATCCTCGACGAGGGCCGGATCGCGATCGCCGCGCTGGCCACCGGCCTGGCGCAGGGCTGCGTCGACGAGTCGGTCGGGTACGCCAGGCAGCGGCGCGCGTTCGGCCAGCCGATCGGCGAGTTCCAGGCGATCGCGTTCAAGCTCGCCGACATGCAGACCCGGGCGCACACGGCGCGGCTGGCCTGGTACGACGCGGCCGAGCGGCTGGTCGCCGGGCAGGAGTTCAAGCGGTACGCCGCGATGGCGAAGCTGCACGCCAGCGAGGTCGCGGTGACCAACGCGCGGGAGGCGACGCAGATCCACGGCGGGTACGGGTTCATGAACGAGTACCCGGTCGCGCGGTTCTGGCGCGACGCCAAGGTCCTTGAGATCGGCGAGGGTACCTCAGAGATCCAGCGGATGGTCATATCCCGTCAAATGGGATTGTGAGAACGAGTGTCGGGATCCGGCGATCCACCGGTCGTGACCTTGACTTGAGCCTCCCCGACCGGACGATCGCCACCTAACCTTCCCGGCATGTCGCCAGAGCCCGATGCGGGTTCGAGCACTTCCGTCAGCGGATTCGCTGAGTTGTTACGGTCGCACCGGCAGGCCAAGGGGATGACCCAGGACGAGTTCGCCGCCGCGGCCGGCGTCGGCGTGCGCACGCTGCGGGACCTCGAACGGGGCCGGGCCCGCCCCCAGCGGTCCACCGTGGACCTGCTGGTGGCGGCGCTCGGGCTGGAGGGCGCCGAGCGGCTGGAGTTCACGCTCGCCGCCCGGCGCGGCGCCGGTACCGACCCGATGATCGAGGTACGCGAGGGCGTCAACCTTCCGCCCGCCCCGGTGCTCATCGGCCGGGACGAGGAGCTGGCGAACCTGGACGCCGCGCTGCGGCACGCCGCGCTGGTGACCCTGGTCGGCGTGGCCGGTGTCGGCAAGACCAGCCTCGCCTGGACGGCCGCCCACCGGGCGGCGTCCGGGCACCCGGGCGGGGTGGCCGGCGTGGCGATCACCGAGGTGTCCACGGAGGCGGACATCCTGGCCACCGTCGGTACCGTCTTCGACGTGCCGCGGATCCGCGACCTGCCCGAGCGGCTGGCCGGGCGGCCGGCACTGCTCCTGTTCGACGCGGTGGAGCGGGCCCCGGAGCCGGCGGCCGGCGCGCTGCGCTGGCTCCAGGCGGCGATCCCGTCACTACGGGTGATCGCGACCGGCCGGCACCCGAGCCGCGTCGCCGGCGAGTACGTGTGGCCGGTCGGCCCGCTGGAGCCGCCTCCGCCGGGGATCACCGACCTGGCCGGCCTCGCCCGGTATCCGGCCGCCCAGCTCTTCCTCGACCGGCTGCGCGCGGTCGGCGGGGCGGAGATCCGGCCGGAGGAGGCCGCCGCGGTTGCCGAGCTGGTACGCCGGCTGGACGGGCTCCCGCTCGCCCTGGAGCTGGCCGCCGCCCGGGGCCGGATCCTGGCGGTACCGGAGATTCTCGACCGGTACGGCGACCGGGTGCTCGACCTCGGCGGGACCGATCTGGGCCAGCCGCCCGGGCAGGGCGAGGGGACCACGCTGCGTGACGCGATCGCGGCCAGTTACCGCCTGCTCGAACCGGCCGAGCGGTGGGCCCTGCGCCGACTCGCGCAGTTCCGGTACCGGTGGTCGGTTGACCTGGCCGAGCCGCTGCTCGCCGACGGCCCGGCCGGCGCGACCGACATCGTGATGCTGCTCGACCGGCTGACCGGCCTCGGCCTGGTGAACGGGCGCGCGACCGGCAGGGTCCGGTTCGCGCTTCTGGACATGGTGCGCGACTTCGCCCGGGAGCAGGCGGAGCGGGAGGGCGAGTGGGCTGCGGGGAGCCGCCAGCACGCGGAGGTGCTGACGCGGTACGCCACCCGGATCTCCGCCGATCTCGCCGGCCGGACCCTGCCCGCCGCGGCGACCCGACTCACGGACGTGGTGAGCGACCTGCGCGCCGCCCTGGTCTGGTCGGCCCAGCACGATCCACACCTGGCCCTGCGACTGGCCGCCGCGCTGCCCCGCTGGTGGCGGTTCCGCGGTCAGGACCGGCAGGGACGCGAGTGGCTGCGCCTGCTCCTCGATGACCCGCGTACGGCGGACGCCGACCCGGCGGTACGCGCCTGGGCGCAGCTCGGCATCGCCCAACTCGCCGCCGAGCACGGTGGCGGGCTGGCCGAGCTGCCCGAGGTCGAGGCCGCGCTGGTGACCTTCACCCGGCACGGCGACGTGGCCGGCCAGCTCGCCGCGCGCACCCAGCTCTGCGTGCTGTACCAGGCGTCCGGTGATCCGGAGGCGGCTCGCGAGCACGGGACGACGGCACTGGCGCTGGCCGCCCGGTACGGGCGTACCCGGGACGTCCTCGTCGCGCAGAACAACCTGACGTGGCACGAGATCCGGCTGGGCAACCTGGTCGCGGCCCGGCGCCGGCTGATCGACGTGCAACGGTTGGCCGGCGAGGTCGGCGAGGACCGGCTGCGGGCGCTGGCCCTGGCCAACCTCGCCGAGGTGGCCCGGCTGGACGGCCGGTACGCCGACGCCGTGGTCGGTGGCCGCCGCGCCATCGCTCAACTGGAGGAGCTGGGCGACCCCGGGCACCGGCGGCGGGTGCTCGCCGCGGTCGGGCTCGCCCTCGCTCAGGCCGGTCGGGTCGCCGAGGCCGAGGCGGTGCTGGCGGACGTGACCGACGAGGGCATGGTGGCGCTGATCGAGGCGTACCTGGCCCGCGCGGTGGGGAACCGCAAGCGCGCGGCGGACCGGTTCCTGGTGGCGGCCGAGGCACTGCACGGCCAGCACGACATGCGCGACGTGGTCGAGGCGCTGGTCGGCGCGGCGGCGAGTACCGACGATCGCGGCCGCCGGGCGGAGCTGCTCGACGAGCTGGACGAGGTGTGCCGCCGCAGCCGGATCAGGCTGCTGCCGAACGAGCGTGCGGCACTGGGCAGATAGCGCGCCGACATTATCGGCCACCGTTATCGCAAGTGCCCTCGTGGCGGCGGATCCGATGGCCGCCACGAGGGCATGCGTCCCCTGGTACGGGCGAAGTCCCCCGTCAGCCCCCACCTCTCCGCCCGTACGCTCCCCGGTTACGGGGCCTCCCCACCCGTCGCACACTAGTCGGGTCGCACCAACCGACCCGACTAGCCGGTACCAGTTCTGCCGGTTACCGCTCCACCGGCGGCCCGGCGGCGAGCCGCTCCTCGGCGTAGTCGCGGACCGCTTCCCGGGCCACTGACCAGTCAGCCTCTATCCACCAGGTGGCCCCGGCCCGCTGCCACGGCCGGACGATCCCGGCCCCGGCGGACGGGTCGAGCGGGGTCGTGCCTTCGCAGACCACGTCGTACCCGTGCACCGGCAGTCCTTCCACCGTACGGAAGTCGTGGATCCACCGGGAGCCCGCCCGGATGTGCTCCGGCGTCGCCGGGCCGGCCGCGCCCCGGTCCACCACGTTGGGCAGCCAGCCGTCGTACCGGGCCGCCCGCGCCATCGATTTCGGCGCCGGCCACCCGCCGACCACCCAGATCGGGATGCGCGGCCGCTGGACCGGCGGCGGTGGCGGCATGAAGTCGCTCGGCGTGATCCGGTAGTGCCGGCCGTCGTACTCGAAGGGCTGGCCGGCCCAGAGCCCGGTCACCACGTCGAGCCCTTCGTCGAGCAGCTCGGCGCGGGTACGGCGGCCCGGGTCCGGCTCGAAGGCCAGCCAGCCGGCGTGGGCGGCGCCGAGCCCGACGGACAGGATGACCCGGCCGCCGGACAGGTTGTCCAGCGTCGCGGTCTGCCCGGCCAGGTCCCACGGTCGGCGCCGGGGTAGCGGGGTGAGCATGGTACCGAGGCGGATCCGGGTGGTGGTCATCGCGGCGGCGGCCAGCGCCACCCAGGCGTCGACGCCCCAGACCGGCTCCCAGACGAAGAAACCATCCCAGCCGTGCCGCTCGCCGATCGCGGCCAGCTCGGCGACGGTGCGCGCATCACCCCAGGGGAGGACGAATCCGTACTTCACTCACCGGACGGTAAGGCACTGCCGGCCGTCGCGTCAGGCCGGACCGCGTCCCGGACGGTACGCAGCGCCTGGAGTACCACGTCGAGCTGCTCCGGAGGGAGCCGGCCGGTGAACCACTCGTCGATCAGCGCGACGTGCCCGGGCAGTACCTCGCCCAGCCGTTTCCGCCCGTCGGCGGTGATCACCGCGTACCAGCTACGCCGGTCGCTCGGGCACGCCTGCCGGCAGACCAGGCGGCCGCGCTCCAGCCGGTCGACCACCCGGGTCACGCCGCTCGTGGTCAGGCTGGTCTGGGAGGACAGGTCGGTCATCCGGAGCTGGCCGCCCGGTGAGCGGGCCAGCCGGAGTAGTACCTCGAACTCGACCGGGGCGAGCCGGTGCTCGGCGAACTGCGCGGCGAACCGTGCGGCGAGCCCGGCGTAGGCCTCACTGAACAGCCCGACCGCCGTGATCCGCTCGTCGTCCATCCAGTCGCTGTGCACCACTCCACTGTAGCAGTACTTGACACCTCAACATTTGCCCGGAGTATATTTGCTGCATCAACCAAACTGGAGGAGTTCTGATGAGTGAGACCAAGGCTCTGGCGGCTCGGACCTACAACGGGACCGAGATCCCGGTCGCCGGCAGCTACCTGCTGGATGCCAACCACAAGCGGGTCGGCTTCGTGGCCCGGCACCTCATGGTGAGCAAGGTACGCGGCCAGTTCGCCGACGCCACCGCGAACATCGTGGTGGCCGAGGACCCGCTGCAGTCGTCGGTGACCGCGACCATCCAGGCCGCCAGCATCACGACCGGCCAGGAGCAGCGCGACGGGCACCTGAAGAGCCCGGACTTCCTCGACGTGGAGCGGTTCCCCACCCTGGAGTACCGCAGCACCGGCGTGAAGTCCTTCGACGGCAACGAGTTCGTGCTCACCGGCGACCTGACCATCCGCGACGTCACGCTCCCGGTCGACCTTGAGGTCGAGCTGGACGGCGTCGGGCAGAGCCCGGGCGGGCAGCCGGTGTTCGGCTTCAGCGCGACCGCGGAGATCGACCGCGAGGCCTTCGGGATCACCTGGAACATGGTGATCGAGGGCGGCGGCGTCATGGTCAGCAAGAAGATCAAGATCGAGATCGAGGGCGAGGCCATCCGCCAGAGCTGATAGACATGATCGACGGCGAGGCCCGGGTCTTGTCCGACCCGGGCCTCACCAGCCGCGTAGCTTGTCGGAGCGGCTGCCGGTCGGCGTTCACCAGCCGCGTAGCTTGTCGGAGCGGCTGCCGGTCGGCGTTCACCAGCCGCGTAGCTTGTCGGAGCGGCTGCCAGACAGCGCCCGTCAGTACCTTTCCGCACAGATCCACTCACGTTGCGCTGACAACGCGCCTGATTTGTCCCTAGCCTCGACGCGGTCGCCCCCCATAACGTTGGGGGCCAGACTCCCCCGAGCCCCCAACGGGAAGGGCCCCATGGGCAAAGAGGTGTCCCGCTCCACGTTCACTCGGGAGGACCGGGCCCGGTACCGCCAGAAGGTACGCCGCTGCCTGGACGTCTTCGCGTTGATGCTCAACGACTTCCGGTTCGACGCGGACCGGCCGATGACCGGGCTGGAGCTGGAGCTCAACCTCATCGATCCCGAGGGCGAACCGGCCATGTGCAACGCCCAGGTGCTGGCCGACCTGGCCGACCCGTCGTTCCAGACCGAGCTGGGCCAGTTCAACCTGGAGATCAACCTCAAGCCCAGGCTGATCGCCGAAGACGGCTTCGACGACTACGAGGACGACCTGCGGACCAGCCTGGCGCGCGCCGACGAGCGGGCCAAGGAGGCGCAGGCCCGCCTGGTGACCATCGGGATCCTGCCGACGCTCACCCAGCGGCACGCGATCCTGGAGAACCTGTCGACCGACCCCCGGTACCGGGTCCTCAACGAGCAGATCGTCGCCGCCCGGGGCGAGGACATCACGCTGGACATCCGGGGGGTCGAGTCGTTACAGGCGCACACCGACTCGATCGCGCCCGAGGCCGCGTGTACCAGCACCCAGTTCCACCTCCAGGTGGCGCCCGAGGACTTCGCGAACTACTGGAACGCCTCCCAGGCGATCGCCGGGCCGCAGGTCGCGATGGGCGCCAACTCGCCGTACCTGTTCGGCAGGCGCCTCTGGGCGGAGACCCGGATCGCGCTGTTCGAGCAGGCCACCGACACCCGGCCGGACGAGCTGAAGGCCCAGGGGGTACGGCCCCGGGTATGGTACGGGGAGCGGTGGATCACCTCGATCTTCGACCTGTTCGAGGAGAATGTACGGTACTTCCCGGCCCTGCTGCCGATCACCAACGACGAGGATCCGGTCGAGGTGATCCACACCGGCGGGGTACCCAGGCTGGCCGAGCTACGGCTGCACAACGGCACGATCTACCGGTGGAACCGCCCGGTGTACGACATCATGAACGGCCGGCCGCACCTGCGCGTGGAGAACCGGGTACTGCCCGCCGGCCCGACCGTGGTCGACCTGCTCGCCAACGCCGCGTTCTACTTCGGGCTGGTCCGATCGCTCGCCGAGGCCGACCGGCCGGTGTGGACCCAGCTCACGTTCAGCCAGGCCGAGGAGAACTTCCACGTCTCCGCCCGGGACGGGCTCCAGGCGTCCCTGTACTGGCCGCGCCTGGGCGAGTTACGCGCCACCGACCTGGTACTGGAGCGGCTGCTGCCCTGGGCGCACGACGGGTTGGACAGGTTCGGCGTCGACCCGGTACTGCGCGATCGGCTCCTCGGGGTCATCGAGCAGCGCTGCCTGACCGGGCGTAACGGGGCGAGCTGGCAGACCGGGACCGTCGAGGTGCTGGAGGCGAAGGGGCTGGACCGGCCGGCGGCGCTGCGCGAGATGCTGCGCCGGTACGCCGAGTTCTCCCCGTCGAACGAACCCATCCACACCTGGCCCATCGGCTGACCGGCGGGTCGTCGGCCGGCGCGCTGGAAGCTAGCGACGGCCGATCCTCTTGACGAAGCTCTTGCGCGGCGGGCGTACCGCTTCGGTCACTTCTTCGGAGGAGGCGTCCGGCTGGGTCGGCCACAGCGGCACCGGGCCGGGACTGGCGACCAGGGCCGACCCCTCGTCGCCGGTTGGCTCGTACGCCCGGGCCGGCGCGTACGCGTCCGGCGGCAGCGACTCCTCGGCCCGCGCCGCCGCCTCGACCGCCGGCGGCGACTCGGGGGCCGGCGGCCAAGCCGCCGCGGCGGCTGGCGCTGCCCCGGCC
>JBKPCQ010000343.1:0-10158 GCA_046727455.1 Actinomycetota bacterium | reverse complement strand
ACCGTGCTCGACCCGCCGGCCAGCGCCGGGGTCCGCGGGCTGGCCCGCAGCCTCGACGCCACTCCGGCGGCCGTGCTGCTGGCCGCGCTCGGCATCGTCCTCGCGCGCCTCGCCGGGCAGGCCGACTTCGTCGTCGGTACGCCGATGGCCGGGCCGCGCTCGCCCGCGTTCGAGCCGCTGCTCGGCGGCCTGGCCGGCATCACTGCGCTGCGGCTGCGCCCGGATCTCGCGAGCAGCTTCGCCAGCCAGGTCCAGCGCGCCCGCGACGAGCTGCTCGAAGCGCTCGCGCACGCGACCGTGGAGCTGGCCGAGGTGACCGGCGCGCTGCGGGTCCCCGGGCGGTTGGTCCAGGTGCTGTTCGAGACGGTCGACGTGGAGCCGCCCGCGCTGGCGCTGGCCGGGTTGACCGCCCAGCCGGTACCCGTACCGACGCCCACTCCGGTCGAGTTGACCATCCGGTGCGTACCGCACGGCAACCGGCTGCGGCTGGAGGCGGCCTACGATACCGGCCGGTACCGGCCCGAGCGGATCGCCGCGCTGCTGGCCACGCTCGCCCAGGTGGTCACGCAGGCGGCGGACGCGCCGGACCGCCTGGGCGAGGAGTTCGCGCTGCGCCCCGAAGCCCAGCCGGCGCCCGAGCGGGACCGGACCGTGCTCGACCGGCTCGGCCGCCGGGCGGCGGTCGGCGAGCTGGGCGAGATCGCCGCGCGGTGGGCCGGCGGCTGGCTCGGTACCGGCCGCACCGGACGGTACCGGCCCGACGGCACCGTGGAGCCGGCCGGCCCGGTCCGCCCGCCCGTGGTTGTCTCGCCGGCGCCCCGCCCGGCCGCCGTGCGCCACCCGTCCAGCCCGACCGGCGCCGCCTCAGCCTGACGGCGCCGCTGTCAGCGTCCGGGCGTTCGAGACCGGCCGCAGGTACACCGTGGCGCCCGGGGTGAGCCGTAGGTGCTCGGCGGAGCCCCGGGTGAGCTGCGCCCAGACGTCCTCCCCGCCGACCTTCGTCTCCAGCCTGACCTCGAAACCCAGCCGGACCACCCGGGTCACGGTCGCCGCGCTGGCGCCGTCTCCCGGCTCCGCCGACACCTCGATGTCGTGCGGCCGGACCAACCGGCCGCCGAGCCGGGTGACCGGGCCGAGGAAGCTCATGACGAACGGGTTGGCCGGGTTGTCGTACATCTCGTGCGGGCTGCCGACCTGCTCCACCGCGCCGTTCGCGAGCACCACGATCTCGTCGGCGACGTCCATCGCCTCCTCCTGGTCGTGCGTGACGAACACGGTCGTCACGTGCACCTCGTCGTGCAGCCGGCGCAGCCAGGTGCGCAGCTCCTTGCGCACCTGGGCGTCCAGCGCGCCGAACGGCTCGTCGAGCAGCAGCACCTGAGGCTCGACGGCGAGCGCCCGGGCCAGCGCCATCCGCTGGCGCTGCCCGCCGGAGAGCTGGGCCGGGTACCGGTCGGCCAGCCGCTCCAGGTGGACCAGCTCCAGCAGCTCGGCGACCCGGCGGCGGACCTCCGCCTTCGGGCGCTTGCGCACCTCCAGGCCGAAGGCCACGTTGCGGTACACCGTCATGTGCTTGAACGCCGCGTAGTGCTGGAACACGAAGCCCACGTTGCGGCGCCGGGGCGAGAGCCGGGTCGCGTCGACGCCCGAGATGACCACGGTACCGGTGTCCGGCCGCTCCAGGCCCGCGATCACGCGGAGCAGCGTTGACTTGCCGCCGCCGCTGGGCCCGAGCAGCGCGGTCAACGACCCGGACCCGATGGCGACCGACACGTCGCGCAGCACGGGGGTACCGCCGAAGCTCTTGTTCACGTCGCGCACGTCGATGGCCATCAGCTTTCCGTCCTCGGGCGCAGGAACCTGGTGAGCAGCAGGGTCAGCACGGCGACCAGCGCGAGCGCGGTCGCGGCGGCGAACGCGGCGGGCTGGTCGTAGTTCTGGAAGCGCTCCTCGACGAACAGGGTCAGCGTCTGGGTCTGCCCAGCCAGGCGCCCGGAGACGACCGCGACCGCGCCGTACTCGCCCAGCGCCCGGGCCAGGCACAGCACCACCCCGTACGCGAGCGCCCAGCGGATGCCCGGAACGGTGATCCGCAGGAACGCCTGCCACCGGGTCGCGCCCAGCGTGTGCGCGGCCTGCTCCTGCTCCTCCCCCAGCTCCTCCAGGACCGGCACGATCGCCCGCACGACCAGGGGAAGCGAGACGAAGATGGTGGCCAGCACCATCCCGGGCAGCGAGAAGATGATCCGCAGGCCGTGCCGCTCCAGCCAGCCGCCGGCCGGCGCGAACCGGCCGTAGACCAGGATCAGCGCGAGCCCGACCACCACCGGCGACACGGCCAGCGGCAAGTCGATCAGCGCGCCCAGGATCCGCTTGCCGGGGAAGCGGTGCCGGACGAGCAGGATCGCGGTACCGATGCCGAAGATCGTGTTGGCCGCCACCGCCCACAGCGCGACACTGAGCGTCACCTCGAACGCGTGCACCGCGTACGGGGAGGTCAGCGCGTCGAGGACCGGCCGCAGGCCATGCCCGAACGTCCGCCAGGCGATCAGCCCGACCGGGAGGACCAGCAGGAACAGCAGGTACCCGAGCGCGAGTACGCGGAGCGGGATCCTAGCCATGGCGGGCTCCCCAGCGCTGGACGGCGTCGAGCGCGATCAGGACCACGAACGCGACCACCAGCAGCGCGGTGGAGACCGCCGCCGCGCTGGTGATCTCGTCGTTCTCGATCCGGCCGAAGATGTTGACCGACGCCACCTCGGTCTGGAACTTGATGTTCCCGGAGATCAGGACGGTGGCGCCGTACTCGGCCATCGACCGGGTGAACGCCAGCCCGGCGCCGGACAGCATCGCCGGCAGCAGGTTCGGCAGGATGATCCGGCGGAACGTGAGCCAGTGGCTCGCGCCGAGGGAGTGCGCCGCCTCCTCCATGTCGCGGTCCAGCTCCAGCAGGACCGGCTGTACCGTACGGACCACGAACGGCAGCGTCACGAACAGCAGCGCGACGATGACGCCGGACCGGGCGTACGCCAGGTTGAGATGCAGCGGGCTGGTCGTGCCGTAGAGGGCGAGCAGCACCAGGCCGGCCACGATCGTCGGCAGCGCGAACGGCAGGTCGATCAGCGTGTCGACCAGGTCCCTGCCGGGGAACCGGTCACGCACCAGGACCCAGGCGATGACGGTACCCATGACGAGGTTGACGAAGGCGACGAGGAGCGACCCGCCGACGGTCAGCTCCAGCGCCGCCCACGCGTCCGGGGTGGTGACCGCGCGCCAGAAGTCGCCCAGCCCGCCCCGGGTGCCCCACCAGACCACGGCGGCCAGCGGGATCAGCACGATCAGGCTCAGGTAGGTCACCGCGAGGCCGAGCCCCAGGCCGGTACCGACCCGGGGCGGTGACCGCTTCCGTCCGCGCGGCGGCGCGGCCCGGACCGGTGTCGCCGCTTCGACCGCGGCCGGGCTCCCGACGGTGGTGACCACCGCGGACTACTTCGCGCCGCTCGCGGTCGACACCCCGAGCTTCTGCTCGATGGCGGCGACCGACCCGCTCGACGGGTCGAAGAATTCCTTGCTCACCTTCGACCAGCCGCCCAGGTCCTTGATCGTGAACAGCCCGGACGGGGTCGGGAAGGTGGCGCCGCTGACCTGCTGCCCGACCGGGCGGTACCCGTTGTCCGCGAAGATCTTCTGGCCCTGCGCCGAGTGGAGGAAGGCGAGGAACGCCTTCGCCTCGGTCGGGTGCTCCGACTTCGCGGTCACCGCGATCGGGTTCTCGATCAGGATGGTGTCGTCCGGGACGGTGTAGTCCAGCGCCTGGCCGTGCTGCTGGGCGAAGATCGCCTCGTTCTCGTACGAGATGATCGCGTCGCCCTTGCCGCCGGTGAAGGTCTGCAGCGAGGCCCGCGCGCTGGTGTCCTGTACCGGCACGTTGCGCAGCAGCGCTTCCAGGTACGCCAGCCCGGCCGCCTTGTCGGCGCCCTTGTTCGACTTCGCCCCGTACCCGGCCAGCAGGTTCCACCGCGCGCCACCGGACGCGAACGGGTTCGGCGTGATCACCTGTACCCCGGGCTTGACCAGGTCGTCCCAGGTCTTGATGCCCTTCGGGTTGCCTTTGCGGGTGGCGATGACGACGACGGAGTCGGTGATCATGCCCTTGGTCGCGTCGGCGTTCCAGTCGGCGGGAACCAGGTTCGCGCCGACCAGGCGGGTGACGTCGGGCTCCAGGGAGAAGGCCACGAGGTCGGCCCTCAGGCCGGCGGCCACCGCCCGGCTCTGGTCGCCGGATCCGCCGAAGGACTTGGTGAACGTGACGTTCCTCCCCTCCGGCGTGGCCTGGAACGCGGTGATCAGCGCCTCGTAGGCGGCCTGCGGGGTCGAGTACGCGACGAGGGACAGCGTGACGGTGGAACCGCTGTTCGCGGATACGGTGCCGGCACAGCCGGCGGAGGCCGCCAAGATCACGAGCGCCGCCATGCCGCCGAGGATCCGGGTCTTCCGCGCCACCATCGTCTTCCCTACTTTGTCGACTAGGTTGATGGGAAAAGTTACCCGATGGTGCACCCGAACGCAAGCGGGTGTCTGTCCGGTTACCGGCGAATCCGCAGCCAGCGGCGGCTGCGCCGGCCGGACAGGTACGGAGAGTCCAGCCGTTTGGCCACGATCCCCGGGGCCCCCTGGTCCGCACTCGCGGCGAGGGCGTACGCCCCGCCGCCGGCGAAGTGCGGCGGCGTCTGCCAGCGCGGGCCGGCGATCGTCAGCTCGGCGAGCAGCTCCCGGCGGCGGGCGTAGGGAAGCTCCGTGGTGAACGATCCCTCCAGCCAGAGGAGATCGACCGCGAGGTAGTGGTGGTCGTCCGGGTCGGGCGCCATGACCCGGGCGGCGGTGTCGAAGCTCACCACCACCCCGTCCAGCACGCACGCGACCGGGGCCAGCGCCTCGCCCAGGCCGCGCAGCCGGGGGTACCGCTCCGTGACGTCGGCCTCGTCCCCCGTCAGCCGCAGCCGGCCGCTTTCGATGTAGGCGACCGCCCGCTCGCCCGGCCAGTCCAGCTCGTATCCCCAGGCGTCGTCGTCCGCCGGCAGCCGCGCCGACCCGGTCGGCCGCATCGGCAGGACCAGCTCCGGGATCAGCGTCCAGCCCGGCGGCGGCCCGTCCATCCGGTGGATCATCCAGTCCTTGCCCCGGGTCTGGAACAGCACGAACCGCCCGGACTCCCGCGCGCCGTCCAGCACGACCATCACCTCGTCGTCGCGCCACTTCTCGGTCGTGTACGTCCCGCGGTCGTAGATGGTCATCCGGCCCGCGCCGTACTCGCCGGCCGGGATCTCGCCGTGGAAGTCGGCGTACTCCATCGGATGGTCCTCGGTGTGCACCGCGAGGTGGTTGCGGGCCGGGTCGCGGGGCAGGCCCCGGGGCAGCGCCCAGGAGACCAGCACGCCGTCGCGCTCCAGGCGCAGGTCCCAGTGCAGCCGCCGGGCGTGGTGCTGCTGGATCACGAAGATGTCGCCGTGGCCGGGCTCGGGCGGCCGCTCCGGTACCGGCTCCGGGGTGCGCCGCGCGTCGCGTTTGCGCCGGTACTCGGTCAGCCGATCGCCCATGCCTCCATTGTCCGGTGTAGCCGGCCACCGGTTTGGGTACCCAGGCGGGAGGAGATCGGATGTAAGGGAGGTCTGCCGTGGCGAGACTCGGCATACACCGGAACCGGACGGCGGACGACGAGGTTACCGAGACGATCGACCGGCCCGAGAGCGCCGAGCGGATCGAGACCCGCCGCCCGACCGTCGACGACCGCCGCCCCGGGAACACCCAGGTCGTGGAGCGGCCGGTAACCGAGGACACCGTCGTGGAGCCGGCCCCGCCGCCCCGCTGGGTACGGGTGAGCGCGCTGGCCACGCTCGGCCTCGTCGTCGGGCTGGTGTCCCTGATCGCGACGCTGACCGGGCTGCTCGCGCCGGCCGGCGTGGCCCTCGGGGTGCTCGGCGGCGCCATCTCGGCCGGCGGGCTGGTGGGCGCCAGCCGGCGCGGGGTGACCGGGCACAGCGTGGCACTGCTCGGCCTGCTGTGCAGCATCGCGGCGATCGTCCTGGGCGTCATGGCCATCGGCGGGTACCTGCCGTGGCTGGACAGCCGTACCGACGAGGTCGCGAAGATCCGGGACTGGCTGAACGCGCACCTGACGTTCGCGCGCAACTGGTAGGGGCCCACACGGTGGAGGCGGGCGTGCTGACGGCGCCCGCCTCCGCCGTGCCGGGCCGCGCCGCGCGCTGCCGGGCCGTCCGCCCATCCCGCGGTTACGCTGCGAGGATGCAGCGCACCGACTTCCGGGCCATGCCCTGCTCGATCGCCCGTACGCTGGCCGTCGTCGGCGAGGCGTGGACGCCGCTGATCCTGCGCGACGTCCTGTTCGGGCTGACCCGGTTCGACGAGCTCCAGCGGGATCTCGGGGTGGCCACGAACATCCTCACCGACCGGCTGAACACGCTGGTCGAGCACGGGCTGCTGACCCGGGAGCCGTACCGCACCCGCCCGGTCCGGTACCGGTACGAGCTGACCGAGAAGGGCGCCGACGTGGTACCGGTGCTGCTGGCCCTGATGCGCTGGGGTGACCGGTGGGCGGCCGGTCCGGCCGGGCCACCCGTGACGATCGTGCACCACCGGTGCGGAGCACCCACCGAGGCGGTGCCCACCTGCGCGAACTGCGGCGAGCCGCTCGACGTCGCGGGGATCGGTGCGCGCGGTGGGCCCGGTGCCCTCCGGGGACCGGGCGCGTACCTGCTTCCGGGCTGGCTGACCGCGCCCGGCCGGCCGGAGCTGCGCGAGGCCGCCCCGGCGCCACGCAGTACCTCCGCCGGCCGGTTCCTGCCCGGCGGGTAACCCCGACTCAAACCCAGGCGGTCGGGTCGGCGGCCAGCTTGCGGACCCGCTCGGGAAGCTCCCCGGAAGCGACGTCGGCGATCGTGACCAGGTCCAGGATCTCCCGCTCGCTGGCCCGCAGCGCGATCCAGACCTCCTGCAGCGCCTGCGCGGTGCCCTGGTACCCCAGCGCCTCCGGCCGCTGCCCCCGGACGTTGGCCAGCGGCCCGTCGATCACCCGGATCACGTCGGCCAGGGAGATGGCGGCGGCCGGGCGGCCGAGCCAGTACCCGCCGTCGGGGCCGCGCTGCGCGTTGACGATCCCGCCCCGGCGGAGCTGGAGCAGGATGCTCTCCAGGAACTTGGACGGGATCGACTGGGCGCGGGCGAGCTGCTCCGAGGTCACCGGCCGCTCGGGCGCGCCGCCGGACGAGGCCAGCTCGACAATGGCACGCAGGGCGTAGTCCACCCGGGCGGAGAGGCGCACGGCTCCATTATGTCGTGCCGCCCCGGACGCGCCGCGGTCAGGCGCCGACCCGGCGCAGCAGCCCCTCCTGGACCGCCGTGGCGATGTGCCGGCGGTCCCGGGTGAACATCCGGCCGGTGGCGAGGCCCCGCGCACCCGACGCCGAGGGGCTGAAGCAGTCGTACAGGAACCACTCGTCGGCCCGGAACGGCCGGTGGAACCACAGCGCGTGGTCCAGGCTCGCCCCCACGAGTCCGCCTAACGACTTCTCCGGGGTCGCCCACACCTCCCCGTGCACCGACAGCACCGAGTCCAGCAGGGTCAGGTCGGAGGCGTACGTCAGCGCGCACGCGTGCAGCAGCGGATCGTCGGGCAGCTTGCCGTCGATGCGCATCCAGACCCGCTGGTGGACGTCCGGCGGCCGGTCCCCCGGGCGTACCCAGCCGGGCTCGCCCACGTACCGGGCGTCGATCGGGCGCGGAATGCGGGTCCAGATGCCCAGCCGCTCCGGGTACCGGGCCAGCCGGTCGGCCATGGTCGGCAGCTCCTCCGGCATCGGCACGTCGTCGGGCGGCGGCGCCTGGTGCTCCAGCCCGCTCTCGACGCGGTGGAACGACGCCGACATGAAGAAGATCGGTAGCTCGTGCTGGTAGGCCACGGACCGGCGGATGGAGAAGGAGCGCCCGTCGCGGATGTTCTCGACCTGGTACCGGATCGGCACGGTCGGATCGCCCGGCCGGACGAAGTACCCGTGCAGCGAGTTCACGTACCGCGCCGGGTCGACGGTACGGCCGGCGGCCACCAGCGCCTGCCCCGCCACCTGGCCGCCGAACACCCGCTGCGGCCCGACCGGCGGGCTGCGCCCCTCGAACCCGTCCGGCCCCAGCGGCCGCAGGTCGAGCAGCTCCAGCAGCGCGTCGACGGCCGCCTGTCCGGTCGGGAGCGGCCCGGTCACGCCATGCCCGTCAGCGAGCCGAGCTGGTGTACCCGCAGCGTGTTGGTCGAGCCCGGGGTGCCCGGCGGGCTGCCGGCCACGATCACCACGTAGTCCCCGGTGGCGGTCCAGCTCAGCTCCAGGAGGGTCCGGTCGACCTGCTGGAACATGTCGTCGGTGTGGTCCACGAACGGCACCAGGTGGGTCTGCACGCCCCAGGACAGTGCGAGCTGGGCGCGGACCGAGGCGTCCGGGGTACAGGCGATCAGCGGCAGCTCGCAGTGCAGCCGGGCCAGCCGCCGGACGGTGTCGCCGGTCTGCGTGAACGCGACCAGGGCCTTCGCCGAGATGTTCCGGGCGATGGTGGCGGCGGCCAAGGTCAGGGCGCCGCCGCGGGTCCGCGGGTCGCGCAGCAGCCGGGGTACCCCCATCGCGCCGGCCTCGGTGGTTTCGATGATCTTCGCCATGGTGGAGACCGTCAGCACCGGGTACCGTCCGACGCTGGTCTCCCCGGACAGCATCAGCGCGTCGGCGCCGTCCAGCACCGCGTTGGCGACGTCGGACGCCTCCGCCCGGGTCGGCCGCGAGTTCGCGATCATCGAGTCGAGCATCTGGGTCGCCACGATCACCGGCTTGGCCAGCTCCCGGCACAGTTGCACGGCCCGCTTCTGCACCAGCGGTACCTCATCCATCGGCAGCTCCACGCCGAGGTCCCCCCGGGCCACCATGATCCCGTCGAACGCGGTGACGATCTGCTCCAGGGCGCCGACCGCCTCCGGCTTCTCCAGCTTCGCGATCACCGGTCGGCGGATGTGCACCTCGTCCATGATCTCGTGGACCAGCTTGACGTCGTCGGGTGACCGGACGAACGACAGGGCCACCAGGTCGACCCCGAGGCGCAGGGCGAACCGCAGGTTGTCGGCGTCCTTCTCGGACAGCGCGGGAACGCTGACCGCCACGTGCGGCAGCGACACGCCCTTGTGGTCGGAGACCGGGCCGCCCTCGACGACCAGGCACTCGATGTCGGTACCGCCGAGAATGGTCTTGACCTCGACCGCGACCTTGCCGTCGTCGATGAGCAGGCGGTCGCCGGGCTTCACCTCGGTGGGCAGGCGCCGGTACGTGACCGAGACCCGGTCGTGGGTACCGACGATGTCCTCGTTGGTGATCACCACGTCCTCGCCGGTGCGCCACTCGACCGGCCCGTGCGCGAACCGGCCCAGCCGGATCTTCGGACCCTGCAGGTCGGCGAGGACGCCGACCGCGCGCCCGGTCTGCTCGGCGGCCTCCCGGACGTGCCGGTAGACCTGCTCGTGATCGGCGTGCGTACCGTGGCTGAAGTTCAGCCGGGCCACGTCCATACCGGCGTCCACCAGGCCACGGACGCGCTCGGGACTGGCGGTGGCCGGCCCCAGGGTGCAGACGATCTTCGCGCGTCGGTTCACTTCATCAGGCTAGTGCCTGCATGGGTCGCAGGTCCCCAGGGTCCCGCGCTCGGACTGGCGGAGCCGCGCTCCGGTGGACGGAGACAAATCGACGGCAGGCATCGATGGATGCCATACTCCGCCAGGTTTGGGCCGCAGGAGGTGGCGATGAGTCTGATGCTGTACGGGCAGGCCGAGCCGGAGCCGTTACCTGAGGCGCCGGCGGACTCCGGTCGCCGCCGGTACATGATCATCCTCGGCATGGTCATCACGCTGATCCTGGCCGGCGGGGCCGCCGCGTACCTGCTGCTGAACAGCAACGTGACGACGAACCACGGGGCGTCCGGCGGGTACCCCCCGCCGGTCGTGGACCCCACCACGGCGGGTCCCGCGGACGACGCCCCGGCCAGCGCGAGTGCCAGCCCGAGCGCGTCGGCCAGCGCGAGCCCGTCGGCGAGCCGTAGCGCCGCTTCCGGCCGGGC
>JBKPCQ010000342.1:0-5669 GCA_046727455.1 Actinomycetota bacterium | reverse complement strand
CCCGGTGTACCCGGCGTTGCCGGACTCGGCCGGGCAGCCGGAGACCGTCGCGCTCTCCGCCTCGTACCGCGCCCACTTCGGCGGTACCGGCATGTCGGCCCACTGGTACGCGCGCAGGTGCCGGACGAGCAGGTACGTGTCGTGCAGGGAGCCGGAGGTGTCGCCGAGCGAGCGGTAGATCCCCCACTTCGGCCGCACCCGGTCGAACAGCCACGTGTCGAGCCCGGTCATCGTCGTGTCGATGACCGTGGTGTCCCCGTCGTGGACGATCCAGCGCACCCAGCCGTCGGGCGCCTCACCGACGCGCACCTGGAAGTCGATGTCGATCCAGTGGTTCTGCAGGGGGGCGAGGTCGACCGCGCCGACGACCGTGGTCGCGTCCCCCATCCGTACCTCCATCTTCGGCACCGTGCCGTAGCGCCGCAGCGACGTGGTGAGGATCGGGTTCGAGCCGGTACCGGGTGCCTTCAACTGCATGATGTGGCTGAACCGGGTGGTCGCCTGCAGGGTGTCCGGGATGAACATCGAGTAGGTCAGCCGCCAGGTCTCGCCCTTGAGCATGGAGACCGTCCGCCCGTCGTCGGTACGCATGCCGCGCACCTCGTTGCGCTGGCGGTCCGGTGAGGTGTCGCGGATCACCGAGGTCATCGTGAAGTGGTACGCGTCCCCGTCGACGAAGATGTGCGGGAAGCCCGCCGGGTCGGAGTGCGCGCGGTCGTCCTCGACGTGCTCGAAGGCGGCCAGGCCCTCCTGGTCCGCCTCGGGCGCCCAGCGCAGCAGCCAGCCGGGGTGCGCCGGGTTGGGCGGCTTGACGTCCGCGGGCGCCGCGGCCTGTGCCGAGCCGGTGTGCGCGAGCGGTGTCACGAGTACGGCGGCGATGAGCGCCGCCACCAGCGGCTGGGTACGCATGGGCATCCTCGTCTCAACGGGGCATCGACCGCTGCCTCTTGGTCCACGCCAAGGATGGCCAGCCCGCAGCACCCGGTCAATGACTCTTTCCACCCCTGGGACAGAGAGGATCCGAGGCTGCTGCCTCAGATGCTGGCCGCGGCGTTCATGGTGATACTGACCGGAGGGATGTGATGCGCCTCGCACCATCCCGGGGGCCGAAAGGAGGACCGATGAAGCGATTGACTGCGGCGCTGGTGGCGCTCGGAACTGCCGCATTGCCGTTCTGCGCCGCGCCTGCTGCCAGCGCGAACGGCGGCGGCTTATGGAGCGCGAGCGTACCGTTCGCGAACGTGGTCGCCAGCTCCCCGACGACAGGCGGCGGCTATCCGGTGCCACCGGGCTCGCGCGTCCCACTCGCGGGCACCTGCCACGAGGGGCCGTTCAACGCGAACCACTCCGAGTCATGGCTTGCCGTCAAGCCCGGGACTGAAGATCTCGTCGGGACGTCGAAGTTCTTCTTCGACAAGTACTCCACCTACTACATGTTCTACCTCGGCGCCTATCAGCTCCTGGGCGGGACGCCGTCGGGCAACAACCAGGTCCAGGGCTACGACTGCATCTCGACCGGGACGCAGGCGATGCCGCCGAGCTGGACCGACAGCACCGACCCGAACGCCGACTTCGACACCAAGGGCCGGGTCTACCAGACGATGCTGCCGTTCAATTCGTTCTTCGACGCGTCGAGGCTCCATCCGGACGGCGAGATCGACCTGTCCTACAGCGACGACCTGGGCCGCCACTGGGTGAAAGGCAACGGCGGCGTGCCGCTCGAACCGCCGAACAACGCCTCGGCACTGCAGCTCGGGCACGTCGAGGACAAGCAGTGGGTCGCCGTCAACCACATCGTCGGCAACCCGTTCCAGGATCACGTCTACGCGGCCTGGGCGGTCTTCAACGGCAAGGCGATCAAGGTGAGAATGGCCGTCTCGCGTGACCGTGGCCAGACCTTCGACAACGCGGTCACGATCAGCGCGCCGTCCGATGTGGGCCCCGGCGCGACCTACGTCCTTCCGGAGATCGACGCGGCGGGTACCCTCTACGTCTCGGTCGTGTCGTTCCCCGCGAACGGCGGCTCCCACACGATCTACGTCGCCCGCTCGACGGACGACGGCCGTACCTTCAGCGCGTTCGTGCCGATCACGACCGTGACCATCCCGCCGGGCGAGGTGTACCCGAACACGCGCTTCCGCAGCGGCATCGTCGAGAACTTCGCCGCCAGCCCGACGTACCGCGGCCATCTGTATCTCACCTACGAGGACTGGGACGCGGCCGCCGGCCAGGCGGACGTCAAGTTCACGCAGTCCACCGACGGGGGCGCCACCTGGTCGACGCCGGCGGTGGTCAACGACAACGTCGACGTGGCGGGTGTGCCGACCGACCAGTTCCAGCCGTCGGTCGCGGCCGGCCCCGGCGGCGCGGTGGCGGTGGCGTTCTACGACCGGCGCCTCGCCTGCCCGAACGATCCGAGCATCCTGCCCGCCGACGTCGGACGGACGAACTTCTGCGTGGACACCTCGCTGCAGGCGTACAAGGACAGCGGCGGCGGTGCCGTGCCGATCGGATCGAACGTGCGGATCTCGAAGTTCACCTGGGACCCGGAGCAGCCGGGCCAGCGCGTCGGCGGACTCTCGCAGTACCCGTGCGCGGGAGCCACGGATCCCTGCGCCAAAGGCAGAGGGTTCATCGGCGACTACTTCGCGCTCGCGATCTCGGCGGGCAACGTCTACGCGCTCATGGTCTCCACCCACTACCCCTCGACAGTGACCGCGGACGGCGGCGGGCCCGTCTACTACCAGCAGCAGGTGCTCGCCACGGTGGCGCGGAGCGCCTTCGGCACCGGCTACTGAATCGTCCGGGGAGGGCCGGGGTGCCCGGCCCTCCCCGCCCGCTCACCCGCCCACGTTGAAGTGGTCGAAGTCCACCTCCCCGATGGTGCCCGAGTTGTGTGACGTCATGAACACGCCGACGTCCTGGGTCGCCGCCGCGGTGGGCACCGGTACCGTGGCGATCAGCGTCCAGGTCGTGCCGTCGGTCGAGTAGTAGCCGGTGTAGCTGGTGCCGTTGCGGACCAGTTTCAGCCACGACGGGTACGACGCGGTGCCCAGTCCCTCGCCGGACGGCGCGCTGTTGGATTCGAGCCGGCCGTCACCGTTGGCGTCCCACTGGACGACGTACCCGTGGCCGGGCGCGACCGCGATGATGAGGAACCCGGGCGAGGTGTTCGCGTCGGTGATGCGGTTGCGCACCATGATGCCGGCCTTGGCCCACGCGTTCGTGTTGTCCTGTGCGAGCACCTGGACGACGGCCACGGTACCGTCGGTCTCGGCGCCCGGCAGGTAGATGGTGCCGTACTGGTTGGTGCCGCCGTAGACGTCCCCGCCGTCGCCCCGGATACCGAGCCTGGTGCCCAACTGGGCGAAGGACGCGGTGGTGGACGAGAACGTCTGGTACGGCGGCTGCACCGGCATGCTCACCGTGGCCGTCGCGGTCACCGACGAGTTCAGCGGTGTCTTGCGGGGCCAGGTGTAGTCGGCCGTGGCGGTCAGCGTGCCGGTGTCGAACAGCTTCGTCGCCTGCGGTACCACGACCTGGAAGGTGGCCCGCACGGTCTGCTCCGTCTCCACGGCGCTGAAGAAGGTCGGCGAGGTCGCCGTCACCGACCAGCCCGGCGACGCCTGCAGGCCGATGCTCACCTTCTTCGCGGGCAGGTCACCATGGTCGGTCAAGGACGCGGTGACCGTGACGGGCTGGCCGGCCGTCACGCTCGACGGAGCGTCCAGCGCCAGCGTCGTGTGCGGCGGCGCCAGGGTCGGGTTGTCGTCCGGGCTGACCCGGTACAGCGCCACGCCGTGCGGCGGCACGTTCGGACTGATCGCGCCGGTCGTCTCGGTCGCCTGGTGGGTCCAGAGGTCCCGCAGGAAGTAGTCGGTACCGGCGGGCAGGCCGAGCGTCGCCGTCGTGGTGGAGACCACCTGCGGCTGGGTGGAGGTGTTGAACAGCGCGACGATGACGTCCCCGGCGGGTTCGGTCTTGGTGAACACCTGCTGGGTGCCGGCGTTCACGATCCGCGACGCGTCGATGGCGTCCTGGTCGACGGCGAGGACCTCGGTGTTCGTCAGCAGGCCGAGGTCGGTCGGGTCGAGGTTGGTCAGGTCGGTACCGAGGATGAACGGCGAGGCGCCCATCGCCCACAGGCTCATCTGGGTCTTGCGCTCGTCGAGGGTCAGTCCGTCGCCCGCGCCGTTGCCGACCTCGATGGAGTCGTAGTCGTTGAACCCGCCCGGGCCGCCGTACGGCTGCCAGTTCGCGACCTGGTTGAACCGGGACTGCACGTGACCCCAGTCGGTGAGCGGGAACCCGCTGCCGTTCGGGCCGGGACCGCAGTAGCACTCGACGTCGCCGCTGGTCCGCCAGCCGTTGGAGTACTGCTTCCAGGTGGCGGCGCCGGTGATGCTCAGGTTGTTGGACAGCTCCAGGTGGATCGGCCGGCCGGTCTGCCGCAGCGCCGCCGACCACGCCTGGATGTCCGGAACGTCGGAGAGGCCGACTCCGTCGATCTTCAGGTAGTCGATGCCCCACGAGGCGAACTGGTTGGCCCAGGAGTTGACGAACTCCTGCGCGCCCGGCCTGGTGTAGTCGATGCCGACCATGCCGTGGCAGTTGTAGTTCTTCTCGGCCGTGGTCGTGGCGATGTCGGCGGCGTGGTACGGGGTGCCTTCGATCGGGGTGTTCAGCACGACCGCCTGGTGGGAGATGCCCGGCGTGACGTAGAGGCCGAACTTCAGGCCCTTGCCGTGGATGTAGTCGGCGAGCACCTGGATGCCGTCGGTCGACCCGTTCGGCGGGAACTTGACCGGGTCGGTCACCCACCGGCCGAAGCCGTCGACGTTCGGGCCCTGGCTGCCCGGACACTGGTACCAGAAGTCGTCCAGGTTGACGTACCGGTACCCGACGCCGGCCAGGCCGCTGCCCAGCATCGCGTCGGCCTGCGCCCGGACCTTGTCGGCGGTCGGGGTACGCCGGACGAAGCTCCAGCTGCTCCACCCCAGCGGCGGCGTCAGGGCGAGGCCGTTGTCCGGTGCGCTCGTGTCCTGTGCGCTCGCCACGGATGCGCCGGACACGACGGCGACGGCAACAAGAGGGGCCGCCACGAGCGCGGCGGTCAGGCCGTGGATCAACCTTTTCATGTCTGCTCCCCAGGCCGACTACGTCGGATGTCTGACCGAAGCCTAGGATCGCCGCATAGGCGCGTCAAACGGGCGGGCCAACGGGACTTCGCTAAGTGCGATAGCAGGAATCCGGGCTTGACCGGTCGCACATGCCTTTATCGACGTCGATGCTTTGTCGGCGAACACCGGCCCACTCCTCCGATCACCGGTCCCAGCCGGCAAGCCGCGGCCGTGCCCGGCGTTGCTGGTGACCGGCCGTGCCACGATTGACCCGTGGCCGTGATCGACGACGCGATCGTGACCATCGAACAGCCGGGCCGGCCCTGGCACACGCGGGCGGTTCTGCGGAAGGAGCAGCCTTGACCGACGGGACGCGTATTCCGATCCGGACAATCACTCTTAATCTTGGGGACCGCCATCCCGTCGCCGGGGAAGCGATCGGTCGAGCGGGCTCGATCCTCAGGTCGGCGGAGTCGTTCTATGCGACGCACGGGTACGAGTCGCAGACGGTGCGATTATCCATGCGTTCCGCCTTACGCGACCTCATCG
>JBKPCQ010000341.1:0-5875 GCA_046727455.1 Actinomycetota bacterium | reverse complement strand
GGCCGCGCCGGCTGCTCGCCGACACCCTGCTGACCTGGCTGCAACTGGACAAGAACGCCACCGAGGTGGCCGCCCGGCTGCACGTCCACCCGCAGACCGTCCGGTACCGGCTGCGCCAGCTCGACCGGCTGTTCGGCCCGGTGCTGCGCGACCCGGCGCAGCGGTTCGAGCTGGAGGTGGCGTTGCGGGCCGAGCGCGGCGTTGTCACCCGTTGACAATTCGCGGCTGGTTCGTTGGCGCGCTGCTGCGTTGGCCGCCGCGCCGGGCCCGCCGAGACTCGACACCATGCGAAGGACACTGACCGTCGCCGCCGCGCTCGCGCTGGTCTCCGTCGGAGCCCCGGCGGAGGCCGCGACGGGCGACCTGCACGACGTGGTACTGGTGGGCAACAGCGTCGCGGGTACCGTCACCTTCCTCGACGGGCACACGTTCGCCACCCTGGGATCCGTCGACGTCATCCCGGATCTCGCCGAGCGGCTGGCGCAGATGAACCCCATCGAGCGGGCGGCGTACGAGCTGATCCGGCAGCAGGAGGGCGGGGACCGGTTCGCCGACGACGCATACCTGTCGCCCGACGGGCGCACCCTCTACGTCTCCCGGGGCAACCTCGACGACGCCGTCGCCTTCGACCTCGCCACCCGGCGGATGCTGTGGCGGCACAAGGTGGCCGGGTTCAAGGCCGACCACGCCGCGCTGTCCCCGGACGGTACCCGGTTCGTCGTGTCGGCCACGACCGTGGCGCAGGCACAGGTGCTCGACACGGCGACCGGCGCGCTCGTGCGGTCGGTACCCACTGGCACGTACCCGCACGCCAACGACTACTCGCCGGACGGCACGCGCATCTACAACGCCAGCATCGGGATCACCGCGCTGCCGAAGGCGCTCGACTTCGCCAAGGGCGTCAAGCAGCTCACCGTCATCGACGCGCGCACGTTCGCGGTCCTGCGCACGTACCAGTTCAGCGAGGGCATCCGCCCGGCCGTCTTCACCCCGGACGGCACCACGATGTACGCCCAGCTCTCCTACCTCAACGGCTTCGTCGAGTACGACCTGCGGGCCGGCCGGATCACCCGTACCGTCCCGATGCCGTTCAGCCCGGCCGGCGCCGCGCTGAATCCGGACAGCTACCCGAACAACTCGGCGCACCACGGCATGGCGCTGTCCGGCGACACCGGCCAGCTCTGCGACGTGGGCACGATCGACGACTACACGGCGATCGTCGACCGGCCGGGGCTGACCACCCGGGGCACGGTCACCTACCCGGCCGGCACGCTGCCGTACTGGGCGACGACGAGCGCCGACGGCCGGTACTGCCTGGTGTCGCTCAGCAACGCGAACGCCGTCTCGGTCGTGGACTACGCCACGGCCCAGGAGGTCGCCCGGGTCCCGGTCGGTACCTTCCCGCAGCGCGAGCGCCTTGGCCGGATGGCGGAGGCCGTGCTCGCGATGCTCTGACGGATCACCTCACGCTCACGGCTCGGTTGCGTATCGGTGACGGACGGCACCGCCGGCACCCGCCGGGCGTCGGACCGGCATGACTTCTCGTATCCGCACCGTCCTTGTCGTGCTTATGGTCGCGGGTGTCACCATGGCGGGCTGCTCCTCGCCCTCGTCTCACAACGGCTCGGCGCCGAGCGGCGGCCACGCCGGTGCCCGGCCCAACAATCCGGTGGCGCCGGCGGCCCCGTCGCCGTGGGCGACGCCCATGCCGCTGCCGTCCGGCAGCGCCGGGTACGGCGGGGAGGGGTTCGCCGCCGAGGTGGACCCGGCCGTCAACCCCCTGTCGACGTTCGCCATGGACGTGGACACCGCGTCGTACGGGTACGCCCGCAACCTCATCCGGCAGGGGCAGCGGCCCGCGCCCGAGAACGTGCGGCCGGAGGAGTTCGTCAACGCGTTCCGCGAGGACTATCCCCAGCCGGCCGGCAACGGCTTCACGGTGTCGGTGGACGGCGCGCGGCTGCCCGGTACCCAGCACCCTCGGCGTGCCGGTGACGTGCGGCTGCTGCGGATCGGCCTGCAGACCCGGGCGGAGGACCGGGCCGAGCGGCCGGACGCGGCGCTCACCTTCGTCATCGACGTGTCCGGCTCGATGGGCGACCCGGGCAAGCTCGACCTGGTCCAGCAGGCCCTGCACACACTGATCGACCAGCTCCGGCCGGGCGACTCGGTGGGCATCGTGACCTTCACGGAGGAGGCCCGGGTGCTGCGGCCGATGACCCGCGTCGAGCGGCGTGCCGACCTGCACGCGGCAGTGAACGAGCTTTCGGCGGGCGGGAGTACGAACCTGGAGGCCGGTCTGGTCACCGGGTACCGGGTGGCCCGGGAGGGCTTCCGGGCGGGCGCCACCAACCGGGTGATCCTGCTCTCCGACGGCCTGGCCAACGTGGGGGACACCGTAGCCGCACCGATCCTTGCCCAGGTACGCGAGCAGGCGGGCAAGCAGATCGCGCTGCTCGGCGTCGGCGTCGGTACCGACTACGGCGACCAGCTCATGGAGCAGCTCGCCGACCGCGGCGACGGGTTCGTGGTCTACGTCAGCGAGCCGGCGCAGGCGCGGAAAGTGTTCGTCGAGCAGTTGCCGGCGACGCTGTCGGTCCGGGCGCTGGACGCGAAGGTACAGGTGACCTTCGATCCGCAGACGGTGGCCGGGTACCGGCTCATCGGGTACGACGACCGGGCCCTGCCGAACTCCTCGTTCCGCAACGACCGGGTGGACGGCGGCGAGGTCGGGCCGGGGCACAGTGTCACCGCGCTGTACACGGTACGGCTGCGGGACGGCGCGGCGGGGCCGGTGGCGCATGCCGGGATCCGGTGGCAGGACCCGAGGTCGCGGGAGGCCCAGGAGGCCGGCACCGTCGTCAGCGTCGCCGACCTGGGCCGCCCGTTCGACGAGGCGGCGCCCCGGCTCCAGGTCTGCTACGCGGCCGCGTACCTCGCCGAGGTACTGCGGAGGAGCCCCTACGGCGCCGAGGTGCGCCTCGGCGACCTCGCCCGGATCGCCGACCGCGCGGCCGGCCGTACCGACGACCAGGACGTCCGCGACCTCGCGGACCTGATCCGGCGCGCGGGCGACTGAAAGCAAACCTTACTGGGCCTTTCCCTGGCCGGCGCCCTGAACGGATGGCGCCGGCCAGCCGTCTGTGTAGGTGTGGAACGAGGCGACCCGCCCGCAGAGCACGAGACAGCGGTGGCGCTCGCCGAGGCGTACCTGGACGCCCTCGCCCACGGCACCTGCGAGCAGCTCAAGCGGTACCTCGGCCGGCCGGCCGAGCAGCTCGTCATGGGCCCGGACCAGCGGCCCTACCTCGTCACCGCGGTCGCGGTCCGGCGCCCGTCCGGCGGTCTGTACCTGCACGTCGGCGTCAACACCGGGGACTGGGACCAGGGGACCCCGGTGGTCCGCTCGGCGGTCGTTACCTTCAAGGGGCACTCCGCTTGACATCGATCGGCTTCGGGGCGAGTGTTAGGAGAACCGTTCTAGCAGCCAGGACGCGCCCAGAGGAGCCCTGAGATGGCACCGGCAGGGACCGTCAGCACACGCAGTGCCGCCACGGGCAGGGTCGCGCGCCACGGGGGCGATGCCGTCGAAGTCTGAGCCTCCCGGCCCACTGTGTGCCGGTGGGGCGTACTCCCGCTGAATCACCACCCGACCGCGCGTCGCCGTGCGGTCCGCGACCCATCCATCCGCGCCGCGGGAGGCAGCATATGTCGACTCACCCGCTCCGTTGGCGTTCCGCCGTAACGACCCGGCTGGCGGTCCTCGCCCTCATGGCCGGTGGCCTCGCCGCCTGTTCGAGCGGCGGTACCCCGGAGCTCAACTGGTACATCAACCCCGACAACGGCGGCCAGGAACGGCTGGCCGCGTCCTGTACCGAGGCCGCCGGTGGCAAGTACAAGATCATTGTCTCGCTGCTGCCGAACAGCGCGTCGGACCAGCGCGAGCAACTGATCCGGCGGCTCGCCGCCAAGGACTCCTCGATCTCGATGATGAGCCTGGACCCGCCGTTCGTCGCCGAGGCGGCCAACGCCGGCTTCCTGCGCCCGTTCTCGGACAGCGAGGCGGCTCCGCTCACTCAGGGCATCCTCAAGCCCGCCGTGGACAGCGAGATGTGGGCCGGGAAGCTGTACGCGGCGCCGTTCTGGGCCAACACCCAACTGCTGTGGTACCGCAAGTCGGTGGTACAGCAGCTCGGCGTCGATCCCACCAAGCCGGGCTTCACCTGGGACCAGATGATCGACGCCGCGGTGAAGGCCGGCAAGACGGTCGCCGAGCAGGGCAGCAAGTACGAGGGCTACATGGTCTGGATCAACGCGCTGGTGACCTCGGCGGGCGGCCAGATCATCACGGACAACGAGAAGGGCAAGGACGCCACCGTGACGATCGACAGCCCGGCGGGTAAGGCGGCGGCCACGATCATCCAGAAGCTGGCGCACTCCACGGCGGCCAGCCCGACGCTGTCCACGGACATCGAGGAACAGTCGCGGAGCCTGTTCAACAGTGACCGGGGCGGGTTCATGCTCAACTGGCCGTACATCTGGCAGGCCAACATCAGCGACGCCGGCAAGGGCGTCATCCCGAAGAGCATCCTCGACGACGTCGGCTACGCCCGGTACCCGGAGGTGACGGCGGGCCAGACGAGCAAGCCGCCGTTCGGCGGCATCGGCCTGGCGATCGGCGCCTTCGGCCAGTACAAGGACACGTTCGCGGTCGACGCGGCCAAGTGCATCACGTCGGCGGAGAACCAGAAGAAGTACATGCTGGACTCGGGTAACCCGGCGGCGGCCGGCTCGGTGTACGACGACCCGGAGGTCGTCAAGGTCTTCCCGATGGCGGCGCTGATCCGCGACTCCATCGACGGGGCGGCGACCCGGCCGATCACGCCGTACTACGCCGATGTGTCGGCCTCGGTCCAGCGGACCTGGCACGCCCCGGTGACCGTGGACCCGAACACCACCCCGAAGAACACGGCGGAGTTCATCCCGCAGGTGTTGCACGACGAGCGGCTGCTGTAGAGCGGAGGCGCAGATGACCACCACCCTCGAACGGCCCCAGCCGGCCATCGAGCCGGGCGGGCCCGTCGAACTATCCGACCGCTACCGCGCCGAGCGCCGCCTCGGGCTGCTGCTGTCCACCCCCGCCGTCATCATCATGCTGGCCGTCGCGGGGTACCCGCTGCTCAACGCCATCTACCTGTCGCTGTTCAGCTACCGGCTGACCGACCCGGCCGGGAAGGAGTTCGTCGGGCTGAAGAACTACGGGACGGTGTTCACCGACCCGGTCTTCTGGCAGGCGGTCTCGACCACCTTCATCATCACGGTGCTCACCGTCGCGGTGGAGCTCGTCATCGGCTTCGCCTTCGCGCTGGTGATGCAGAAGGCGATCTTCGGCCGGCGCACGATCCGCACCTCGATCCTCATCCCGTACGGCATCGTCACCGTGGTCTCGGCCTATGCGTTCCGGTTCATGTTCGACGCCCAGTCGGGCTTCATCAACAAGTGGTTCGGCCTGGGCGACTTCGCCTGGTTCTCGCACCGCTGGTCGTCGCTGTTCGTCATCATCCTGTCCGAGATCTGGAAGACCACGCCATTCATCTCGCTGCTTCTGCTGGCCGGGCTGGCCCAGGTGCCCGTCGAGCTGGACGAGGCGGCGAACGTGGACGGCGGCACCTGGTGGCAGCGACTGTGGAAGGTGACCGTGCCGACCATGAAGGCCGCCATCCTCGTCGCGGTGCTGTTCCGCACGCTGGACGCCTGGCGGATCTTCGACAACGTGTTCATCATGACCGCCGGCCAGCAGGGCACCGAGACGCTGTCGTTCCTGACCTACCGGCAGACCATCACCCGCACCGCGATCGGCCTCGGCGACGCGGTC
>JBKPCQ010000340.1:0-10909 GCA_046727455.1 Actinomycetota bacterium | reverse complement strand
GCGCCGGCAGGTCACCGGCCAGCGCGGCGAGCGCACCCCCGCCGGCCGCCCCCGCGCCGTGCTCCAGCGCCTGGGTGAGGCCGGGCGGCGGGTCCGGCAGGGCCTTGGCGCCCAGCGCACGGGCCGCGGCGGCGGCCGCCTCGTCCGCGGTGACCACCAGAACCGCGGCCACCCCGGGGCACGCCAGCGCCGCGGTCAGCGTGTCCAGCACGAGCGCCAGCACCAGATCAGGATGCGGTACCCCGGGCAGCGCGCCCCGCAGCCGGCTCTTCGCCAGCCCGAGCTCCTTCACCGGTACCAGTACCGTCCACTCCACCCGACCGATTCTCTCTCGGGGGTCTGCTTGTTGGTACGCCTGCCCGGATCAGGCATGATTCGCTGGTGGCCGTCGGGCGGGCGGTTCCGGCTGGGAGGTACGGTGGCGCGGCATAGGCTCGGGTTCTGGAGGCGGTTCGCGATCGCGATCGTCAAGCCGACACTCACCGTGTGGACCAGGCGGGACTGGTCCGGAATGGAGTACATCCCGGCCGAGGGCGGGGTGATCGTCGCCCCCAACCATCTGTCCGAGTTCGATCCGCTGGTCGTCGCGCACTTCGTCTACGACGCCGGGCGGTGGCCGGCGTTCCTGGCGAAGTCGACCCTCTTCAAGAACAGCGTGTCCGGCCCGCTGCTGCGCGCGCTGTGGCAGATCCCGGTGTACCGCGGCACCACCGACGCGGTGAAGTCCCTGGAGGCGGCGGTGGCCGCCGTACAGGCCGGGCAACTGGTGATCATCTATCCGGAGGGCACCACGCCCAAGTCGGGCGAGCTGTGGCCGCAGCGCGGCAAGACCGGCATCGCCCGGCTGTACCTGCAGACCGGTGCGCCCGTGGTGCCGATCGTCACGTGGGGCGCGCAGCGGGTGTTCGACCCGCGCACCGGGAAGCTCCGGTTCCGCCCGCGCGCCCAGGTCAAGGTGGTCGCCGGCCCGCCGCTGGACCTGTCGAAGTGGGACGGCGCCCAGCCGACGGCGGCGAACCTGTACGCGCTCACCGACGAGATCATGACGGTGCTGCGGGACATGCTCGCGGAGATCCGCGGCGAGACCGCGCCCGCGCAGCCCAGTTCGGCACCGAACGGAGGTACCGGATGAGAGCGGCCGTCCTCGGCTCCGGCTCGTGGGGTACCGCCTTCGCCAAGGTGCTCGGCGACGCCGGTACCGGCGTCGTGATGTGGGCCCGCCGCCCGCAGGTGGCGGTGGGCATCCGCGACCACCGCCACAACCCCGACTACCTGCCCGGTCTGCGCCTGCCCGACCCCGTGACGGCGACCGCCGACGCGGCCGCCGCCATCGACGGCGCGGACCTGGTCGTGCTCGCCGTGCCGGCGCAGACGTTGCGCGCCAACCTCGCCGAGTGGAAGGACCTCGTCGACCCGGACGCCACGCTGGTGAGCCTCATGAAGGGCATCGAGCTGGGCACCTCCAAGCGGATGAGCGAGGTCATCGTGGAGACCGCGCGGGTCGCGGCGGACCGGGTCGCCGTGGTGTCCGGGCCGAACCTCGCCGCCGAGATCGCCGCCGAGCAGCCGACCGCCACCGTGGTCGCGTGCGCGGACCCGGTCCGCGCGGCGGTGGTGCAGAAGGCGGTGGCGACCCGGTACTTCCGGCCGTACACCAACGACGACGTGGTCGGCTGCGAGCTGGGCGGCGCGGTCAAGAACGTCATCGCCCTGGCGTACGGGATGGCCAGCGCGATGGGCTTCGGCGACAACACCAAGGCCACGCTCATCACGCGGGGGCTCGCGGAGACCGCCCGGCTGGGGGTACGCCTCGGTGCCGACCCGCTCACCTTCGCCGGCCTCGCCGGGCTCGGCGACCTCGTCGCCACGTGCTCGTCGCCGCTGTCGCGCAACCGCACCTTCGGCGAGCACCTCGGCCGGGGCGAGACGCTCGAACAGGCGCAGGCCGCCACCCGGCAGACCGCCGAGGGGGTGAAGAGCTGCCTCGCGATCCGCGACCTGGCGCGGCGCTGCGACGTGGAGATGCCGATCACCGAACAGGTCGAGATGGTCTGCCACGAGGGCGCCGACCCACGGGTGGCGGTCGCCGCGCTGATGAGCCGCGAGACCAAGCCGGAATGAGCGAGCGTGAGCGAGCGAATCATGGGCGCAGTCCTCCCGAGCCTCGTGCCGGACCGCAGCGGAGTGAGGATCCGGCATGAGCGGAGACGGTACCCGGTGCGTGCGGGCCGGGCTGCCCGAGGCGGTACCGGGGCAGCCGTTCCTGCCCGGTCCGGTCCTCGCCGCGCCGTACCACCTCGATCCCGCCGCCGGCCCGCGGCCCGGCCTGGACGGCTACGGGCGCACCGACAACCCGACCTGGCGGGCGCTGGAATCGGCGGTCGGTGAGCTGGAGGGTGGCGAGTGCGTCGTGTTCTCCTCCGGCATGGCGGCGATCGCGGCCGTCCTGTTGACCGTGCTGCGCCCCGGCGACACCGTCGTACTGCCCGCCGACGGGTACTACCGCACCCGCGCGTTCGCCGCCGGGACACTCGCCGGACTCGGGATCTCGGTGCGCGAGGTGCCGACCGCCGGCCCGTACCCGCCGTTCGAGGGCGTGCGGCTGGTCCTGCTGGAGTCGCCGGCCAACCCCGGGCTGGACGTCTGCGACATCGCCGCGCTCGCGACCGCCGCCCGCGCGGCCGGCGCGCTGGTCGCCGTCGACTCCACGACCGCGACCCCGCTGGGGCAGCGGCCGCTCGCGCTCGGCGCCGATCTCGTGGTCGCCAGCGGTACCAAGGCGTTGACCGGACACTCCGATCTCGTGCTCGGCTACATCGCGGGCGCCTCGGTGGACGCGTACCGCCGCTGGCGGGACTCCACGGGCGCGGTGCCCGGTCCCTTCGAGGCGTGGCTCGCGCACCGCTCACTGTCCACACTGGACCTCCGGCTGGCCCGGCAGTCGCAGACCGCCGCCGCCGTCGCCGAGCTGCTCGCCGGCCGGCCCGAGGTGCTCTCGGTACGCTGGCCGGGCCGGCCGACCGATCCGGCGTACGCGGTCGCCGCCCGGCAGATGCGCCGGATCCCGGGCGTCGTGACGTTCACGCTCCCGGACGCCGATCACGTGGCCCGGTTCCTGCGCGCCTCGCGGCTGGTGTGCGCGGCGACCTCGTTCGGCGGCCCGCACACCACCGCCGACCGGCGCGCGCAGTGGGGCGACCCGGTACCGGACGGGCTGGTACGGCTGTCCTGCGGCCTGGAGGACACCGCGGACATCCTCGCCGATCTCACGGCGGCGCTGGACGCGGCCTCCGGCTAGCCCTACCCCCAGCCGGGGGGTCGGTCGGATTCCGGTGCGGACCGCCGACTTCTAGCGTCGAGAGTGTGACGACGCATACCCGGGACCGGCTCGGCGGCGTCTTCGGGCTCGCCCTCGCCGGAATCGCGGCGGCCACGCTGGCGATCCACCCGCCGCCACGGCAGACTCCACCGCCGGCTCCGACCGTGTCGGTCTACCGGCTCCTGGTCAGATGAGCTTGCGCTTCTTGAGGTACGCGGCCAGCTCGTCGTAGCTGCCGCCCTCGTTGGCGAACAGCGCGACGTTGCGGGCCGTGGCGAACCAGGGCCCGGTGGACGGGCGTACCTCCGCCAGCGCCCGCGCGAAGTCGCGCCGCTCGATCATCCGTATCGTGCCGGTGGCCAGTGAGTCGGCCATCGCGTGCTCCGCCGCCGTCTCGCACAGGTGGGCGAGGTCGGCGCCGGAGAAGTGCTCGGTCGCCTCGACGAGAGCGCCGAGGTCGATGTTGGCGATCGGCCGCTCCCGGAGGTGGTACTGGAGGATGGCCGCGCGCGCCGGACCGTCCGGCGGCAGTACCAGCGCCACCCGGTCCAGCCGTCCCGGCCGGCGCAGCGCCGCGTCGACGTCCCACGGGGCGTTCGTGGCGGCCAGGATGAACACGCCGTCGTTGTCGCCCTCCATGCCGTCCAGCTCGGCCAGCAACTGGTTGCCGAGGGTACGCATGGCGGAGGAGTGCAGCTGGCTGCGCTTGTGCCCGAGCGCGTCGATCTCGTCGAGGAACAGCACGCACGGCGCGTTGCGGCGGGCCGCCTGGAAGATCTCGTGCAGGTTCTTCTCGGAGTTGCCGACCCACATGTTGAGGACGTCCACAATGGACAGCGCGACGAACTTGGCGCCCATCTCCCCGGCGACCGCCCGCGCCAGGAAGGTCTTGCCGCAGCCCGGTGGCCCGTAGAGCAACAGCCCGCCGCGCAGGCTCTTGCCGTACATCGCGCGCAGTCGCGGGTTGCGCAGCGGCCCGAGGAACGCCAGCTCCAGCCGGTTCTTCACCTCCGCCATGCCGCCCACGTCGGCCAGCCGGACCGTCGAGGTCTCCACCTCGAAGGCGCGGTCGTCGGCGGGCGCGAACCGGGGCGGGATCACGTCGGAGAGCTGGTCCTCGTACGCGCTCCAGTCGAGGTCGTCGGGCCTGTCGGGGGCCGCCGGCGGCGGGCCCGCGGGCGCCGCCGCCGCGCCGATCGCCCGCGCCATCAGGTCGCGCGCGGCCGGGCTGTCCGGGGCGTACTGCAGCGCCTGGGCGGCGTGGCTGATCGCCTCACCCTGGCGCCCCGCGTCGAGCAGGAGCTGCACGAGGTGCAGCCGCAGCGGTACGTCCTCCGGACTGTTCCGGACCGCGGCGGTGAGGCTGTCGATCAATGGCGACTCCGACACGCGACGAGATTATTACTTCGTGGTGCTATCGGTACACCCGCCCGTTCCCGCCACGCGGGTATCGCGAGCGCAGAGTAGGGTCACCCCGTGACGAGCCCACGGAAGATCCGAGTCGCCGTCGTGTTCGGCGGACGCAGTCCGGAGCACGCGATCTCCTGCGTCAGCGCGGGCAACATCCTCGCCGCCCTGGACCCGGACGAGTTCGAGGCGGTACCGGTCGGCATCACCCGCGCCGGCCAGTGGGTGCTCACCAGCGGCGATCCCGGCCAGCTCGCCATCTCGGGCCGGCGCCTGCCGGAGATCACCGCGGCCTCCGGTACCGCCGTGGTGTTGTCCGGTGACCCGGCCGCCCACGGCCTGGTGGTGCTGGACCCCGCCGCGGGCGCCAGCGCGCTCGGCGACGTCGACGTGGTGTTCCCGGTGCTGCACGGCGCCTACGGCGAGGACGGCACGATCCAGGGCATGCTGGAGATGGCCGGCATCCCGTACGTCGGCGCCAACGTCTTCGCCTCGGCGGCCGCGATGGACAAGGAGTTCACCAAGAAGCTGGCCGCCGCCGCCGGCATCCCCACCGGTCCCTACGCCGTGCTGCGCGCCGGTCAGTCGCTGTCGGCCGAGGACCGGGACCGGCTCGGCCTGCCCGTGTTCGTCAAGCCCGCGCGGGCCGGTTCCTCGTACGGCATCAGCAAGGTGCGTGACTGGGCCGACCTCGACGCGGCGGTCGCGGCGGCCCGGACCATCGACCCGAAGGTCCTGGTCGAGCAGGCGATCACCGGCCGGGAGATCGAGTGCGGCGTCCTGGAAGGAGAGTACGGCGGCGGGCCGGACGCCTCGCTGCTCGCCGAGATCCGGGTCGTGAAGGACCACGAGTTCTACGACTTCGAGGCCAAGTACCTCGACGACACCTGCGAGTACGACATCCCGGCCGACCTGCCCGAACCGGTGACCCGGCAGGTCCGGGAGTACGCCCGGCGCACCTTCACCGCGCTGGACTGCGCGGGCCTCGCCCGGGTCGACTTCTTCCTTACCGGCGACTTCGGCATCTACCTCAACGAGATCAATACGATGCCGGGGTTCACCACGACGTCGATGTTCCCGCGGATGTGGGGCGCCACCGGCCTGGAGTACCCGAAGCTGATCTCCCGCCTCATCCGCACCGCCCTGCGGCGCGGGACCGGCCTGCACTAGTTCGGCTCGGCGGGGAAGCCGGCAGCCGGCGGGTTGGCGGCCGGGTCGTGCGCCTGCGGATCACGGCAGGTTGGGCGAGGTCATGTCCAGTTGAGGCGTTGACGCAGCAGGGACCGCTCGGCCGGGTTGGCCGTGAGGGTGAGGGCGCGTTGGTCGGCCGCTCGTGCCTGGTCGGCGTGGCCGAGGTCGCGGAGGAGTACGGCGCGGGTGGCGTGGAACAGGTAGTAGTCGTCCAGGCAGTCGGTGAGGGCGTCTACTTCGGACAGTGCGGCTGCCGATCCGGTGACGTAGCGCAGGGCGATCGCCCGGTGCAGGCGGGTCACGGGTGACGGCGCCAGGTACAGGAGCATGTCGTAGAGCACGACGATCTGGGTCCAGTCGGTGTCCTCCCACCGTTGCGCCTCGGCGTGACAGGCGACGATCGCGGCCTGCACCTGGTACGGCCCGGGGCGCTTGACGGCGGCTGCACGGGCGATCAGCCGGGTGGCGTCGGCGATGGCCGTATGGTCCCACAGCGACCGGTCCTGGTGCTGGAGCTGGATGATCTCGTCGTTCTGGTCGAAGCGGGCGGCTGTCCTGGCTCGGTGCAGCCGGATCAGCGCGAGCAGGCCGGCCACTTCGGGTTCGGTGGGCATGAGGTGGTGCAGGAGTGCGGCGAGGAATTCGGCGTCGTCGGTGAGGTCCCGGGACTGGGCATGCTGGCCGCCGCTGGACAGGTAGCCCTCGTTGAACAGCAGGTAGATGACGGCCAGGACCTCGGCGAGGCGGGCGCCGAGGTCGTCGGCGGAGGGTATCCGGTACGCGATGCCCGCATCGCTGATCTTCCGCTTGGCGCGGGTGATGCGTTGCGCGACTGTGCTTTCGGGGATGAGGAACGCCCTGGCGATCTGGGCTGTCGTGAGCCCGCACACGACGCGCAGGGTGAGGGCGACCTGGGCGGTGCGGGGCAGGGCCGGGTGGCAGCAGGTGAAGATCAGCCGTAGCCGGTCGTCGGGCTGCGGCTCGGCTGGCCACGGCACCAGCGCGAGCCTCTCCCGGTGCCGGCTTTCCCGGCGCAGCACGTCCAGGCCCCGGCGGCGAGCCACGGTGTACAACCACGCGTCCGGCCGGTCGGGGATGCCCTCCACCGGCCAATGGGTCAACGCGGCCTCGACGGCGTCCTGGACGAGGTCTTCGGCAGCGGAAAAGTCGCCGACCAGGTGGACGAGTGAGGCGGCGAGCCGGCCCGCGTGGTCACGGACCACACGGGCCAGCTCGGCGTGGCACGGCCGGCTCATGCGGCGATGGGTCGGATCTCCACCACCGGGCAGCCGGGCCACGACCTGGCCAGCCGCAACGCCTCGTCCAGGTCGGCGACATCGATCTCGGCGTACCCGCTGACCACCTCCTTGCCCTCCACGAACGGCCCGTCGGTGATCAACGGTTCGCCGCCGTCGAGCCGCACGGTGGTGGCGGTGCCCGCCGGCATGAGGTGCGCGTGGCGGGTGATCATGTCGTGGTGGTCGGCGAACCACTGCCGTACCTGGGCGTAGGCGCGTTCCCGCTCGGTCTCGCCCATGGCGGCCAGGTCGGCGGCGAACTGCTCGGTGTCGACGAACATCAGCACGTACTTCATCGGTCGCTCCTTCCCGCGGGTCTATTGGTACAGGGCGGCCATCCGCCGGGTCAGCTCCTCGGGACTGACGTCCTCCACGTGGGTCGCGACGGTCCAGCCGTGCCCGAACGGGTCCACGATGAAGCCGTCCCGGTCACCGTAGAACTGATTCTCCGGCGCGCGCCGCATGGTTGCGCCGAGTTCGACGGCCCGCGCCACCACCGCGTCAACGTCCTCGACGTAGATGAACTGACCGACCGGGGTGCCGGGAAGGCCACCGGCCGGTGGCGCGGTGGTTCCCCGCCGCGGGTCCTCATCCTCGACGATGACCACTGAGTCTCCGATCTGGATTTCCGCGTGGGCGATCGTCCCGTCCGGGGCCGGGAACCGCATCCGCTCGGCCGCGCCGAACACCTCGGCGTAGAAGTCCAGGGCCTTCGCCGCGCCCCGCACGACCAGGCAGGGCGTGACCCGACGATAGGTGTCAGGTATCGGGTCGGGCTTGACTGCCCCTGTCATCTCGATCTTCCTCCTTCATCATCGGTGCTTCGCGCCCGACGCAGGGTTCGGGTCCTCCACTAGTCAGACGACCGGCGCTCCGGAGGATTCGACGACCGGCCGGAGAATCGGCGCTCAGACTTCCGTCCGCTCGCTACCCCTTGCAGCCGCTCGGGGCGGTGGAAACGGGGCCGATGGAGCCGGCGACCGGCGCCGAGAACCCGATGACCCACTGCGCCTGAGCGTCGTAGCTGTTCGGCACCGTCACGGTCACCGGTGTTTCGCGGTCCACCGTGGTCCAGGTGGTCACCGACGCGCCCTGGTCCGGGTACCAGCACACGCCGGACAGGTTGAACACCGTCGCGGTCGGCGGGACGGAGGCGGTGGGTTCTCCGCACGCGAGGGTGATGGGCGGGTCGCCGTAGGCGGCGTTCTGGTCGGCGCCGGCGGTCACCGGCCGGCGCGCCCGGTCGCGCACCATGGTGGGCAGGTGGGACAACACCAACGCGCGGCACACCGTCGCGTCCCGCGGGGACAAGGGCGGCGCCGGCATGGGTACCGGCGCCGGGGACTGCGCGGCCGGGGACTGCGCGGCCGGGGACTGCGCGGCCGGGGACGTGGCGGCCGGCGCCGGATGAGCCGGCCGGCTCAGTACGCGGTACGCGACGAGCCCGGCGACCAGCGCCACCGGCACCGCGACCACGGCGGCCCACCGCGCCGCGCTGCGGCTTGCCGGGTCAGCCACTTACAGCCGGACCACCGAACAGGTCAGGGTACGCGTGATACCGCTGACGAGCTGGACCTTGCTCACGATCATCTTGCCCAGCTCGTCGACGCTGTGCGCCTCCGTCAGCACGATGACGTCGTACGGCCCCGTCACGGCGTCCACCCGGACCACACCGGGAATATCCGTGATCGCGGCGGCCACGTCGCGCGCCTTACCGACCTCCGTCTGGATCAGGATGTAAGCCTGGACCACGACACGCCCCCTTTGTGCGGCAACTCGCGGGTCGCCCGTGAAACTACCGCACAAGAGCGTCTGGACATACGGGGGAGTGCACCGCGAGTACACGATGAGTAGGCGGGAGGTACCGGTGCCGACTCACGAGACGATCGCGCAGGTAGGCGAGTTCGGGCTCATCCAGCGGGTGACCGCACGGCTGGCGGACGGCCCCGGGGTCCTGCTCGGGCCGGGCGACGATGCGGCGGTGGTCGCCGCACCGGACGGCCGGGTGGTCGCGACGACGGACATGCTGGTCGAGGGGCGGCACTTCCGCCGTGACTGGTCGTCGGCGGCCGACGTCGGACGCCGGGCCGCCGCCGCCAACCTGGCCGACATCGCCGCCATGGGGGCGGTACCGACAGCGCTGCTGGTCGCCTTGTGCGCGCCGCCCGACCTGGACGTGACCTGGGTCGAGGAGCTGGCCGACGGGCTGGGCGAGGAGGCGGCCCGCGCCGGTACCGGCGTCGTCGGCGGGGACATGTCGAGCGGGCCGGTCCTGACGATCTCGGTCACCGCACTGGGCGACCTGGCCGGCCGGGCGCCGGTACGGCGGGACGGGGCCCGGCCGGGTGACGTGCTGGCCCTGGCCGGGCGGCTGGGGTACGCGGCGGCGGGGTACACGGTACTGTCGCGCGGGTTCCGGTCGCCCCGGCTGCTCGTCGAGGCGCACCGCCGCCCTGAAGTGCCCTATGCCGCCGGCCCGCAGGCCGCCGAGCTGGGCGCCACCAGCATGATCGACGTGTCCGACGGGCTGCTCGCCGACGCCGGGCACCTCGCCGCCGCCAGTGGCGTCGCCATCGATGTCCGGTCGGACGCGCTCCCGGTACCGCAACAGATGCGCGACGCGGCCGGCGCGCTCGGCGTCGACCCGTACCTCTGGATCCTCACCGGTGGCGACGACCACGCGCTGGCGGCCACCTTTCCGGCCGGCACCGAACTACCGGAGGATTGGTCGGTGATCGGCGCGGTACGCGAGGGGAGCGGCGTGACGGTGGACGGTTCGGTACACGCGGGCGCGGCGGGCTGGGACCACTTCGGGTGAGGACCGGAAGGCGGGGTTCAGCCCCGGACGACCTTGCCGGCCTTGATGCACGAGGTGCACACGTTGAGGCGCTTGGTCGTCCCGCCACCGGCCGGGACCCGGACGGTCTGGATGTTCGGGTTCCAGCGCCGGTTGGTCCGCCGGTGCGAGTGGGACACGTTGTGGCCGAAGCCGGGCCTCTTGCCACACACGTCGCACACGCTAGCCACGGAAGTCTCCTGGGTTGATTTCGAGCAGCCGGACAAGAGTACCGGACGCCGCCACGGCCGGGCCAATCGGCCTCATTGTCGGCGGAGGTCAATAGACTTCGAGCGTGCTGGACCGATTGGACGCCGGGGCCGTGCACCGCTGGTGCGCGGCCGGCCTCGACGCGCTGCGCCGGCACCAGCAGGAGATCGACGACCTCAACGTCTACCCGGTACCGGACGGCGACACCGGCACCAACCTGGTGCTCACGCTGACGGCGGCGTACGAGGAACTGGCCGGCGAGGTGACCGGGCTGGCGGACGACCTGCGCCGGATGGCGCGCGGCGCCCTGCTCGGCGCCCGGGGTAACTCGGGCGTGATCGTGGCCCAGATGGTCAAGGGCCTCGCCGAGGCGCTCGCGGTGCTCGCGGTACCGGACGGAAGAGCCCTGGCCACCGCGCTGGGTGAGGCGGCCCGGCTGGCCCGCGCCGCGGTCGCCGCCCCGGTCGAAGGCACGGTGCTGTCGGTGGCCGACGCGGCGGCCCGCGCGGCGGCCGAGGCCGGTTCGGATCTCGCCGACGTCGCCCGGGCCGCGGCCAAGGGGGCCACCGAGGCGCTGGCCCGCACCCCCGACCAGTTGGCGGTCCTGGCCCGGGCCGGCGTGGTCGACGCCGGCGGCCGGGGCCTGTG
>JBKPCQ010000339.1:0-6001 GCA_046727455.1 Actinomycetota bacterium | reverse complement strand
GCGGTAACGCGTCCTCCTCGTCGTCGCCGACGAGATGGAAGCCGGCCAGTCCGCGGTACACCTGCGGCGCGGTGAAGTCCATCCGGTGGTCGTGGTACCACAGCGTCGCCGCCCGCTGCTGCAGCGGATAGATGTAGTCGCGCCGGCCGGTCGAGACGTCACCGCCATGGCCGGCGTGCGCGTGGTCGTGGCCGGCGTGCCCGGATGCCGGCCAGCCGGTAGCGGGGAGGAGGAGGTCGATAGGGTAGCCGTCGCTGTCCGCGGGGATGTGTCCGCCGTGCAGGTGGACGGCGACCGGTACCGGTAACTCGTTGCGATGGGTCACAACGGTCCGCCGTCCGCTGCGGGTTACCAGGGTCGGGCCGGGGAAGATCCCGTCGTAGCCGAAGATGGGGGTACGCAGGCCGGGCAGGATCTGCGCGTCGGCCCGGCGCTGCACGATCTCGTAGTAGTCGGTGGTCGCGTCGGTGCGGACCGGCCGGGCCAGCGGGGGGATCGGCAGCGGCACGGTGTACGGCCGGGGGAGCCGGACCCGGCTGGGTATCAGCTCGCCGGTCTGTCCCCGTTGGCCGCCGAACGCCAGGCCGCCGAAGCTGGTTGCGCCGAGCGCGGACAGGCCGAGAACGCCGAGGACGGTGCGCCGGTTCATCGTCCACGCTCCGTGCGCTCCCTGCGCGGGCGCCGTACCCGCGCGATCGCCGCGCCGGAGCGGAACAGCCACACGGTCACCAGCAGCTGCGTCGCGATGATCGACACTCCGAGCGGGATGTGCACGGCGAGGATCCGCTCGAACCCGACGCCGACCTGCACCTCGACGGCGATCGCCGTGGCGAGGCTGGCGTAGATGGGCCAGGACCGCCCACGACCGGCCCAGGTGAAGAGGATGGCGCAGATCAACTGGATCAGGCCGAACGCGGTGACGACGATTGCGTTGATCCGGTGCAGGTCGATGGCTTGGACGTCGCCGCTGAGGTACCGGCCGGCCAGCACCGGCTGGACGAGCATGGCGAGCGTGTGGAGAACCGCGACCACCCGCAGCACCTGTAAGGTGGCGCGGGGTCCGGACGGCGCGGTCTCGGCGGGGAAGCGGTCGGGGGCATCGGTGACGGCGCCGGTCGGCGCGCTCACGGCCGGCTCTGCGCGGTTTGCGGGATCACGGACGGGGCGAGGTACAGGTCGAGGACCTCGAATTCGACGTGGAAGTCGCGCTCCTGCGGCAGGACACCGGCCCGCTGGAACGCGGGGTACAGGCGCTCGGCGACGAAGCGGTCGGCGTGCGCCTGGCTGGCCCACATGTCGACGACGTGCATGCCATCCTCGGACCGGCCGACGACAAGCAGCAGCAGTCCGTCCGGCCGCTCCTCGCCCAGCGCGGCGCGGACTGCCTGGTAGTCCTCCACGGTGGCGGCGAGGCTGTGAGTGGCGGTGGCGTACGGCATGTGGATCACCTCGGGGTCGCCGGCGGATGGTGTCCACGACGCTAGGAGTCGCGCCGCCTGCTGCCGTCCGGCGAACTACTCACCCGGGGTACTCACGTTTCGCGCGCAGTCGCCCAGGCGGCGATCTGGCTACGGTTGGCGAAGCCCAACTTCGTCAGGATGTGCTGCACGTGGTTCTCCGCGGTGCGCTCGGAGATGTGCAGTGTCGCGGCGATCTCCCGGTTGGTCAGCCCACGGGCGACACAGCCGGCGACCTCGTGCTCCCGCCGGGTCAGCGCGCCCGGCCCGGTCCGCCCCGCCAGGTCGTCGGCCAGCTCGGCGAGTGCCGTACGCAACGGCGCCATGCCCAGCTTCGCCGCGGCCGGGGCGTACCGCTTCACCAGTGCCAACGCCCGCTGCCGGTCGTCGGGGCCGGCGCGCCGCGCCAGGGCCGACGCGAGCCCGTACCCCGCCTCGACCGCGTACCCGGCCGCGCCGGCGTCGTGGCAGCGCTGCAGCGCATCCTCCAGGTCGGACACGGCATCGTCCAGCGCCGCCAGATGCAGGGCGGCCAAGCCCAGGTACAGCTCGACCGGACCGCCGTAGTAGGCGACCGCCGACGCGGATGCGACGTGCTGACCCCGGTACCGGACGAGGACCTCACGCAGCTGCGCGACCTCGGCAACGGCCCCGATCCGTAGCCCGACGAGGACACCGATCGCGTAAAGGTTCAGCGCGAAGTACGGCGGCGGCTGCCAGGTCGCCACCGGCCCGGCCGCCAGGAACATCGTCCGGGCCGCGTCGATGCGCCCAGCCTCAGCCAGGAGCGCAGCGGGCCCCAGCAGCTCCATGATCCGGAACGCGTGGCCGGGCGTGGCGGCGCTGCCCGGCCCGGCATGCAGCGCCTCGAGCACATGCGAAGCCTCCGGGTCGACGCCGACGTGGTGGGCGACCGCCCACAGCAGGGCGTGCCGGACCGGTACGGCGGCCGGGTGACAGATCTTCGTCGCGGTGGCGAAGGCGTCGTCGGCGCAACGGCGGGCCTCGTCGAACCGGCCCTGCGCATGGGCGAGCGCGCCCCGGTACCGCAGCAGGTACCAGCGTTCCAACGGCCCGGCCGAGCGCCCGAGCATCCACTGCAGGTCCTGGAGTTCGGCGGCGGCTCGGTCCAGGTCGCCGCGGGCGAAGCACAGGTCGATCCGCCAGGACCGCGCGAGCGCCTGGGTAGCCGCGTCGTTCGCCTCCCGGCCCAGGCGCAGCAGCCGGTCGGCCAGCTCGGCGCGTTCGGCGATTCCGTCGGGCATGCCACACACGGTGTGCCGGGCGTGCAGGGCGGCGACCAATGCGGCGGAGTCGCCGCAGTCGCCGGCAACAGCCAGCGCGGCGTGGCTCGCCTCAGCCGCGCCGGGGAGGTCGCCGGTGTACACGCAGGTCTCGGCGAGCCGGGCGAGCAGCGCGGCCCGGATGGGCGTCGGCTGCGGCCCCAGGCCGACGAGCGCCGCCTCGCAGGAAGCCCGCAGCTCACGGTCCCAGTCGACGACGCCGACGCACTCGCCGACCAGTACCGCCTCGGCGACGAGGTCGGCACGGGCCAGGCGGCCGGCAGCCTGCGCCGCCTGCCGGGCGACGGCCCGCGCGTCCGACAGCTCACCCGCCTGCCACAGCGCCCGCGCCAGCGCCAGCAGCAATCGGTACCGGTCGGCGCCGGCCCGCGCCCCCGGCTCGACCTCAAGCGCCTGCCGGTACAGCCGGGCGGCCTCCTCGTAGGCGAGCCGGCGCAGTGCCTCCTGCGCGGCCCGCTGCGCCCAGTGTGCCGTCCGCCCGCCGTCGCCCGCGGCTGCCCAGTGCCGCACCAGGTCGGGCAGGTGCGGCTCCAGGTCCTCCGCGTGGAACGCCTCCACCGCCTCGGCGGCCACCCGGTGCATCCGGATCCGGTCCCGGACCGGTAGGCCCGCCTCGACCGCGTCGCGGACCAACGCGTGAACGAACCGGTGCCGCCCGGCGGCGTCGGCAGGCTCGACCAGCCCGGCGGCCACCGCCTCTTCGAGCGGTTCCAGACAGCGCAGCACCGGCCGGCCGATCACGGTGGCCACCAACGCAACGGAGAACTCCCGACCGACGATTGCCGCCGCCCGCAGCTGGTGGCGACACCGCGGCGAGAGCCGGTCCAGCCGCCGCCTGATCGCGTCCACGACACTGGTCGGAATCCGGCTACCACCGAGGGTTCGGGCTAACTCGCCGACGAAGAACGGATTACCGCCGGTCAGCTCGTGTATCCGCGCCGCCAGCCCCGGGGCGACGGGGCTACCGGTGACCGCGGCCAACTGTTGACCCACCTCGGTCAGGGTCAGCCCGCGAAGCTCCAGCCGACTGGTCACCGGTTCACCGGCCAGCTCAGCGACGACCGGCGCGAACGCCGGTTCGCTGTCGCGGAAGGTGGCCAGCACCAGCACCCGGCCGGGCTCCAGGTCCCGCACGACGTGGCTGAGCAGCAGCACCGAGGCCCGATCCGCCCAGTGCACGTCGTCCAGGACGACGACGAGACCGGCCGGCCGCGCCAGTTCCTGCAGGAACCGGCTCACCGCATCGAACACCCGGAACCGCTGCTCCGGCCCGCTCACGACACTGGACCCGGCGACGCCGGAAAAGACCTCCGGCGCCACCACCCCGAGCTCGTCTCCCACCTTGAGGTCGCCGGCGATCCGGCTGGCGTCGGCGATCCGGCCGGCCGCGCGCAGTACCTGCCGCCACGGCCAGTACGGTGGCGCGCCGTCCGCCTCAACGGCACGGCCCCACAGGACCGGCACGTCCCGATCGCGGGCCAGCCGTGCCAGTTCCTCGGCCAGCCGGGTCTTGCCCACACCCGGCTCACCGCCGCACAGCACCAGCCGCGGCTCCCCGGCACCGGCCGCGTCCAGCCACCCGGCCAACGTGTCCAGCTCTCGATCCCGACCAATCAACGCGCTGCGCGCCATCGTCCCCCTTCCCGTCCGCCAGTCTCCACGGCGGCTGTCGTGCCGCAAGCACGGGTACATGATCGAACAGCGTGCGGGCGTGTTCCTCGAGTGACTTCAGCTGGGTACGCGGTTCGAAAAGTGGGTCACCGCCTGGCCGGAGCGGGGGTATGGCCTGTCGACGACCGGTTGGTCGTTTAGCGGCGTGAAGCTCGGGTAGGAGAGCACCGGGCTTCGGACCCGGAGGGCGCGGGGGCGGAGCCCGCCACGCTGGCGATGGACACCAATGACGTGGGTGGTGGAGGTCGGCTCTGGCTACCCGGTGGGGCAGCTGGCGAAGGCTTTTGTCACCGCGGTGACGCATGAGGATCCGGCGACCCGGGACCTGGCGCAGGAGCGGGCGCGGCGGTGGTCGGCGGTGCTGGCGGGGCGACCAGCGCGAAGTCGTTCGGGTTGGCCGACAGCCGGGCGGTGGTGATGAGGGCTTCGAACTGCAGATGGCCGAGTCCGAGGGTGGGCGAATCGGCGGGTACGGGCGGTCGGCGGACGTAGTCGGCTGGTGAATGCGCCAGGATCTGGTCGATGACGCAGACGCGGTAGAAGCCGACCACGACCGACAGCCGGCGCGAGACTGTAGAGGGCTGGTAGCGGCGCACGTCCTGCCTCCAGCGCAGGTACCGCTCGATGTCCACCCTGACCGCCGCGAGCGGGTCGAGGTCCTGGTCGGCGCGCCAGCGCAGGTAGACCCGAAGGTCGGACTCGGTGTGCACCCGGGTCTCGCCGCGGTAACGGCCCAGGTAGGCCGACACCGCCGCGCGCAGGACAAGCTCGTCGGCACGTACGACGCCAGTATCGGGAGCAGGAAGGGCAGCCATACATTACGGTGCGTCACCGGCGACGATGAACGCCAGCACGCACGGAGCGGCAGATCCGTGCGTGCAATGAGTGCGCCGCGGGTCGCGGCGACCATCTTGGCTCTGGGCACACTGCGGGGCGCCGGTCCGGCGTGCGACCGGCCCGGTTGACGGCGGCTCGCGGTGCCGGCCGTTCCACGGGAGTCGTGGGGCCCCCTGGACATGGGTTTGGGGTGCCGGCCCGGTTGGCTGGCGCTCGCTTCGCGCGCGGGCCTCGGGCCCCTTTTGGCGCGGGCGCGGGCCAGCGGGCACCGTCCACATCGGACGGTGCCTGCCGACCTTGACCTGGCCGTACCTGTCAGCCGCTGACGTCGCGCCGGGTGAGCCCGAGCGCGCCGAGCGCCAGGCCGCCAGCGGCCAGTACAACGCAGGCCACCACGCCGCCGGTGCCCCAGTCACCGACCATCGGCTGGCCGAGGTACGTGGTGAGGGCGAGCTTGTGGACACTGTCGGGCAGGTGGAACGCCGGTACGAGCAGGTCGATGAAGTAGGTGGCGATCACGAGCCCGGACATGACCGGTGCCGCGAGGGACGCCCGGCCGAGCCCACCGACCGCCAGGCCGACACCGGCGATGGCCAGCGCGAACAGGCCCAGCACCAGGGTGCCGACCATCGGCGTGACGACGCCGCCGCCGGCCGTAGCGGCGCCGACGCCGACCGCGAGCGCCGTGAGGAGCGTCATCACGGTGATCGCGGCGTACACGCCGAGGCCGCT
>JBKPCQ010000338.1:0-21736 GCA_046727455.1 Actinomycetota bacterium | reverse complement strand
CGGCCGCTGATCGTGGCCGGCGGCGGCGTCATCTACGCCGAGGCGACTGAGGCGCTGCGGGAGTTCGCCGAGGCGACCGGGATCCCGGTGGCGGAGACGCAGGCCGGCAAGGGATCCCTCGCGTACGACCACCCGCTGTCGATGGGCGCCGTCGGCAGTACCGGTACCACCGCCGCCAACCGGCTGGCCCGCGAGGCGGACGTGGTGCTGGGCATCGGTACCCGCTACAGCGACTTCACCACCGCGTCGCGGACCGCGTTCCAGTACCCCGGCGTCCGGTTCGTCAACGTCAACGTGGCCCCGGTCGACGCCGCCAAGCACGCCGGCGCCGGCCTGGTCGCCGACGCCCGCGAGGCGCTGGATGCCTTGCGCGGCAGGCTTTCCGGCTGGTCGGTGGACGCCGCGTACCGGGAGCGTGCCGGCGAGTTGGCCGCCGAGTGGGACCGGATCGTGGAACGGGCGTACCACCTGGGTCACGGCCCGCTGCCGGCCCAGTCCGAGGTCATCGGCGCGGTCAACGACCTGTCCGGCCCCCGCGACGTGGTCGTGTGCGCCGCCGGCTCGATGCCCGGCGACCTGCACAAGCTCTGGCGCACCCGGGACCCGAAGGGCTACCACGTCGAGTACGGGTACTCCTGCATGGGCTACGAGATCGCCGGCGGCTTCGGCGCGAAGCTCGCCAGCCCCGACCGCGACGTGTACGTCATGGTCGGCGACGGCTCGTACCTCATGATGGCCCAGGAGCTGGTCACCGCCGTGCAGGAAGGCGTGAAGGTCATCGTCGTCCTGGTCCAGAACCACGGCTTCGCGTCGATCGGGGCGCTGTCGGAGGAACTGGGCGTGCAGCGCTTCGGTACCCGGTACCGGTTCCGCAACCCCGGCAGCGGGCGGCTCGACGGCGGCGTCCTGCCGGTCGACCTCGCCGCCAACGCGGAGAGCCTCGGCGTGCGGGTGCTGCGCGCCAAGGGCATCGACGACTTCCGGTCAGCCCTCGAAGAGGCCAAACGGCACGAGGGCGGACCGGTCATGGTGCACATCGAGACCGACCCGCTGGTACCGGCACCCGGCAGCGAGTCCTGGTGGGACGTACCGGTGGCCGAGGTGTCCCGGCTCGACTCCACCCAGCAGGCCCGCAAGACCTACGAAGCCAGCAAGGCCAACCAGCGGCTGTTCCTCTAGGAAGGCGAAGCAACGTGCGAACCATCAACCACTGGATCGGCGGCAAGCCGACGACCGGAGCGGGCGAGCGCTTCGGGCCGGTGTTCAACCCGGCCACCGGCGAGCAGCAGGCGCAGGTGGCCTTCGCCTCGGCGGCCGACGTGGACGAGGCGGTACGGACCGCGAAGGCGGCGTCCGAGGAGTGGTCCCAGGCGTCGCTGTCCAAGCGTACGAAGATCATGTTCGCGTTCCGGGAACTGGTCAACGCGCGGATCAACAACCTCGCCGCGATCGTCTCCGACGAGCACGGCAAGGTCCTCTCGGACGCCCGGGGCGAGGTGCAGCGCGGCCTGGAGGTCGTCGAGTTCGCCTGCGGCATCCCGCAACTGCTCAAGGGGTCCTTCTCCGACCAGGTGTCCACGAGCGTCGACGTGTACTCGTTCCGCCAGCCCCTCGGCGTGGTCGCCGGGATCACCCCGTTCAACTTCCCGGTGATGGTGCCGATGTGGATGCACCCGGTGGCGATCGCCTGCGGCAACACGTTCGTGCTCAAGCCCAGCGAGCGCGACCCGTCGGCGTCCCAACTGGTCGCCGAGCTGTGGGCCGAGGCCGGCCTGCCCGACGGTGTGTTCAACGTCGTCAACGGTGACAAGGAGGCCGTCGACGCGTTGCTGGACCACCCCGACGTGGCTGCCGTCTCGTTCGTCGGGTCCACCCCGATCGCGCGCTACATCTACGAGCGCGGCACCGGGCACGGCAAGCGGGTGCAGGCCCTCGGCGGCGCCAAGAACCACGCGATCGTGCTGCCGGACGCCGACCTGGAGTTCGCGGCCGGGCATCTGACCGCGTCCGCGTACGGATCGGCCGGGGAGCGCTGCATGGCGATCTCCGCCGCCGTGGCGGTCGGCGAGTCCGCGCCGCTGATGGAGCGGCTGCGCGAGATGGCCCTCGCCACGAAGGTCGGTCCGGGCCGGGATCCGGCCAGCGAGATGGGTCCGGTCGTCACCCGGGCCGCGAAGGAGCGCATCGAGGGCCTGATCGCCTCGGGCGAGGCGCAGGGCGCCACGCTCACCGTTGACGGCCGGGGGCTGCGGGTACCGGGGTACGAGAACGGGTTCTTCGTCGGGCCGACCCTGATCGACCGGGTGACGCCGGAGATGGACGTGTACCGCGAGGAGATCTTCGGGCCGGTGCTGTCGGTGCTGCACGCGGACACCGTCGACCAGGCGATCGCGCTGGTCAACGCGAACCCGTACGGGAACGGTACGGCCATCTTCACCTCCAGCGGCGAGGCGGCCCGCCGGTTCCAGCGCGGGGTCACCGTCGGCATGATCGGCATCAACGTCCCGATCCCGGTACCGATGGCCTACTACTCTTTCGGCGGCTGGAAGGACTCGCTGTTCGGCCAGCACCACATCCACGGCCCGGAGGGCGTCACCTTCTACACACGGGCCAAGGTGGTCACCGCCCGCTGGCCGCACGTCGACCACCCCATCGGTGCCAGCTTCCACTTCCCCACGGCGTCCTAGGCACGGGGGCGAGATGCCCAACCCACCCGCATCCAGGCGGCCGCGGATCGCCGGCGATCCGCACCGCGAACCACCCGGCGTACCGGCGCCCACCGATCGTGTCTCACCCATTTGATTGACCGGAGGCAATACGCATGTTCAGACAGGGAAGACGGTTGGCCGTGGTCGCTCTCGTAGCGGGCCTGGCTCTGGCCGTGGCGGGGTGCAGCAGTACGGGGGGCAAGAAGTCCGAACAGAACACCGGGGTGGCGGCGGGCGGCGGCAAGGCCAACACGCCGCAGATCACCATCGCGATGGTCACCCACGCCGCGCCAGGTGACACGTTCTGGGACATCATCCGCAAGGGCGCCCAGGCCGCGGCGGCGAAGGACAACGTCACCCTCAAGTACTCGTCCGACCCGGACTCCGGCAAGCAGGCGACCCTGATCCAGAGCGCGATCGACAGCAAGGTCGACGGCCTCGCGGTGACGATGCCGGACCCGCCGGCGATCGAGCCGGCGGTGAAGAAGGCGATCGCGGCCGGTATCCCGGTCGTGGCTTTCAACGCCGGGATCGGCGCGTACCAGTCGTCGGGGGCCCTGTCGTACTTCGGGTCGGACGAGACGCTGGCCGGCAAGACCGGCGGCAAGCGGGCCACGGACGACGGCTTCAAGCGCGTCCTGTGCGTCATCCAGTTCCAGGGGCAAGTCCAGCTCGAGGCCCGCTGCGACGGCGTGAAGTCGACGTTCACCGGCGGTGGGTATGACAAGATCTACGTCAACGGTTCGGACCTGCCGTCGGTGCGCTCGACCATCTCGGCGAAGTTGAAGCAGGACCCGAGCATCGACTTCATCGTGACGCTCGGCGCGCCGATCGCGCTGAACGCGATCGACGCGGTCAAGGAGGCCGGGAGCAAGGCGAAGGTCGGCACGTTCGACTTCAACCCGCAGATCCCGCCGAAGATCAAGTCGGGTGATCTGCAATGGGCCATCGACCAGCAGCCGTGGCTGCAAGGTTACGAGGCCATCGACTCCCTGTGGCTGTACAAGGCCAACGGCAACATTCTCGGCGGTGGCCAGGCCACGCTGACCGGCCCGTACATGGTCGACAAGAACAACGTCGACTTCGTCGGCAAGTTCGCGGCCGGCGGTACCCGTTAAGGACCCGGCCGGGGGCGGCCCGCGCGGCGGCCCCCGGCCGGCATCGAAGACTCGGAGGTCTTCATGAGTCAGACCCTGGATGCCGGCGTCAAGCCGCCCCCGGCCCGCGACGAGCGGTTCGGCCGCAGGTCCCCGCTGGCCCGGCTGCTCACCCGGCCCGAGGTGGGCGCGCTGCTCGGCGCCATCGTGATCTATATCGTCTTCTTCGTCGTGGCGCCGCCGTTCCGCGACGCGGGCTCGCTGTCGACGGTGCTGTACGTGTCGTCGACCTACGGCATCCCGGCCGTCGCGGTCGCCCTGCTGATGATCGGCGGGGAGTTCGACCTGTCGGCGGGCGTCGCGGTCACCAGCTCGGCGCTGGTCGCGTCGATGTTCAGTTGGCAGTTCACCACGAACATGTGGGTCGGCGTGGTGGTCTCGCTGGTGGTCGCGCTCGCCATCGGGTTCATCAACGGGTACCTGGTGGTGAAGACCGGGATCCCGAGCTTCCTCGTGACGCTGGGCACGTTCTTCATGCTGCGCGGGCTCAACCTGGCGATCACCAAGCTGATCACCGGCAACGTCGGCACCAACGACGTGTCGAACATCCAGGGCTTCGACTCGGCGAAGAAGGTGTTCGCCTCCACGTTCAACATCGGGAACGTGTCGATCCGGATCACGCTGCTGTGGTGGATCCTGTTCGTCATCATCGGCACCTGGGTGCTGCTGCGCTCGCACTGGGGCAACTGGATCTTCGCGGTCGGCGGTTCGTCGCCCAGTTCCCGGGCGGTCGGCGTGCCGGTCAACAAGGTGAAGATCGGCCTGTTCATGACCGTCGGCTTCCTGGCCTGGTTCACCGGCATGCACATCCTGTTCGCCTTCAACACGGTGCAGTCCGGCATCGGCATCGGCAACGAGTTCATCTACATCGTCGCCGCGGTGGTCGGTGGCTGCCTGCTCACCGGCGGGTACGGCTCGGTGATCGGGGCCGCGATCGGTGCCTTCATCTTCGGCATGACCAACCAGGGCATCGTCTACGCCGGCTGGAACCCGGACTGGTTCTACTTCTTCCTGGGCGCCCTGCTGCTGGGCGCGATCCTGCTCAACAACCTGGTCCGCAAGCGGGCGGAGGCAATGCGATGACGACGGCGACCACGGAGACCAGGCCGGCCAAGCAGGCCACGCCGCTGGTCAAGCTCACCAACGCCGGAAAGAACTACGGCAACATCCTCGCGCTGCAGGGCGTCACGCTGGAGGTCAGCGGGGGCGAGGTCACCTGCGTGCTCGGCGACAACGGCGCCGGAAAGTCCACCCTCATCAAGATCATCGCTGGGTTGCACCAGCACGACGAGGGCACCTACGAGGTGGAGGGCGCACCGGTGCGCTTCAGCTCCCCGCGCGAGGCCCTCGACCACGGAATCGCCACCGTGTACCAGGACCTCGCGGTGGTACCGCTGATGCCGGTCTGGCGCAACTTCTTCCTCGGCAACGAGGTGCGCAAGGGCCCCCGGATGGACATCGCGTTCATGCGCAACACCACCAAGAAGGAACTGCTCGACATGGGCATCGACCTGCGCGACGTGGACCAGCCCATCGGTACCCTGTCCGGTGGCGAGCGCCAGTGCGTGGCCATCTCCCGGGCGGTGTACTTCGGCGCCAAGGTGCTCATCCTCGACGAGCCCACCGCGGCGCTGGGCGTCAAGCAGTCCGGCGTGGTGCTGCGGTACATCATCCAGGCCCGCGAGCGGGGCCTCGGGGTCATCTTCATCACCCACAACCCGCACCACGCCTACCCGGTGGGCGACCGGTTCCTGCTGCTCAAGCGGGGCCGGGTGCTCGGCTACTACGACAAGGACGAGGTCACCCGGGACGAGCTGACCGGCCTCATGGCAGGCGGCGCGGAGCTTGAGGAACTCAGCCACGAGCTCGAAGCCGGCGGTGGCGCCGCGGCCGAGGCCGCGCACGTCATGGAGAAGGAGGTGCACGAGCTCGGCATCGGGCCGGCTACGCCGGGCGCGCAGTGACGGCCGGCCGCCACGTCGCGGCCGGCGCCCGCCGCAACAGCGCGGCGTCAGCGGCGACGGGTCGGTACCAATCTGGAAAGGACAGCAACGTGGTGGTGAACATCGGCGTCATCGGCGTGGGAATGATGGGCCAGGACCATGTCCGCCGGTTGACGCACGTCCTGTCAGGGGCCCGTGTCGCGGCGGTGACCGACGTGGACCTGGACCGGGCCCGGACGATCGCGAAGGACCTGCCCGGCGTGGCGGTGCACGAGACCGGGCAGGACCTGATCGGCGACGCCGCGGTGGACGCGATGGTGGTGGCCTCGTGGGGACCGACCCACGAGGAGTACGTCCTGGCCGGCATCGCGGCCGGCAAGCAGGTGTTCTGCGAGAAGCCGCTGGCGCCCACCGAGGAGGCGTGCGACCGGATCCTGGACGCCGAGGTGGCGGTGGGCCGTCGGCTGGTGATGGTCGGGTTCATGCGCCGCTACGACAGCGGGTACCGGGCGATGAAGGACACGGTGGCGGCCGGCGACATCGGCGCGCCGCTGGTGTTCCACTCGGCGCACCGCAACCCGTCGGTACCGGAGCACTACACCAGCGACATGATCATCAACGACACGTGCGTGCATGACATCGACATCGCCCGGTGGCTGCTGGACACCGAGGTCGCCGCCGTGCGGGTGCTGAAACCGCGCCGCAACCGGCATGCCGCCGAGCACCTCACCGACCCGCTGCTCGTCCTGCTGGAGATGGCCGACGGCAGCGTGGTCGACGTCGAGGCGATGATCAACATCGGCTACGGGTACGACATCCGGGGCGAGGTCGTCGGCGAGCGGGGCACGGTCGAGCTGGCCGAGTCCAGCCCGGTCGTGGTCAAGCGGGAGGGCCGGTACGGCGGCCGGATACCCGCCGACTGGCGCGAGCGGTTCGTGCGCGCCTACGACCTCGAACTGCAGGCATGGATCGACGCGGTGGCCGCGGGCGGGTCGACCGGCCCGTCCTCCTGGGACGGCTACGCCGCCACGGTGGTCAGCGACGCCGCGCTGCGCGCGCTGACCAGTGGCGACCGGGTCGCCGTGTCGCTGCGCGAGCAGCCGGACCTGTACCGGAACTGATCGCGAGATGGCTGACGATCGCTGGCCGGAAGCCGCTCGGTCAAGCTACGCGTCCGTCGTCGCGGTACTGACCGCGTGGCACGTCGACTGGCGGCGGCTGCGGCGCCGGCTGACCCGTGCCGGTTACACGACTTTCACCGGCGACGGGACGCTTCGCGTGTCGCGGGACGGGAGGGGCGTGGTCCGAGCCGTCCGGACCGACGCGGCCGACCTGCCCGAGCGCGCGACCAGGTCGGCGAGGCAACTGCTCGGCCTTCCGCCGCGGGACGGCCTGACCTGTTCGTTCGAGGGCCCGATCGGTCCCTCGGAGGAGTGGGCGACGGTGGTCGTGGTGGCCCGGGCCGTCGCCGCCGACGTGCCGCTGGCCGTTCTCGACGACCTCGTCGACACCGCCTACCTGGTGCATCCGGATCGCGGCCTGATCGGGCCCGACGAGTACGAACCGCTGCGCCACGGCACCTCCTCCACCTCCGACCTACTGCGCCGCCTGCTCGGCGGCGAGTGAGGATCCACCATGACCGACCTCTCCACGTTGACGCTCGGCACCGCTCCGGATTCCTGGGGCGTGTGGTTCCCGGAAGACCCGCACCAGGTGACCTGGCGTCAGTACCTCGACGAGCTGCCCCGGGCCGGGTACCACTGGACCGAGCTGGGCCCGCAGGGGTTCCTGCCGCAGGATCCCGGGCAGTTGCGCGACGAGCTGGCCCGGCGCGACCTGAAGGTGTGCGGCGGCACGGTGTTCGCCGGGCTGCACCGGGGCGCCGACGCGCTCAAGGACGCGATCGAGGCGTTCAGCCGGGAGGCGCGGCTGCTCACCGCGGTAGGCGCGAAGTACCTGGTGCACCTGCCCGAGCAGTACACCGACATGCATTCCGGCGCGGCGACGGAGCGCGCCCGGCTCGACGAGGAACAGTGGAAGAACCTGGTCACGGGTACCGACGAACTGGGCCGCGCGATGCGGGAGGAGTTCGGCGTGGAGCTGGTGTTCCACCCGCACGCCGACACCCACGTCGACACCCAGGACCGGGTGGAGCGGTTCCTCAGCGACACCGACCCGCGGTACGTGAACCTGTGCCTGGACACCGGCCACATCGCCTACTGCGGCGGGGACAACCTCCAGATCATCGAGCGCTTCCCGGACCGGATCACCTACGTCCACCTCAAGCAGGTGAGTCCCGCGGTGCGCGAGCGGGTCCGCCGGGAGAACCTCTCGCTGGCCGAGGCGGTGCCGCTCGGCGTGATGGTCGAACCACCGTACGGCCAGCCCGAGATGCCGCCGCTGCTCGCCGCGCTGGGCAACCTCGACCGGGACATCTTCTGCGTCATCGAGCAGGACCTCTACCCGGTCGAGCCGGACGTCCCGCTGCCGATCGCCGCCCGTACCGCGGGCTACTTCGTCGCCTGTGGCCTGGGCCCGGTCCGCCGCTGGCCGTACCAACGCTAGGAGACCACGATGGTGAAGATCGCTCTCGACCCCGCGATGTACCACGTCAACCTGTCGGTGGCCGACGAGGTGCGCAAGGCCGCCGACCTCGGCTACGGGTACCTCGAACTGTCGCCCCGCGCGGACTGGTTCTTCTGGCACCGGTACCCGAAGGCGGACGACGCCATGGTGGCCGAGGTCAGGCAGGTCTGCAAGGAGACCGGCGTGGACATCCTGACGCTGGTACCGGTCTTCAACTGGTCGTCTCCGGACGAGCAGGAGCGCGCGGCGCAGGTCCGCAACTGGAAGCGGCTGCTGGAGATCGCCGACGGGCTGGACTGCCGGCTCATCGTGTCCGAGCTGTCCGGCGACCCCAACCAGCCGCGCCCCTCCGAGCATGCCTTCTACCAGTCGATGGAGGAGCTGGTACCGGTCTTCGAGCGGTACGGCATCGCGCTCGACATCGAGGCGCACCCGTACGACTTCGCGGAGCGCAACGACGACGCGGTGCAGATCATCCGGGGCCTGAACAAGCCGTGGGTGAACTACGTGTTCTGCGCCCCGCACGCCTTCCACCTCTCGGACGGAGCCGGGGACGTGCGCCGGATGATGACGTACGCGGGGGACCGGCTCCGGCACCTGCACGTCGCCGACTGCTACAACCACCGGGCGAACGTCGGTAACCGCTACATCGTCAACCCGCCCGGCGTGGACGCCCGCATCCACCAGCACAACGAGATCGGCAACGGCGACCTCGACTGGGACGAGTTCTTCGGGACCCTGCGGGACCTGCGGTTCGACGGCGTGGCGACGGTCTGCGTCTTCGGCTGGGAGGAGGACGCCGACGGGATCCACCGGCGCATGCTCGACCGGGTGAGGTCCGAGCTGGGCGGCTGACCGCTCGGCGATGGCCCGGCGCCGGCTCGGAGATGATGGGCGGCATGAGCTTCGTCGTGGGTGACAGCGTCACGTTCACCAAGACCGTCGGGGAGACCGACGTGTACCTGTTCGCCGGGGTCACCGGCGACTTCGCGCCCAACCACGTGGACCGCGAGTACATGGCGCGGACCCGGTACAAGGAGCGGATCGCGCACGGGGTCCTCGTGCTGGGGTACGCGTCGACGGCGTCGAGCCGGATGCTGGAGCGCAGCGGGGAGCACGCGGTGTCGTACGGGTACGACCGGGTGCGCTTCTGCGGGCCGGTGTTCCTCGGCGACACGGTCACCGTGCGGTACGAGGTGGAGCGGGTCGAGCCGGCTTCGGGGAAGGTCTACTCCGAGGTACGGGTGACGAACCAGGACGGTACCGTCTGCCTCGCCGCGACCCACATCCTCAAGCTGATCGAGGTCGGGGCCTCCGGCTGACCGGCGCCGGGCCCGAGGACTCGCGCTCGACGAGCCGGGCCGGTACCCGTACCGTCCGGGCCGCCACCGGGCGGTCGCCGAGCAGCAGGCGCATGCCCTGCTCGCCGATCTCCTCCAGCGGCAGGTGCACCGTGGTGAGCGACGGGCACAGGTCCCGGGTGAGCGCGACGTCGTCGAAGCCGACCACGGACACCTCGTCGGGTACCCGCCGGTGCAGGTCGTCGCGCAGCGCCGCGAGCACGCCCACCGCCATCATGTCGTTGAGCGCGAAGACGGCGGTCAGGTCGGGACAGCGGGCCAGCAGCTCAAGCGCGGCGCGCCGGCCGCCCTCGCGGGTGAAGTCGGACCGCACCACGCGCTCCCGCGGAAGCGGACAACCCAGCTCGCGTAGCCGCTCCCGCACCCCCCGCAGCCGGTCCCGGCTGGTGAGCAGGTCGGCCGGACCGGTCACCACGCCGATCCGTTCGTGCCCATGGCCGACGAGGTGCTCGGCCACCAGGCGGGCGCCGCCGCGGTGCTCGGGCAGCACGCTGTCCGCCGCGAAGCCGTGCGCGCTCACGCAGGCGACCCGCCCGCCGAGCGACTCGAAGGAGGTCAGCTCGTGGCGCAGCGCGGTCCGGTACCGGGCGTCGCTGAAGCCGCTGGCCAGCAGCAGCACGCCGCGCGCCCGCTGTGCCTTGAGCCGGGCCAGGTACTCCAGCTCCAGTACCCGGTCGCGGAAGGTGTTGCCGACGAGGACGAGCAGGCCGCTCTCGTGGGCGACCCGCATCGCCCCGATGGCGAGGGCCGAGAAGTACGGGTCGGCGATGTCGTGCACGATGAGCCCGACGACCGGAGTGGTCGCCCGGGCCAGCGCCTGGGCCGGGCCGTGCGAGCTGTAGCCGAGGGCGGCGGCCGCCTGCCGGACCCGCTCGCGCAGGTCGGCACGCGGGGCGCGGGTGCCGTCGTGGAGCGAGCGCGATGCGGTGGCCAGCGAGACGCCGGCCGCGGCCGCGACGTCCTGCAGCCGTACCGCGGCGCCCCCAGATCTTGACCGCTTCGCCGGCATCCGCCCAGTGTAGATCGGCTGTCCGGACCGCCAGATCTTGGCCGCCGCCGCGTGCGGGGACGCGGCCCGCGGCCGCCCGAACCGGCGGCGGCCCTACGGCACCAGGACCGCGCGACCGGAGACCCGGCCGGCCTCGACGTCGTGGAGTACCTGGTCGGCGGCGTCCAGCGGGACGAGCGTCGAGTCGATGGTGACCCGGCCCTGGCTGACGAAGTCCATCAGCGCCACCAGGTCGGCGTACGAGCCGATCTGGTTGCCGAGGATGGTCAGCTCCCGGTTGATCATATCCAGGTGCTCGATACGGACGAACCCCCCGTACCCGACGATCGAGTACACCCCGCCCTTGGCGAGCATGGTCATCGCCTGTTGCGGCACCTCGCCCTCGCCGACCAGGTCCAGCACGATGTTGGCGCCCACGCCCTCGGTGAGGTCGCGGACGGCGTCGGCAGCCTGCGCCGGGGCCAGTTCGAGGACGTGGTGGGCGCCGAGCCGCGCCGCGGTCTCCGCACGGCGCGGGTCGATCTCGACGACCACCAGCCGGGCCGGGGTGAGCAGCCGCAGGAGCTGGAGGGCGATCTGCCCGACGCCGCCCGCGCCGAAGGTGACCACGGTCGACGCCGGGGTGGTGTACGGCACCAGCCGGCGCACGGCGTGCATGGCGGTCAGCCCCGCGTCCGCGTGCGGGGCCAGCGGGGCCGGGTCGGTGCCCTCGGGGAGCCGGACCAGCGACCGGGCGCTGGTGCGCATCAGCTCGGCGTAGCCGCCCGGCCAGCCGTCCACGCCGGGGAACCGCCAGTTGGGGCAGTGCATGTCGGCACCGGAGCGGCACGCCAGGCAGTGGCCGCAGGTGACGGCGGGGTGCACGATGACCGGGTCGCCCACCGAGAGGTGGGTCACCGCCGGACCCACCTCGTGCACCCAGCCGCTGTTCTCGTGGCCGAGGGTCAGCGGCAGGGTCGGATGGAACGCCGCCTCCAGCTCGCCGTGCAGGATGTGCACGTCGGTGCGGCAGATGCCGGCGCCGGCGATGCGGACGACCACGTCGTTGGGGTCGCGTACCGCCGGTTCCGGTACCTCGGTGAGCGCGATGGGCTTGCCGTACGACAGGACCTGGGCGGACCGCATGGAACCCTCACCGTCGTCGAGGAGGAAGTCGAAGGGGAAACCGCTTTCCGGCCATTCTGTTGCTGGGGCCCGGCGGGGTCAAGGGCGGCCGCACCGGTCCGTTCGGCGGATCGCGCTCCGGTCTCGGTGGCGTATCGGACCCGGCCGAAGGGTTGACCGAGTCGGGACGAAGGAGTAGAACTCGGCGGAAAGCGTTTTCCACTGAAACCGGTTACCAGGGGCTCGTGAGGATGACGTCGTCCACCGCTGATCCAGTGCTGTCCATGCACCGGATCACCAAGCGGTTCTTCGGGACGACCGTCCTCCAGGACGTGTCGCTCACCTGCCACAGCGGCGAGGTGCACGCGATCGTCGGCGCGAACGGAGCCGGCAAGTCGACGCTGATCAAGGTACTCGGCGGGGTGTACCCGCCCGACGGCGGCGAGCTGGTGCTCGACGGGCAGCCGGTCCGGTTCCGCGACCCCCACCAGGCGCTGGCGCACGGGATCAGCCTGATCCACCAGGAGTTCACCCTGCTCCCGGAGCGCTGCGTCGCGGACAACATCCTGCTCGGCCGCGAGCCGCGCCGCGGGCTGTCGATCGACCGCCGCGCCATGCACGCGCGTGCCCGGGGACTGCTCTCCGACCTCGACGCGGAACTGATCCCGACCCGCCGGCTGGTCCGCCGGCTCACGGTCGCGCAGCGGCAGACCGTCGAGATCGCGAAGGCGCTGTCGTACGCGCCGCGCATCCTCGTGATGGACGAGCCGACCGCGGCGCTGACCCCGGGCGAGGTCGCCGTGCTGTTCCGCCGGGTGCGCCAGTTGGTCGCCCGGGGAATGGCCGTGCTGTACATCTCCCACCGCCTGGCCGAGGTCTTCGAGCTGGCCGACCGGGTCACTGTACTGAAGGACGGCAGGCGCGTCGACACCCGCGAGGTAAGTGCGGTTACCGCCAGTGATCTCGTGCAGATGATGGTGGGCCGGGAGCTGGCCGACCGGGAGAGCCGGCCGCCGGCGCAGCCGCCGCTGACCGGCCCGGTACGCCTGGCGGTGCGCGGCGGGCGCGGCCGCAACCTGCGCGGGATCGACCTGGAGGTACGCGGCGGGGAGATCGTCGGGATCGGCGGCCTGGACGGGTCCGGCCGCTCCGAGGTGGCCCGTGCGGTGTTCGGCGCGGTCCCGTTCGAGTCCGGGACGGTCGAGGTCGACGGGGTCCGCCGGCGCATCCGGTCACCCCGCGCGGCGATCCGCGCCGGGATCGGCTTCGTCACGCCCGATCGCAAGACCGAGGGGCTGGTGCTGCCGCTCGCCGGTAGGGACAACGCGCTGCTGGCGGTACGTGCGCTGGGGGCGCGGCCGACCCGGAAGGCGGGTGCCGCGCTGGCCAGGCTGGCGGAGCGGGTCGGGCTGGCGCGGATCATGCTGCGCCGCGAGTCGCGGCTGCTGTCCGGGGGCAGCCAGCAGAAGGTCGTGCTGATGAAGTGGCTGGCCACGCAGGCCCGGGTGTACCTGCTCGACGAGCCCACCCGGGGCGTGGACGTCGGCGCGAAGGCGGGCATCCACGAGCTGGTCCGGGAGCTGGCCGGGGGCGGGGCCGCGGTCCTGCTGATCTCGTCGGAGCTGCCCGAGCTGATCGCGCTGAGCCACCGCATCATGGTCATGCACGCCGGTACCGTCGCCGGCGAGCTGCCGGCCGGCGCGAGCGAGCACGACATCCTGCTGCTGGCCACCGGGCAGGGGGGCGCATGAGAACCCTGCCCGCGCCCGCCGAGCTGACCCGGATCCTGCGCTCGGACCGGCCCGAGGGGTCGAGCCTGCCGATCTGGCTCACCTTCGCCGGGGTGTTCGTCGCCGCCTGGATCGTCGTCGGGGTCAACGGCGGCAGCTTCGTCACCGTGGCCAACATGCAGAACATCGCCCAGCGCTCGGTCGCCCTCGGCCTGGTCACGGTGGGTCAGGCGCTGGTGGTACTCGCCGGCTCGCTGGACCTGTCGGTCGCGTACGTGGTGAGCCTCGCCGCGCTCGTCGCCTCGGAGGTGATGGCCGGCGACCCGGCCCGGGTACCGCTCGGCGTCGGTGCCGCGCTCGGGGCCGGCGCGCTGGTCGGGCTCGCCAACGGCCTGGTCGTCACCCGGCTGCGGGTCAACCCGTTCATCGCCACGCTCGGCATGTCGCTGATCCTGCGCGGCGTGATCAACGCGCGGTTCGACAACTTCGCCGGGTCGGTACCGGACCAGTTCCAGGTGCTCGGGTACGACGTCGTGGCCGGGGTACCGGTCAGCCTGCTGCTGCTCGGCACGGTGGTCGCCGGGGCGTGGTACCTCATGCACCGCACCCGCTTCGGCTACCACGTGTACGCCGTCGGCGGCGATGCCGAGGCGGCGCGGCTGTCCGGGGTACGCCCGGGCGGGGTGCTCGTCGGTGTCCACGTGCTGTCCGGCCTGTGCGCCGCGACCAGCGGCGTGTTCCTGGCCAGCCGGCTCGGCGCCGGGGCGCCGTGGGTCGGCCCGGACGGCGGGTACGACCTGGAGTCGATCGCCGCGGTGGTGCTCGGCGGCACCGCGCTGGCCGGTGGCCGGGGCCGGCTGCTCGGCCCGCTCGCCGGGGTGGCGATCCTCGCCGTCATCGACAGCGTGTTCAACTTCCTCCAGGCCGACCCGTTCCTGCGCACGCTCGTGCGCGGTGTGGTCATCGTCGGCGCGGTCGCCCTGTACGCCTTCCGGAGCGAGCGGTCATGACCGAGCGGGACACCCTGCCGCCGCCGGTCGACACCCCGGAGGCGGCGCCGTCCGGCATCGCGCGGGGATGGCGCCGGCTCGCCGCCGTACCGCCGATCTGGCTGGTGTTCGCGGCCATGCTGGTCGTCGTCGTATGGCGCGACCCGGAGTTCATCGCGCCGTCGTCGGCGATGCAGTTCCTCAAGCGGTCCGCGCCGCTGCTGGTGCTCGCCCTGGGCCAGCTGTTCGTCATCGTGGGCGGCGAGTTCGACCTGTCGGTCGGCGCGCTCATCACCGCCTGCGTGGTCATCGCCGCCCGGGTCGGCGACGGCGACCCCGGCCGCACCTGGTGGGTCATCCCGCTCCTGGTCGTCTTCGGTGTCTTCGTCGGGCTGACCAACGGGCTCGTCACGACGCTGCTGCGGGTACCGTCCTTCATCACCACGCTCGGCTCGGCGCTCGTCCTGAACGGCGCGGTGTTCCTGTGGACCGGCGGCGCGCCGACCGGGGCGCTGGCCGGGAACCTCCGCGCGCTCGGCCGCTCCGGGATCACCCCGCTGCCGGTGGTGGACCAGCTTCCGTGGGCGGTACCCATCCTCGTGGCAGTGGTCGCGGGCGCGACCCTGCTGCTGCACCACACGCGCTTCGGCCACCAGGTGTTCGCGGCCGGCGGGGGGGAACGCGCGGCCCTGCTGTCCGGTGTGGACGTCTGGCGGATCCGCACCGCGACATTCATGTTGTCCGGCCTGTCGGCAGTCGTCGCGGCGATATTGCTGGCCGGGTTCGCCGGGCTCTCCGCGAACGCGGGGGCCGGCTACGAGTTCCAGGCCATCACGACGGTCGTCCTGGCCGGCGCGGTGCTTGGTGGCGGCCGCGGTACCACAGCCGCCACGGTCGGCGGTGCGCTGACCCTGCAGTTGCTGTTCACCCTGCTCAACCTGTTCGGTTTCCCCAAGCCCCTCCGCGACACCGCGGAGGGTCTCCTGGTCATCGCGGCCGGTGCCTATACGGCATACCGGGCGCGCCGGTCAGGCTAGGAAAGGTGGTCTCTTCCCCATGCCCCTACCACGCACCACACTCACCGCGGTCCTCGCGGCCCTGGCCCTCGTGGCCGGCGGCTGCAGCTCCACCAAACCGAGCGGCGGTGCGGGGCCGAGCGGAGCGGCCAGCTCCGCCGCCGCCAACAACCAGTTCAAGTTCTTCAGCCAGGCCGACTACGACAAGCAGATGGCCCAGCGCACCATGACCCCGCAGGGCGATTCCGCGACGCCCTGGGTCCAGATGATCGAACCGTCCATGGTGGACACCGGTAAGTACGCCAAGCCCGGCAAGAAGTGGCACCTGTGCTTCTCCAACGCCGCCAACGACAACCCGTGGCGGCAGACCGGCCTGACCACGATGAAGGCCGAGGTGAAGCTCCACCCGGAGATCGGCGAATTCACCATCGTGGATGCTGGCGGCAAGGACGACAAGCAGATCTCCGACCTGGCCGACCTGCAGACCAAGAGCTGTGACGCGATCATCGTGTCGCCGAACACGACAGCCGCGCTGACGCCGGCCGTGGAGCGGGCCTGCCAGACCGGCGTACCGGTGGTCGTGTTCGACCGTGGGGTGACCACCAACTGCCCGGTGAGCTTCGTGCACCCGATCGGCGGATACGCGTTCGGCACGGCCTCGGCCGAGTTCATCGCGGGGAAGGTGGGCAAGGGCGGCAAGGTCCTCGCGCTGCGCATCCTGCCCGGCGTCGACGTACTGGAGAACCGGTGGGCCGGCGCGAAGATCGCCTTCGACAAGGCCGGCGTCAACGTGGTCGGCGTGGAGTTCAACAACGCCGACCCGGCCAAGGCGAAGAGCATCGTCAGCGACTACATCCAGCGCTTCTCCGACCTCGCCGCGGTCTGGCTGGACGCCGGGTTCGCGAGCGTCGCGACGGCCGAGGCGTTCCAGGACGCCGGCAAGAAGGTACCGCCGTTGTCAGGCGAGGACCAGCAGGACTTCCTGAACCTGTGGAAGAAGGACAAGCTGCCCGGGATCGCCCCCACGTACCCGGTGTACCAGTGGCGCACCGCGGTCATCGCGGCCACCTACATCCTGTCCGGCAAGCAGGTACCGAAGGAATGGGTCCTGCCCCAGCCGGTGATCACCGATGAGAACCTCGACAAGTGGATCATCCCGGGCATGCCGCCGCTGTTCTTCTCCTCCTGCGGCTGCACCCAGATGCCCGGCTTCCCGCAGGACTGGGGCGGGAAGTAATGGCTCCGGCCGGGGACGGCCGCACGGTGGGCGACCGGCTGACGATCCGCGACGTCGCGCGTGACGCGGGGGTCTCGGTGGCCACGGTCTCCCGGGTTCTGGCCGGCTCCGCCAGCGTCTCACCGACGCTGGCGGAGCGGGTCCAGGCAAGCGTGCGGCGGCTGGGCTACACGCCACACTCGGTGGCGCGGAGCCTGGCCAGCGGTCGTACCCGGTTGGTCGGGGTGCTCGTCCCCAACCTCGCCAACCACTACTTCTACATCCTCGTCAAGCGGATGCTGCACGACGCCGAGCGCGACGGGTACCGGTTGATCGTGGCCGACTCCGACGAGAACCTCGTCGCCGAGCGGGAGCTGGCCGGGAACCTGCTGCACCAGACCGACGGCCTGATCCTGGCCTCCCCGCGGGCACCGACGAACGTGCTGCGCCAGCTCGTCGGCCAGGGCAAGCCGGTCCTCGTGCTCAACCGGCTCGTCGACCGCCTCCCGGTGACCCAGGTGGCGGTGGAGAGCTACCCGGCGATGCGCCGGCTGGCCAGCCACGTGGCCGAGCTGGGCCACCGGCGGGTGGCGTACCTGCAGGGTCCGCTGCGGTCGTGGCACAGCAAGGAGCGCTGGCGGGCGGTCCGCGTCCAGGCCCGGCACGAGCTGGACGTCACCGCGATCCGGGTGGGCGCAACGATGGAGGCCGGGCACGCGGCGGTACCGGAGATCCTGCGCAGCGGCGCCACCGCGGTGCTGGCGTACAACGACCTGGTCGCGATCGGCGTGATGGTGGGGCTCGCCGAGCACGGGGTACGGGTGCCGGCCGACCTGTCCGTCACCGGATACGACGACATCCCGTACTCCCGTTACGTCACGCCGCCGCTGACCACCGTGCGCAGCCCGCAGGAGCAGGTCGGCTCGGTGGCGTGGAAGGCGATGAGCGGCCTGCTGCACGGCGACCGCCCCGGCGCGCGTACCGTCCTCGCCGCCGAGCCGGTGATCCGCCAGTCCACGGCGCCACCGGCCGGGAAGCGTCCGAGGGCCGCCGCATGAAACCGTCACGACTGGGTGCCGCCGAGGCGGTGGAGCGCATCCCGGACGGCGCGACCGTCGCGGTCACCGGGTCCGGCGGCGGGGTGCTGGAGCCCGACGCCTTGCTCGCCGCGCTGGAGGCCCGGTTCCTGCGCGCCGGCCAGCCGCGCGGGCTGACGTTCCTGCACGCGTTCGGGATCGGCGACCGGGACCGGCGCGGCACCAACACCTTCGCCCACGAGGGCCTGACGAAGCGGGTCATCGGCGGTCACTGGACCTGGTCGCCGCGCATGATGGAGCTGGCCGCGCGCGACGCCATCGAGGCGTACGTGTGGCCGTCCGGCGCGATCAGCCTGCTGCTGCGCGAGATCGGGGCGCGCCGCCCGGGACTCATCACGCGCACCGGGCTGCACACGTTCGTCGATCCCCGGCAGACCGGTGGGCGGGCCAACAACGCCGCGCCCGAGGAGCTGGTCGGCCTGGTCGAGCTGGACGGCCGGGAGTACCTGCACTACCGGCCGATGCGCGTCGACGTGGGGCTGATCCGCGGTACCGAGGTCGACCCGCTGGGCAACATCGGCTGCGCCGACGAGCCGGCCGTGCTCGACGTGCTCGCCGTCGCCCGGGCCGCCCGCGCCTGCGGGGGTACCGTCCTGGCGCAGGTGAAGCGGGAGCGCCCCGATCCGCTGCCACCGGGCGAGGTGGTGGTACCCGGACCGCTCGTCGACGCGGTCGTCGTCGTGCCCGGACAGTGGCAGACGTACGCGGCCGAGTACGACCCGACGCTGACCGGCCGGGCGCCGGGCGAGGCACCGCCAGCGGGCCTGGCCGATCCGGTACGCGCGGCCATCGCCCGCCGGGCGGCGCTGGAGGTCGAGCCCGGCGCGGTCGTCAACGTCGGGTTCGGGGTGGCCGCCGAGGTCGTCGACGTGCTCGCCGGGCAGGACCGGCTGGGCGAGGTCACCCTCGCCATCGAACAGGGCCTGTTCAACGGGATCCCGGAGTCCGGGCCGCTGTTCGGCGTCGCGCACGGCCCGACCGCGCGGCTGGCCTCGACGACCCAGTTCGAGCTGTTCGCCATGGGCCTGCTCGACGCGTGCTGCCTCGGCATGGCACAGGTCGACGCGACCGGCTCGGTCAACGTGAGCCGGTTCGGTGACCGGGTCGTCGGCCCGGGTGGGTTCATCGACATCTCGCAGCACGCCCGGAAAGCGGTGTTCTGCGGCACCTTCACGGCCAAGGGGCTGCGTGCCGAGGTCGGCGACGGGAGCCTGCGGATCGTCCGGGAGGGCGCGGTCCGCAAGCTGGTACCCCGCGTCGACGAGATCACCTACTCCGGCCCGTTCGCGCTGTCCGAGCAGCGGTCCGCGGTCTACGTCACCGAGCGCGCGGTGTTCCGGCTCACCCCCGAGGGGGTCGCCCTCGTCGAGGTCGCCGACGGGGTCAGCATCGAGCGGGACATCCTACCGCACATGGGCTTCGTGCCGGTCATCCGCGAGGTCCGCCCGATGCCGTCCGGGGTCTTCCGCCCGGTCGCGCCCGCGGGGGAGGGCTGATGCCGGTACCGTCCACAGTGGACCGTTCCGCGGTCGGCGACGACAGCAAGCCGATCCGCGACCTGGTCGCGGCGTTCGTCGCCCGGGAGGTCGCCCCGATCGTGGCCGACCTGGACGCGCAGGCCAGCTTCCCCGCCGACCTCTACCGCCGGATGGCCGCCCTGGACCTGTTCGGCATCACCGTCCCCGAGCAGTTCGGCGGCACCGGCGCCCGAGCCCTGGACTACCTGCACGTGATGGAGGGGCTCAGCTTCGGGTACGCGTCAGTGGCCGACCAGTGCGGCCTCGTCGAGCTGGTGTCCAGCCTGCTGGCCCGGTACGGCACGGCCGAGCAGCGGGAGCGGTACCTCACGCCGGTGCTCGCCGCGGAGAGGTTCTGCGCCTACGCGCTGACCGAGCCGCAGGCCGGGTCGGACCTGCGCGGCCTCGCGACCCGCGCCCGGCCGGACGACGGCGACTGGCGGCTGGACGGGGAGAAGGTCTACATCCACAACGCACCGGTCGCGGACTACGCCGTGGTCCTCGCCCGGACCGGCGAGACCGGGATGTCGGTCTTCCTCGTGGACCTCGACCAGCACGGCGTCACCCGGATGTACAAGGAGCGCAAGCTGGGCCAGCGGGCCAGCCAGGTGGGCGGGCTGCGGTTCGAGGACGTGCGGCTGCCCGGCGCCGCCCTGCTGGGCGAGGTGGGCGGCGGGCTCCGGTACATGACGGGGGTACTGGCCAAGGGCCGGCTCGGCATCGCCGGCCTGTCGCTCGGGATCAGCCGGGCCGCGCTGACCGCGGCGGCGTCCCACGCGGAGATCCGGGTGGCGTTCGGCCGCCCGATCGGCGCCAACCAGGCGGTCGCGTTCCCGCTCGCCGACGCGTACACCGAGTACCGTGCCGGGCTGCTGCTGGCCGAGGATGCCGCGCGGCTGCTGGACGCCGGCGCGCCCGACGCCGCCACGGCGTGCGCGATGGCGAAGCTGTACGCTTCTGAATCATGCCTGCGGCACGCCTCGACCGCGGTGCAGGTCTTCGGGGGGGCCGGATACATCGAGGGCTGCGTGGCGGAGAGGTTGTACCGCGACGCCCGGATCACCACAATCTATGAAGGCACCAGCGAGATCCAGCGGTTGATCATCTCAAGGTCCATCATGGACACCCGAGGAGGCGGTGGGCGGTGAGCGCCGGGCTGTACCAGGACCTGCGCGTGGTGGTGATCGGCGCCGGCTTCGCCGCCGGTGCCCACCTGCGGGCGCTGCGGCAGATGGGCTGCCACGTGACGGCGGTCGTGACGGCGCACCCGAAGCGCCGCGCCAGGGCGCTGGCCATGTTCCCGGACGCGCGGGTGGACTGGCCGGCGCACGAGGCCCTGCGGCACGGCGCCGACTTCGCGATCATCGCGTCGCCGTCGGACACCCACCTGGACATCGCCCGCGAGGCGGTGGCCCGGCGGATCGACATCGTCGTGGAGAAGCCGATCGACGCCCGGCTGGACCGCGCCGAGGAGCTGGTCGAGCTGGCCCGGACCGGTGGGGTGGGGCTCGCGGTGGTGCTGCAGCACCGGTACAAGCCGGCCGGGCGGGCGCTGCGCTCCCTCGCGGAGTCGGGCAAACTGGGCGCATTCACCGGCGGTACCGTCAGCGTGCCGTGGTGGCGCGCGCGGGAGTACTACGACGAGCCGGGCCGCGGCACGTACGCCCGCGACGGCGGCGGCGTGCTCATCACCCAGGCGATCCACACGCTCGACCTGTTCATCTCGGTGGTCGGCGTGCCGCTCCAGGTACGCGCCCACGCGGGTCGGGTGGTGCAGCCGATGGAGGCCGAGGACACGCTCACCGGCGTGATGGACTACGGCGCGGGCCGGCTGGTGCCGGTCTACGCCACGGTCGCCGCCTACCCGGGCCGGGACGAGGAGCTGTGCGTCTCCGGTACCGCCGGCACCGCCCTGCTGCGCGGCGCCGACCTCGTGCACTACCCATCGCCGGACCTGGATCCCGAGGTCCTGGTGGCCGATCCCGCCGCGTCCACCGTGGTCGACCCGTCCGCGATGCCGACCGCCTGGCACCGCAGCCTGCTGGAGGACGCGGTCGACGCGTTCGCCGCCGGCCGCCAGCCGCTGGCCAACGGGCCGTCCGCGCTGGTGAGCCAGCGGGTGGTGGCGGCGATGTACGAGTCGGCGCGCACCGACCGGTGGGTGGCCGTCAACTCGAACCCGGAGCCCGCCCGCGTGTAGCTCACCAGCCGGCGCCGAAGCAGACCAGCGGCGCGGGCGTACCGTCCGCCTCGCCCAGCGCGGCGGCGAGCGCCGCGGCCGGCGGCCGCTGCCGGCGCAGCCC
>JBKPCQ010000337.1:0-8953 GCA_046727455.1 Actinomycetota bacterium | reverse complement strand
GCCGTGCGGGACGTCACCACACTGGTTACGGAGACGCACGAAGCCGGGCACGAGCTCAAGCGCGCGGTCAGCGCGAGCCAGCTGACCGCCATGGGGGTCGGTGCGATCATCGGTACCGGCATCTTCGTGGTCATCGGGAAGGGGGCGATCCTCGCCGGCCCGGGGGTCATCCTGTCCTTCGTCCTCGCCGCGGTCGCGTGCGTGTTCTCCGCGCTGTCCTACGCCGAGCTCGCCTCGTCGATCCCCGTGTCCGGCAGCGCCTACACCTACGCGTACGCGACCCTGGGCGAGCTGGTCGCCTGGATCATCGGCTGGGACCTGATCCTCGAGTACGGCGTCTCCGTCGCGGCGGTCGCGGTCGGCTGGGGCGGCAACCTCAACGCCTTCTTCGACGCGGCCTTCGGCTTCAAGCTGCCGCAGGCGATCTCGCAGTCGCCGTCCGACGGCGGGATCTTCAACCTGCCGGCCGTGTTCATCGTGCTCGCGATCACGTTCGTGCTCGTCCTCGGGGTGCGGGAGAGCGCCCGGACCAACATGGCCATGGTCGTGGTGAAGCTCGTGATCCTGACGTTCTTCATCGTCGTGGCGCTGTTCAACTTCAGCACGGCGAACTTCCACCCGTTCCTGCCGCACGGCGCCAGCGCCATCACGTCCGCCGCCGCGATCATATTCTTCGCGTTCATCGGGTTCGATGCGGTGTCCACCGGCAGCGAGGAGGCCCGCCAGCCGGAGCGCGACCTGCCGATGGCGATCATCGGCTCGCTGGCCATCTGCACGCTGTTCTACATCCTCACCTCGATCGCGGCGTTCGGGATCGCCTCGGCGGACCAGCTCGCCAAGGGCGACGCGCCGCTCGCGGACGCGCTCAGCAGCGGCGCCGGCCTCTCCTGGGCGGCGTGGATCGTGGCGCTCGGCGCGCTCATCGCGATCACCAGCGTCGTCCTCGTCATCATGTACGGCCAGACCCGCATCTTCTTCGCGATGTGCCGGGACGGGCTGCTGCCGCCCCGGTTCGCCGACGTGCACCCGCGGTACGGGACGCCGGCCCGGCTGACCATCGGGCTGGGGCTGCTGATCATGGTCCTCGCCGCCTTCGTCCCGCTGGGCCAGATCGTCGAGCTGGTGAACATCGGTACGCTGTTCGCGTTCGTCCTGGTCAACATCGGCGTGATCATCCTGCGCCGGACCAAGCCGGACATGCCCCGGCCGTACCGGGTCCCGTGGTCCCCGCTCCTCCCGATACTCGGTGTCCTGTTCGCGGTGTACCTCATGAAGGACCTGCCGTGGCTGACCTGGGTCCGGTTCGCCGTGTGGCTGGCCGTCGGCATGGTGATCTACTGGTTGTACGGGTACCGGCACTCTCGGCTGCGCGGGGGCGCGTCGCTTCCGGCGCAGCCCACGGAGGGTCGGGGTACCGATGGCTGAGGGCGCCGGGTTCGGGCCGGTCGTCATCGGGTTCGACGGCACCCCGTGCGGGCTGGACGCCCTGGCGCTGGGCGGCTGGTTCGCGCGCGCGCTGAAGGTGAACGCGATCGTCGCCGTGGTCCACCCCGACCCGGCCCCGATCGGGATCGGGCGGGTCGACGCCGAGTGGGTGGCCGACCGGCACCGGCTGGCCGAGGAGATCCTCGACGAGGCGCGGCAGGCGCTCGCGGGCGAGTCCGAGACCGTCGGGTACCGCCTGGTCGCCTCGTCCTCGGCCGCGCACGGGCTGCACGACCTCGCTGAGGCGGTGGAGGCCGCGCTCGTCGTGGTCGGCTCGCGGTCCACCGGGCCGGAGGAGCGGCTGTTCGCCGGAAGCACCGCCGACCGGCTGCTGTCCGGCAGCGTGTGCCCGGTGGCGGTGGCGCCGTCGGGGATGCGCAACCGCCGGCTCGACGGGGTTGCCTGGGTCGGCGTCGGCCATATCGACACCGCCGAGGCCGAGGCCGCCCTGGACTTCGCGGTGCGGTTCGCCGCCGCGACCGGCGCGGAACTGCGGCTGTACACCGTGGTGCCAGGCGAGGCCGAGGTGATGCCGCTGTTCATCGGCGCGGAGTCGGAGCGGGCCTACGCGCGAACCGCGCGGGAGAGCTTCCAGCAGGCGCTCGACCAGGCCCTGGCCGGGGTACCGCCGCAGATCCGCGCGACCGGTGAGGTGCTGACCGGCGAGGTCGTGGACACGCTCGCGGAGCTCGGCCCGGACGACGTGGACGTGCTCTTCTGCGGCTCGCGCGGGTACGGGCCGGCGCGGCGGGTCCTGCTCGGTGGCGTCTCCACCCGGCTGGTGCGGCGGGCCCGCAGCCCGGTCATCGTGGTGCCGCGGGCGACCTGAGATTCTTCGTCGCCTCCCGGACCGACAGCGGGGACAGCTCGGCGGCGTGTGCGGCGACGAACCGCCGTACCGCCGCCGGGTCGGTCCACGCGTACTGCCGCAGCGCCCAGCCGATCGCCTTGCGGATGAAGAAGTCGCGGTGGTCGGCGCGGGCCAGGCAGTACCGGAAGAGCCGCTCGGTGTCGGTGTCCCGCTTGTACGTGAGCTGGTGCAGGATCGCGGTGCGGGCCAGCCACAGGTTGTCGTCCATGAGCCAGCTGTCCATCGTGGACACGGCCGCCGGGTGCCCGGCGATGATCGGGCCCACCACCCTGCTGGCGAGCGCGTCGACGGTATCCCACCACGACTTCGTGGTGACCAGCCGGCGCACGGTGGGCAGGAACCCGGCGTCGAGCCCGCGCGCGTACCGGACGAGCAGATCGCAGGCGAAGTACTGGTACTCCCGCTCGGGCAGCTCCCAGCAGGCGAGGGCCAGGTCGCGCAGCTCCGGCACGGTCGGTGCGCCGGTCCCGTCGAGCACCTCGCGGGACAGCGCGCGCCGCCGCGCGGTCGCGATGCCCAGGTACGGGAACTGGTCACGCATGTACGCCCGGGTCCCCTCGGCCCGCACCGGGTCGGCGGCGGCGCGGTAGACCGCGACCAGCCTGTCCCGGACGGCGGTGACGTCCATCCGGCGATCATGACAGGTGGTACCCCGCGGGCGCCAGGTTGACCTGCGCGGGCCATCGCCCGACCGCCCCGCCGATGCGAGACTGAACCCGTGTACGACTACGACCTCCTCGTGCTCGGGTCCGGCCCGAGCGGACAGAAGGCGGCCATCGCCGCGGCCAAGCTGGACCGGCGGGTCGCGGTCGTGGAAAAGCGCCACATGATCGGCGGGGTGTGCATCAACACCGGCACGATCCCGTCCAAGACGCTGCGCGAGGCGGTGCTGTACCTGACCGGCCTGAGCCAGCGGGAGATGTACGGCCAGAGCTACCGGGTCAAGGACGACATCACGGTGGCCGACCTCACCTCGCGCACCCAGCACGTGGTCGGCCGGGAGATCGACGTGATCCGCAACCAGCTCGCCCGCAACCACGTGCGGTTGCATACCGGCACGGCCCGGTTCCAGGATCCGCACACCATCGTGATCGACGACGGCACCGGCCACGAGAGCCGGTTCACCGCGGAGAAGGTGATCATCGCTGTCGGCACCCGGCCGGCCCGGCCGGACACCGTCGACTTCGACGAGCAGACCATCATCGACTCCGACGGGATCCTGGACCTGGACCGGGTGCCGCAGTCGCTCGTCGTGGTCGGCGCGGGGGTGATCGGCATCGAGTACGCGTCGATGTTCGCCGCGCTCGGCGCGAAGGTGACCGTGGTCGAGCGGCGCGAGCGGATGCTGGAGTTCTGCGACCTGGAGATCGTCGAGGCGCTCAAGTACCACCTGCGCGACCTCGCGGTGACCTTCCGGTTCGGCGAGGCGGTCTCCTCGGTCGAGCGCCATCCGCGCGGGGCCATCGCGGTCCTGGAGAGCGGCAAGCGGATCCCAGCCGATACCGTCATGTACTCCGCGGGCCGGCAGGGCACCGCCGACCTCATCGACGTGGAGAAGGCCGGGCTGTCCGTGGACGCGCGCGGCCGGATCGCGGTCAACGAGCACTACCAGACGGCGGTACCGCACATCTACGCGGTCGGCGACGTCATCGGCTTCCCGGCCCTCGCGTCCACGTCGATGGAGCAGGGGCGGCTCGCCGCGCACCACGCCTTCGAGGAACCGGCGCACGACATGCACGGGCTCCAGCCGATCGGCATCTACAGCATCCCGGAGATCAGCTTCGTCGGGCGTACCGAGGACGAGCTGACCGAGAGCCGGACCCCGTTCGAGGTCGGCATCGCCCGGTACCGGGAACTGGCCCGCGGGCAGATCATCGGGGACTCGTACGGCATGCTCAAGCTGCTCGTCTCGCCCGACGACCGGCGCCTGCTGGGCGTACACGTCTTCGGCACCGGAGCCACCGAGATCGTCCACATCGGACAGGCCGTGATGGGCTGCGCCGGTACCATCGACTACCTCGTCGACACCGTGTTCAACTACCCGACGCTGGCCGAGTCGTACAAGGTGGCGGCGCTGGACGCCATGAACAAGATGCGCCACGTGGCGCGGATGTCGATCTAGCCGGGAGATCGCCGTTTCCCGGCAGATCCCGGAGTGGGACTTCGGGATCTGCCGGCAACTCGTGATCTCCGCGCCCGCTCAGGCGCGAAATTTCGCGGCCCCTGCCCAACCCTCGCAGGCATCGACGACGATCATTCTGATCGCTAAGGTCAGAGTATCTGACAACGTTGTCCTGTCTGGAGAGAGAGGGCGTCATGAGACATCGGAGACCGGTACGGCCTGTGCTGGTGGTCGTCTCGGCCACCGTGCTGCTGCTCGCCGCGGGCGGGCTCGGCCGGATCGCCCTGGCCGCGCCGCGGGCCGCCCTGGTGAACGACCCGGCGTCGATGGTCAACACCATCGTGCAGACCGGCATCGGCGACGACTTCCCCGGCGCCCAGGCCCCGTTCGGCCTGATCCAGTGGAGTCCGAACACGAACAACCGGTCCGCCGGGGGCAACTACGACCACGGCGACAACCGGCTGCGCGGGTACGCGCTGACCAACCTCGCCGGCCCGGGCTGCGGCGCGATGGGCGACGACCCGATCCTGCCGATGGTCGGCGGCGCGCCGGGCAACGTCAACGGCACCCTGGCCTCCTACGACCACGGCAGCGAGGTCGCCACGGCGGGGTACTTCTCGGCGAAGAGCAGCGGCGGGCAGATCCAGACCGAGCTGACCACCACCCAGCGCGCCGGGATCGCCCGGATCACCTATCCGGCCAGTACCCAGGCGGCGCTGCTCATCAAGCTGCGGGACAGCCAGAACCAGCGGGCCGGCGACCCCAGCTCGGCCCGGATCGTCAGTAACACCGAGGTGATCGGAAACACCACCAGCGGCCACTTCTGCGGTGACTCCGCGACCTACGTGGTGCACTTCGACATGGTGTTCGACCACCCGTTCACGGCGAGCCAGATCCTCGGTGGCGGGCCGGACGCCATCTTCCTGACCTTCAACACCACCGGCGACCGCGTGCTCCAGGCGAAGGTCGGCGTGTCGTTCGTGAGCGACGCCAACGCGAAGGCGAACTGGCAGGCGGAGATCCCCGACTTCGACTTCGACGGGGTACGCGCCGCGACGCACGCCGCGTGGAACACGTACCTGTCGAAGATCGAGGTGGCCGGCGGTACCGCCGACCAGCGCACCATTTTCTACTCGAACCTGTACCACATCCTCAACCACCCCAACGTGGTCAGCGACGTCAACGGCCAGTACCTGGGCTACGACAACAGACTGCACACCGTCATCCCGGGACAGCAGGCGCACTACGAGAACTTCTCCGGCTGGGACATCTACCACAACGAGGCGTCGCTGGCCGCGCTGCTCGCACCCCGCGAGACCGGCGACATGGGTACCTCCCTCATGCAGGCGTTCCAGCAGGCCGGCGCGATCCCGCAGTGGGGCTTCATGAACTCCTTCAACGGGGTGATGATCGGTGACTCGGCACCGGCGATCGTCGCGCAGTACCACGCGTTCGGCGCCCGCAGCGCCGACGACACGCAACTGCTCCAGGACCTGGTGCACCAGGCCCGGACCGACAACCGGATCCGCGGCGCCACGTCGACGTACGACCGGCTCGGGTACGTGCCGGACGACCCGTCGCTGACGATCGAGTGGACCCAGGAGGACTTCGCGCTGTCCCGCCTCGCGGCCGCGCTCGGCGACAACACCGACGCCGATTTCCTGCTGCACCGCTCGCTGAACTGGAAGAACATCCTCGACCCGCAGACCGGCCTGCTCTCGCCACGCCACGCAGGCGGCCAGTTCGTCCACGTCAGCCCGTCGGACACGGACAACTACGTGGAGGGTTCGGCCACCCAGTACCGGTTCCAGGTACCCAACGACCAGCCGGCGCTGGCCGCGATGCTCGGCGGCACGGCCACGACCAACTCGTTGCTGGACAGCATGTTCCAGAGCTTCGACGGGGAGACCCCGCTGCGCGCGCTGCTGACCAACGAGTTCTCCCAGGGCCAGCAGTGGTTCTACAACTGGACCGGCATGCCGTCGCACACCCAGGAGGTGGTGCACCGCTGGCTGACCACCACCTACGCCAACGACTGCTGCACCTTCCCGAACAACGACGACCTGGGCACGATGAGCGCGCAGTACGTCTGGGCGAGCATGGGCATCTACCCGGAGAACCTCGGTACCACCGACGTGACCCTCAACGCTCCGCTGTTCACCCAGGTGCTGATCCACCTGATGAGCGGCAACACCATCACCGTCGACGCGCCGCAGGCCGGCGGCAACAACTTCTACATCCAGTCCCTCTCCGTCAACGGCGCCTCGCAGACGAAGACCTGGATCCCCGGCGCCATCTTCACGACCGGCGGCACGGTGAACTACACGCTCGGCTCGTCGCCCAGCTCGTGGGGTACCGGCCCGAACGACGCGCCACCGTCGTACGACACCGGCGGCCCGCCGCCTCCGCCGCCACCGCCGACCGGGAACCTGGCGCTGAACCGGCCGGCCACCGGCTCCACCCCGTGCAACGGCAACGAGACGCCGGCCAAGGCGGTCAACGGCTCGGTCTCCGGCGGCAACAGCGACAAGTGGTGCTCGCTGGCCAGCGGTACCAAGTTCCTCCAGGTGGACCTGGGCTCCGCACAGAACCTGGCGAAGTTCACCGTCCGCCACGCGGGAGCCGGTGGGGAGTCCACCGACTGGAACACCCGCGACTTCGACATCCAGGTCTCCACCGACGGCACCAGCTTCACCACCGTGGTCCAGGCCCGTGGCAACACCGCGTCGGTCACCGACCACGCGGTCACCACGCGTGGCAGGTACATCCGGCTCAACGTCATCACGCCCACGTCGAGCGGCGACCCCGCCGCGCGCGTCTACGAGTTCGAGGCGTACGGCGGCACCGCCCCGCCGCCTCCGCCGCCCGGCGGGAACCTGGCGCTGAACAAGCCGGCGACCGGATCGACCCCGTGCAACGGCGACGAGACGCCGGCCAAGGCGGTCAACGGCTCGGTGTCCGGCGGTACCGGCGACAAGTGGTGCTCGCTTGCCGCCACCAAGTTCCTCCGGGTGGACCTCGGCTCCGCGATGGCGCTGACCCACGTGACGGTCCGGCACGCCGGCGCCGGCAACGAGTTCGACGGCTGGAACACCCGGGACTTCGACGTCCAGGTCTCCACCGACGGCTCGGCCTTCACGACCGTGGCCCAGGTCCGCGGGAACACGGCAGATGTCACGGACAGTGGGTTCACGGCCACCGCCCGCTTCGTGCGGCTCAACGTCCTTCAGGCAGAACAAGGAAGCGGTACCGGCGGTGCCGCGCGGATCTACGAACTGGAGGTGTACGGCTGACGAATCCCACGTAGCGAACCGGGGCGACCCGCCTGGTCGCCCCGGTTTCGCTGTTGCACATCAATTGCAGCAAAGTAGGGTGGGTGCCATGACTGTGCATCTCACCCGCCGGCGGGACTGCCGCCTGGACACCGCCTTGCGCGGCCTGGACCAGTCGGAGGAGTACGTCGCCGGCATCTGCTTCAAGACCGGCCCACCCGCCCGCACGGGAATCGAGCTGGAATGGACCGTCCACCACGCCGATGACCCGAGCCGGCCGCTCAACCCCGCACTGCTGGCTCGCGCGCTGCACCCGCACACACCGTCCACATTGGACCCGCAAGCCCACTCCCTGCCCTTGCCCAGTGGGAACGCCCTCACTGTCGAGCCCGGCGGGCAGGTCGAGATCTCCACTCAACCCCATGGATCCCTGGCGGTACTGCACGCCATGGTGAGCGCGGACATCCGGTACCTGACCGGGCTGCTGGCCCGTGCCGGACTGCGGCTCGGGTACCGCGCCACCGACCCGTACCGGCCACCCCGGCGCCTGCTGCGCACCCCGCGGTATGACGCGATGGCGGTCGCCTTCGCCCGGCACGGGCCGCACGGCCGGACGATGATGTGCAGCACCGCCGCGCTCCAGGTCTGCCTCGACGCCGGCACGCCGGACCGGGTACCGGCCCGCTGGGCCGCGCTGCACGCGCTCGGGCCGGTACTGGTGGCGCTGTTCGCCAACTCGGGCGGCACCGGCTGGGCGTCCACCCGGATGCGCGCGTGGCTCGGGATGGACCCGGCCCGCACCGGTCCGGTGCCGGACGGCACCGGCGATCCGGCGCGCGACTGGGCCCGGTACGCGCTTCGGGCGCCCGTGCTGTGCGTGCGCCGCGACGGCGCGCCCTGGCGATGTCCGGCCGGGGTGAGCTTCGCCGACTGGATCGGCGGCGCGCTCGGCCCGCCACCGGCACACGCGGACCTGGACTACCACCTCAGCACGCTGTTCCCGCCGGTGCGCCCGCGCGGGTACGTCGAGGTGCGGTACCTGGACCAGCAGCCGCCGGGCCGGTGGCACGAGCCGGTCGCGGTGCTCGCCGCGCTGTTCGCCGACGAGGCCGCGGTCGACGCGGTACGCGTGGTGTGCGCGCCGGCCCGCGGCCGGTGGGTCGAGGCGGCGCGCCTCGGCCTCCGGTACCCCCCGATCGGGAG
>JBKPCQ010000336.1:0-17641 GCA_046727455.1 Actinomycetota bacterium | reverse complement strand
TTGGCGCCCGAGCCGGCCGCGAGCACGGGCAGGTAGACGGTGCGCAGCATGGTGGCGAACCGGGCGGCGTTGGGCCAGCCGGCGGGGTACGTCCACTTGATCAGCTCGGCCGCCCGGGACCAGCCGACGCCGGCCCAGCCGGTCTGCAGCGGCGCGTTGCTGTTGGTGTGCGTCCTCAGCACCGCCGACCAGGCGTCCATGATCCGGATGGCCGCGTGCGCGTACTGCGCGTCCCGGGTCAGGTACCACGTGAGCGCGTCGGCGTACGCGGCCAGGGCGTCGGTGCGCTCGTCGGAGCAGCCGTAGTTCGGGTTGGAGTGGGAGCCGCACTCCACGGTCGCGCGCGGCCTGGGCACCCGGTACAGCGAGGCATAGGAGCTGGCCCGCATCCGGTCGAACGCCGACCGCCACGGCTGGGCGCCGGCCTGCACCCGGCCCCGCACGAAGTCGAGCTGAGCCCGGCTGACCAGCACGCCCGGGTGCGCGAAGGGCGGTGCCGGTACCGGGCGCGGCGCCGGTCGCGAGCCCGGCTGTGCCAGGGCGACGGCGGCGGGGACCAGCAGGGCCCCGGCAACGACGGCGGTCAACCAGATGCCCTTGCGGCGTAGCATCGCGGTCCTCTCGGGTAGGCGGGCGCCGCGAGAGAGCCTAGAGATCACGACACCGATCGACAAGACCCGATTTCGGTGGGGACGGCCCCGCCGCCGCACCCACCAGAGGGCCGCCCGCGCCGGGCAAATAGACTTCCCGGAGTCGCCGCGCGCATGCGACGCTGCGCGGGACCAGCCCGAAGAACCAGACATAGGGGGCGTTCGATGGCCACCATCTCCCGCGAGGAGGTCGCCCACCTGGCGCGACTATCCCGCCTGGCCGTGACCGACGAGGAACTGGACGTGTTCGCCGGCCAGCTCGACGTGATCCTCCAGGCGGTCGCCCGGGTCGGCGAGGTGGCCGCCGCGGACATCCCGCCGACCTCGCACTCCGTACCGCTCAGCAACGTGCTGCGCGACGACGTCGAGGTACCCTGCCTCACGCAGGAGGAAGCGCTGTCCGGCGCGCCGGATCCCCAGGACGGACGGTTCCGGGTTCCGCGGATCCTGGAGGAGGAGGCGTGAGCGGAGCGAGGCGCGGCGACCTGACCCGCAAGCCGGCCGCCGAGCTGGCCGCGCTGATCGCCGCCCGCGAGGTCTCGTCGGTCGAGGTCACCCGGGCGCATCTGGACCGGATCGCCGCCGTGGACGAGCGGGTGCACGCCTTCCTGCACGTCGACGAGGCGGGCGCGCTGGACGCCGCGGCTGCCGTCGACGCCCGCCTGGCGGTGGGCGACAACCCGGGACCTCTGGCGGGGGTACCGGTCGCGGTCAAGGACGTGCTCACCACCAAGGGGGTACCGACCACCTGTGCCTCGAAGATCCTCGAAGGCTGGCGCCCACCCTACGACGCGACCGTCGTCACCCGGCTGCGCCATGCCGGCCTGGTCATCCTCGGCAAGACGAACATGGACGAGTTCGCGATGGGCTCGTCGACGGAGTACTCCGCCTTCGGGCCGACGTACAACCCCTGGGACCTGAGCCGGATCCCGGGTGGCTCAGGTGGCGGAAGCGCGGCGTCGCTGGCCGCGTACGAGGCCCCGCTCGCCATCGGTACCGACACCGGGGGTTCGATCCGCCAGCCCGGTGCGGTCACCGGCACCGTCGGGGTGAAGCCGACCTACGGCGGCACCTCCCGGTACGGACTCGTGGCTTTCTCGTCAAGCCTGGACACCCCCGGACCGTGCGCCCGTACGGTCCAGGACGCTGCCCTCCTGCACGCGGTGATCGCCGGCCACGACCCGCGCGACTCCACCTCGATCCCGGCGCCCGCGCCCCCGGTCGTCGAAGCGGCCCGGCAGGGCGCGACCGGTGACCTGGCCGGGGTGCGGATCGGCCTGGTCCGGGAGTTCGGCGGCGACGGTACCGAGCCCGGCGTGGCCGCGGCCGTGCGCGAGGCGGTCGAGGCGCTGGTCAAGCTCGGCGCCGAGGTCGTCGAGGTGTCCTGCCCGCACTTCACCTACGCGCTGCCGGCGTACTACCTGATCGCGCCGAGCGAGTGCTCGTCGAACCTGGCGCGGTTCGACGGGGTCCGGTACGGGCTGCGGGTCGGCGACGACGGCACCCGGGCGCTGGAGGAGGTCATGTCGCTGACCCGCGAGGCCGGTTTCGGGCCGGAGGTCAAGCGGCGCATCATGATCGGTACCTATGCGCTGTCCGCCGGCTACTACGACGCCTACTACGGCCAGGCGCAGAAGGTGCGTACCCTGATCAGCCGCGACTTCACCGCCGCCTTCGAGCAGGTCGACGTGCTGGTCGCGCCGACCACGCCGTTCGTGGCGTTCCCGATCGGCTCGCGCACCGCCGACCCGTACCAGATGTACCTGGCCGACCTGTACACGATCCCGTCGAACCTCTACGGCGGCCCGGCGGTCTCGGTGCCGTGCGGGTTGTCCGAGGGTCTGCCGGTCGGTCTCCAGATCATGGCACCGACCATGGCCGACGACCGCATGTACCGGGTGGCCGCCGCGCTGGAGACGGTCGTGCCCCCGCCGGTCCCCCCGCCGCTCGGGTGAGCGGCGACCCGGCCAGCACCGCGACGAGGGGACCTGAGGTTCCCCAGGTCCCCTCGTGCTCCCTCACCCCCAGCGCCGTCCGACACCCCATCAGGCGGCCTGAGCTTGACTTAGCCTTACCCGCCTTCCCGGCGGGCAAACGTCGAAGGAACAGCGAGTCATGACGACCTACGCGGACGTGGTCACCGGGTACGAGCCGGTCATCGGGCTGGAGACGCACGTCGAACTCGGCACCCTGACGAAGATGTTCTGTGGCTGCCTCACCCGGTTCGGCGCCGAGCCCAACACCCAGGTCTGCCCGGTGTGCCTGGGCCTACCCGGCAGCCTCCCGGTGGCCAACCGGGCGGCGATCGAGGCGACGATCCGGATCGGCCTCGCGCTGAACTGCACGATCGCGTCCTGGTGCCGGTTCGCGCGGAAGAACTATTTCTATCCGGACATGCCGAAGAACTTCCAGATCAGCCAGTACGACGAGCCGCTGTGCGTGGACGGCTGGCTGGACGTGCAGGTGGACGGGCAGATGGTGCGGGTCGGCATCGAGCGGGTGCACCTGGAGGAGGACACCGGTAAGACGCTGCACGTCGGCGGTGCCACCGGGCGGATCCAGGGCGCGACCGAGTCCCTGGTCGACTACAACCGGGCCGGCATCCCCCTCGTCGAGATCGTGACCAAGCCGGTCCCCGGTACCGGCGCGCTCGCTCCGCAGGTCGCCCGCGCCTACGTCACCGAGCTGCGGGAGATCGTCCGGAGCCTGGGCGTCTCCGACGTGCGCATGGAGCAGGGCTCGCTGCGCTGCGACGTGAACACCTCGCTGAACCGGCCCGGCGAGCCGTGGGGTACCCGCACCGAGACCAAGAACGTCAACTCGCTGCGCAGCGTGGAGCGGGCGGTCCGGACGGAGATCCTGCGCCAGGCCGCGATCCTCGACACGGGCCGGCGGATCGTGCAGGAGACCCGGCATTTCCACGAGGACACCGGGGACACCACGCCGGGGCGGAGCAAGGAGACCGCGACCGACTACCGGTACTTCCCCGAGCCCGACCTGGTACCGCTGGCGCCGGACCCGGCGTGGGTCGCGACCCTGCGCGCGGCACTGCCGGAATCGCCGCGGGCCCGGCGGGAAAGGCTCCAGGCTGCGTGGGGCCTGTCCGACCACGACATGCAGTCGGTCGTCAACGCCGGTGCGCTCGCGCTGATCGAGGCGACCGTCGCGGCCGGCACCACCCCGGAGGCGGCCCGCAAGTGGTGGCTGGGCGAGCTGTCCCGGGTCGCCAACGAAACCGGCGCCGACCTCGGGTCGTTGGCCACCCCGTCGCAGGTCGCCGAGTTGCAGAAGCTGATCGACGACGGGAAGCTCACCGACAAGCTGGCCCGCACCGTCCTGGAGGGCGTCGTGGCCGGGGAGGGCTCGCCGGCCGGGGTGATGGCCGCCCGCGGCCTGGAGGTGGTGTCCGACACCGGCGCGCTCGCCGCCGCCGTGGACGAGGCGATCGCCGCCAACCCGGACGTGGCCGCGAAGGTACGCGACGGCAAGGTGGCGGCCGCGGGGGTCATCGTCGGCGCGGTCATGAAGGCCACCAGGGGCCAGGCGGACGCGAAAACGGTACGGGAGCTGGTCCTGTCCCGGCTAGCTGGCTGACGGTTCCGGGCTCGGGGAGTCCGACGGCAGCTCGGGGGGCGGGTTGAGGTTGTTCTTGATCACGTGGCGGTTGATCGACGCCTCGGCCTGTCCGGTGCCGCCGAGCGTGATGTCGTCGTACGCCTGCAGCGTGCCGGTCGGGTCGAAGTAGAGGACGTCCATCTCCAGCGGCGTCGGCTGCTCGCCTTCCAGGCCGCGCAGCCCGGCCCCGCCGGTGGAGCCCTGCACCATGAGGAACGTCGGCTTCCCGCCGCTGCCGCGCAGCGTGCTGGTCTCCCGGTGGTGCAGGTGACCGGCGAGCACCAGAGGTACCGACCCGGCCAGCCCGCCCGCGCTCGCCGGGTCGTGGACGAGCGCGAGGTCCACCTTGGCCGGGTACCGCCGGACCGTGCTGGACAGCCGCTCCCCGGAGGCGACCACGATGTCGGACTCCTGGTGGGCCGGTACCCCTTCCAGGTGCTGAGCGTGGCCCGACGTGCTCTTGTCCGGGGTGAAGCGGGGATCCCCGATGCCGGCGACAGTCAGCCCGGCGATCTGCTTGACCGCGTTCTCCAGGACGATCGCGTTGCGCTGCCGGGCCACCGCGGCTGCGGTGAGCGCCGAGTCGTGGTTGCCGCGGATGAACACGTACGGCACGCCGAGGGTACCGATCGGGTCGACGAACGAGGACTCGAACGTGGTGCCCCAGTCGTTGATGTCGCCGGTATCGATGACCAGGTTGATCTGGTACTGCTGCACCACGGTCTTGACGATCGGCCAGGCCGCCGGGTTCAGGTGCAGGTCGGAGACGTGCAGGGCGCGGATGGTACCGGAGTCGGGCTGGTACACCGGCAGCGTGGAGACCGTGCCGTAGAGCCGGCTGACATTGTTGACCAGCCGCTGAAGCTCGGCCTTGTACGCGTCGAACCGGTTGGCGATGTTCCGCGCGTCGCCGATGACGGCCGGTGCGTTCGCGAGCAGGCCGTGGTACCGCGGCTCCTCCACCGAGTTCGGCCGGAACGTCGCCAGCACGATCGCCCCGCTGGCCGCGATGACCACGACAGACAGGCCACCGACCCAGGCGATCCGGCGCATGTCGCGGTAGATCAGCGCGGCGAAGGCCATCGCCCCGAGGATCGCCGCCCCCGCGCTCTGGAACGCCAGCCGGGTCGCGCCGCGCTGCACGTCGACCACGGCGCTCTGGCTCACCGCGCTGATCCCGTTCGGGCTGTTCACCAGGGCCTCGACGCGCTCGCGGTCGACCGAGTCGACGGTCACCTCCAGGCGCACGGGCCCATCGTGGCTGCGCAGGTCGAGCGACCCGAGCGGCGGGATCTGCACCGAGGTACCGCCGGCCAGCGAGGGCCGCGTCACGAACTCCGCCGTGAACGGCCCGACGTCCTGGTGGATCCGGCCGCCGAGCAGCAGCCCGATGCTCATCCCCACCAGCGCGACGATGACCAGTCCGGTGCCGACGCCGATGTGCCGGAGGACGTGCCGCTCGTGCGCGGCGGCGGTCAACGAGCGGGCCACCGCGCCGGCTCGGCGGAGCGCGGCTCGGAGCCACCCTCCGACCCGCCGCGGTACCGTTCGCCAGTCGCCCATCCGAAGGAGACCGTCAGGTCATCGAGCCCGCGCTGCCGGCGGGGACGATCCGCAGGATCTGGTCGTCGTCCGGGCCGGGCTTGCCCCGGCCGTCCTTGTTCGACGTGGTGACCCAGACGGAGCCGTCGGGCGCGGGCAGTACCGTGCGCAGCCGGCCGTACTTGTTGGTGAGTAGCGGCTGCGGCGCGCCGAGGGCGCCGCCGGCCTGGGTGAGCTGGACGACGTACAGCCGGGTGCCGGTCAGGCACGCCGTGACCAGTACCGTGGCGCTGCCGCCGAGCCCCACGCAGCCGGCCTGGTCGGACCGCCAGGTGACCAGCGGGTCGACGTACTTCGGGTTTCCGGCGGTGCCCTCGACCGCCGGCCAGCCGTAGTCCTTGCCCGGCTGGACGAGGTTCAGCTCGTCCCAGCGGGTGCCGCCGAGGTCGGTGGCGTACAGCCGCTTGGCCGAGTCCCAGGCCAGCCCCTGCACGTCGTGGAAACCGGTGGCGTAGGCCGGACCGCCACCCGGGTTGCCCGGCGGCGGCTTCCCGTCGGGGGTCAGCCGCAGCACCTTGCCGGCGAGGCTGTTCGGGTCGGCCGCGAGTGGCGGGTTGCCGGCGTCGCCGGTGCCGGCGTACAGGAAGCCGTCCGGCCCGAACGCGATCCGGCCGCCGTTACCGGTGGGGCCGTGCGGGATCCCGGTGAACACCGGTTGCGGGGTGGCCGGCGCGCCGCCCAGGACCAGCTTGGCGATCCGGTTGTCCTGGTCCGTGGAGTAGTACACGAAGATCGTCTGATCGGTCTTGTAGTTCGGCGACACGGCCAGGCCCAGCAGCCCGCCCTCGCCGCCCCTCGCGACCCCGGTCAGGGTCTGTACCTCGGTCACCGGCGCGCCCTCCGGCCCGGCGTTGGTTGGCGAGATCTTCAGCAGCCGGTCGCTGTCCCGCTCGGTTACGAGCGCGGTGCCGTCAGGCAGGAAGTCCAGGCCCCACGGGACCGCCAGGTGCTTGGCGACCACCTCGACGGCGGCCTGGCCGTCGCCCGCGCCGCCGCTCGGCGAGGCCGACGGCGACGGCAGCCGGGGCGGCGCGCCGTTCTGGTCCGGTGGCGGCCTGCCGAAGGTGCACCCGGCCAGGAGGGTCGCGGCCGACGCGAGCACGGCGACGAGCCGTCCGGTGGCCTTCGGGGCGGGGGTCACCGGCACAGCCTATCCGCGCGGCGCCCGTACCCGTCGGCCGCGACGTCGGCGCTCGCTTCGCTCGCCGCGACGTCGGCGCTGTCCAGGCGCCGGGTGCGCTGACCACGAAAGTTCACCGGGCTGCCGGTACACTGGGGCGAGATCCTGGAAGCGAGCGGCAGTTTCCGCCGATCAGGCCCGCGACGGGCAGTGCGTCGGCTACCCTCATGACGTGCTCCAGGATGATCATCCATTGCCGGCCGACGGTGACCCTCGGGCCGCGGCGCCCGAGACGGTGACCTATGGGACCTGGATTCGGACCAGCCGCCTGTACATCTTCGCCGCGATCACGGTGATTGCCCTGGCCGGCGCTTCGTTGACCCTGGTATCGGCATGGTTCGCGCTGCTGCTGGTGCCCGCGGCGCTGTTCGGCTACATCACGGTGGTGCTCGCGCTGATCGTCTGGCGCCTGGGGCCGCGTGGCGGAAACTTTCAGCGGCGGATCCACGACCTGATCGTGTCCAGAGCCGCGGTGGACCCGGCCGGCCACGGGTTGGACATCGGTTGCGGCAGCGGAGCCCTCACCATCGGGCTTGCCAAGGCGCTGCCGACGGCACAGGTCACCGGGATCGACTTCTGGGGCGCGAACTGGGAGTACTCCAAGGACCAGTGCGAACGCAACGCGCGGATCGAGGGGGTCGGCGGGCGGACCACGTTCGTCAAACAGAGTGCGGCATCCCTGGGGTTCGACGACGCCACCTTCGACGTCGTGGTCAGTTGCCTGACCTTCCACGAGGTCCGCAACGTCACCGACAAGTCCCTGGTCATCGCCGAGGCATTGCGGGTGCTGCGCCCTGGTGGCCGGTACGTGTTCCTCGACCTGTTCGCCGATCCGGGCATGTTCGGATCGGTGCAGCGGGTGCGGACGGCGATCACCCAGGCCGGGGCCGGTGTGGATGAGATCGGCAAGCTCGACGCCCACCTGCCCCTACCGTTCCCGCTCGGCGGCGCGAAGGTGCTCGGGCACGCCATGATCATTTCTGGGGCGAAGCCAACCTGACCCCTCGGCGCTATCACGTTCGCGCTCGCTCCGCTCGCGCGGCCCCGATGCTCCCCTGGCGGCTAGCGACCAGTCCGGGCCGCGGGCTTCGCCAGGCGGCCCGGAGCGGTCGTCCCTCGTCGCTACGCTCCTCAGTCCAGACGCCGCCCGCGTCGGGGCTATTACGTTGGCGCTCGCTCCGCTCGCGCGGCCCCGACGCTCCCCCGGCGACTAGCGACCATTCCGGGCCGCGGGCTTTCGCCAGGCGGCCCGGAACGGTCGTCCCTCGTCGCTACGCTCCTCAGTCCAGACGCCGCCCGCGTCGGGGCTATCGTCGGTACCCGTGAAGGTCTGGATCGCCCACGAGGCCGGGCTGCCCCTGCTGGCCGACCTGCCGCCCGACGTCACCGTGGAGCTGCTGACCAGCCCGGACTCCCCGCTGCCGTCCGACCCGGCCGGCGTCGAGTTCTGGGTACCGCCGTTCCTGTCGTCCGGCACGGTGGTCCACATCACCGAGAAGCTGATCGATCTGCGTGTGGTCCAGCTCCTGTCCGCGGGGGCCGACGCCTGGGCCGGCCGGCTGCCCGCCGGGGTGACCCTGCACGACGCCCGGGGCGTGCACTCGTCCGCCACGTCGGAGTGGGTCCTCACGGCGATCCTGTCGTACCTGCGCGACTTTCCCGGCTTCGTCCGCCACCAGGCCGCCCGGTCCTGGTCCTACGCCCGGTACGCGCCAACCGACGAGTTGGCCGGCAAGCGGGTCCTGATCGTCGGGGCGGGTGCGATCGGTGAGGCGACCGCCGACCGGCTGGCGCCGTTCGAGGTGTCCGTGACGCGGGTCGCCCGGACCGCCCGGCCGGGCGTGCACGGCGTCGTCGACCTGCCGGCGCTGCTACCCGAGGCCGACATCGTGGTACTGATCGTGCCGCTCACCGACGAGACCCGGGGCATGGTCGACGCCGCGTTCCTGGCGCGGATGCCCGACGGGGCGCTGCTGGTCAACGCCGCGCGCGGGCCGGTGGTGGACACCGCCGCGCTCACCGCCGCCCTGGCGGACGGCCGGATCGGCGCGGCGGTGGACGTCACCGACCCCGAGCCGCTGCCCGCGGACAACCCGTTGTGGGGGATGCCGAACTTCCTGCTCAGCCCGCATATCGCGGGGTCGGTGCGCGGCCTGCTTCCCCGGGGGTACCGGTTGGTCCGGGAGCAGATCCAGCGGTACCTAGCCGGCCAGCCGCTGATCAACGAGGTGCACGACGGCTACTGAGCGCCGCTCACCTCCACCAGCCTGGGCAGGTCCCCGGGCGTGACGGCGGTCAGCGGTACCGTGGCGCCGTTGTCGAGCACCGCGACCACCCGTCGGCCGCGCGGTGCGAAGCCGCTGATCCGGCTCCACGGCAGCCGGCGCCGCCCGACCAGGGCGCGCACGGTCACGCCGGACCCGTCGGCGTCGGTGCCGGCGAGCCAGCCCCAGACCGCGACCGTGGCCGGTACCAGCACGATCGGCGCCAGGTACCACCGCACCGTGGCCAGCGGGAGCGCGCCGAAGGTGGCGATCATCCCGGCGACCGGGACGGCGGCGTTGAGCCGGAACTTCACCGTTGCCACCCGGCCATCCTTCCGCATCCAGCCGAGATCGTCGTTTCGCGGCAGATCCCGCAGCGAGACTTCGGGACCTGCCGGTAACTCGTGATCTCCTATCTACGGGGAGTCAGGCGGCGAACCCGGGCATCTGGTAGCCGGACAGGAGCGAGCGCACCTCGCCGGCGATCGCCGCGATTGCGGCCTCGTCGTCCTTGAGCGCGGCCGTGATCGCGTCGTCCATCCACGCCGCCACCTGGGGCATCTGCTCCTCGGTGAGCCCGCGCGTGGTGAGCGCCGGGGTACCCAGCCGGATACCCGACGGGTCGAACGGCTTGCGCGGGTCGTACGGCACGGTGTTGTAGTTCAGCTCGATCCCGGCCCGGTCGAGGGCCTGCGCGGCGGGCTTGCCGGCGATGCCCTTGCTGGCCAGGTCGATGAGGATCAGGTGGTTGTCGGTACCGCCGGACACGAGGTCGAAGCCCCGCTCGGTCAGCGCGTCGGCCAGCACCCGCGCGTTCGCCACGACCTGGTGGGCGTAGTCGCGGAACGCCGGCTGGGCGGCCTCGTGCAGCGCGACCGCGATACCCGCCGTGGTGTGGTTGTGCGGGCCGCCCTGCAGGCCGGGGAAGACCGCCTTGTCGATGGCCTTGGCGTGCTCCTCGGTCGACATGATCATGGCGCCGCGCGGGCCGCGCAGGGTCTTGTGCGTGGTCGTGGTGATCACGTCGGCGTACCCGACCGGCGACGGGTGGGCCCCGCCCGCGATGAGCCCGGCGATGTGCGCGATGTCGGCGACCAGTACCGCGCCGACCTCGCGGGCGATCTCGGCGAAGGCGGGGAAGTCGATGGTGCGCGGGATGGCGGTACCGCCGCAGAAAATGACCTTGGGGCGCTCGGCCCGGGCCAGGTCGCGGACCTCGTCGAAGTCGACGAGCCCGGTCTCCTTGCCGACGCTGTACTGCACCGCCCTGAACCACTTGCCGGTCGCCGACACCGTCCAGCCGTGGGTGAGATGGCCGCCCATCGGCAGCGCCATGCCCATCACGGTCTCGCCGGGCTGCACGAACGCCAGGTAGACGGCGAGGTTCGCGGGGGAGCCGGAGTACGGCTGGACGTTGGCGTGGTCCACGCCGAACAGGGCGCGCGCCCGCTCGGCGGTCAGCGTCTCGATCGGGTCGATGAACTGCTGGCCCTCGTAGTACCGCTTGCCGGGATATCCCTCGGAGTACTTGTTGGTCAGGACCGAGCCGGTGGCCTCCAGGACAGCGACGGAGACGTAGTTCTCCGACGGGATCATGCGCAGCTTGTCGTGCTGACGCTGGGCTTCGCTCTCGATCAGGCCGGCGAGCTGCGGGTCGGTCGAGGCGAGCTGGGACAGCGGGGGTACGTGCACGGCAGTCTCCTCACAGGTCACCCCGGACACCCAGGCGCGCGGTGCCGCGGTCAGTGTCGCTCCCCGGTGGTCGATTCCACCTCATACGCCAGTCGCGGTGACTCTTGCGATCCTAGTGGTTACTCGGGAACCCGGCGGTACGCGCCGTCGCTGGCGCTGGTCGCCATCGAGGCATAGGCGCGCAGCGCCGCGGAGATCGGGCGGTGCCGGTCGGCCGGACTGTACGGGCGGTCCCGCTTCTCCTGCGCGACCTTCCGGGCTTCGAGAACCTCGTCCGGTACGGCGAGGTGCATCCGCCGAGCCGGGATGTCGATCTCGATCGGGTCGCCCTCCTCGACCAGCGCGATCAGGCCGCCGCTGGCCGCCTCGGGGGAGACGTGCCCGATGGACAGGCCGCTGGTACCCCCGGAGAACCGGCCGTCGGTGACCAGCGCGCACACCTTGCCCAGCCCGCGGCCCTTCAGGAACGAGGTGGGGTACAGCATCTCCTGCATGCCCGGGCCGCCCCTGGGCCCCTCGTACCGGATCACCACGACGTCGCCCGGCCGGATGGCCCCGGCGAGGATGCCGCTGACCGCGTCCTCCTGGGACTCGAAGACCCGGGCCGGACCGCGGAACGTCCACACCTCTTCGGGTACCCCGGCGGTCTTCACGACCGCGCCGTCCGGGGCGAGGTTGCCGAACAGGATGGCCAGCCCGCCGTCCTTCGAGTAGGCGTGTGCGGCGTCCCGGATGCACCCGGCGGCCGCGTCGGTGTCCAGCCGGTCCCACCGGTTCGTGGTCGAGAACGGCTCGGTCGTGCGTACCCCGCCCGGCGCGCCGTGGAACAGCTCGACCGCCTCGGGCGACGGGTCGGTGCCCCGGACGTCCCAGGTGCCCAGCCACTCGTCGACGCCGGCCGAGTGCACGGTGACCACGTCACGGTGCAGCAGCCCGGCCCGGTCCAGCTCGCCGAGGATGGCCGGGATGCCGCCGGCCCGGTGCACGTCCTCCATGTGGTACGTGGAGGACGGCGCGACCTTGGACAGGCACGGTACCCGCCGGGAGACCGCGTCGATGTCGCCCACCCCGAAGTCCAGCCCCGCCTCGCGGGCGGCGGCGAGCAGGTGCAGCACGGTGTTCGTGGAGCCGCCCATGGCGACGTCGAGCGCCATGGCGTTCTCGAAGGCGTGCCGCGACGCGACCGACCTCGGCAGGACGGAGGGATCATCGCCGTCGTAGTACCGGTGGGCGAGGTCGACCACGACCCGGCCGGCCTTTTCGAAGAGCGATTTCCGAAGCGCGTGGGTGGCCAGCGTCGAGCCGTTGCCCGGCAGGGCCAGGCCGATCGCCTCGGTCAGGCAGTTCATCGAATTGGCGGTGAACATGCCCGAGCAGGAGCCGCAGGTCGGGCAGGCGGACCGCTCGATCTCGCCGAGCTGGGCGTCGGTCACCGACTCGTTGGACGACGCGATCATCGCGTCGATCAGGTCGATGCGGGAGTGCACGACGCCCTCGATCGCCACGGTCTTGCCGGCCTCCATCGGGCCGCCGGAGACGAACACCGTCGGGATGTTCAGGCGCAGCGCCGCGATCAGCATGCCCGGCGTGATCTTGTCGCAGTTCGAGATGCAGACGAGAGCGTCGGCGCAGTGCGCGTTGACCATGTACTCCACCGCGTCCGCGATCAGCTCGCGGCTGGGCAGGGAGTAGAGCATGCCGCCGTGGCCCATGGCGATGCCGTCGTCGACCGCGATCGTGTTGAACTCCCGGCCGACCCCACCGGCCTCGGCGACCGCGCCCGCGACGAGCTGGCCGAGGTCCTTGAGGTGCACGTGTCCCGGTACGAACTGGGTGAAGCTGTTGGCGATGGCGACGATCGGCTTGCCGAAGTCGTCGTCGGTCATGCCGGTGGCGCGCCACAGCGCGCGGGCGCCAGCCATGGTCCGGCCGTGCGTGGAGGTCTTCGACCGCAGTTCGGGCATAGCTCTAGAGTCTGGCACTTCGCGGCCGGCCGCACGACATCGGTCCGAGCACCCCCCGAGCGGACACATTACGGACAGTCGGGTTCCGCAACTGTCGTACCGATCCGGCAGAGTAGACGCCGTGCCCCTCACCGCCGGGCTGCCACTCGCCGCGCTGGCGAGCGCCGCTCCCGCCGTCTTCGGCGTGGCGCTCCTGCGCCGTGCCGGGGAGCCGACGACCCCGGAGGTCCGCGCGGCGTACCGGCTGGTCGCCGCCGGCATCGCCGCCGGTGCGCTGGGGCTGGCCGGGGCCGCCGCGCTGGCGACCTGGCCGGACACCGGAACGGCGGTGCGCCTCACCGCGTTCGCGGTGGGCCAGGCGGCGGGCGTGATCCTCCTGGTGTCGGGGCTGCTGCGGCTGCCGGGCGCGGCCGACCAGCCCGGCGCCGCCCTCCGGCAGGTGCTCGACGGAGCGCTGCTGGCGGCCTGCTTCCTGCACATCACCTGGACGCTGTTCGTCGAACACGCGCTGTACCGGCACGCCGGCCATTCGGCGCCCGCGATGACCGACCCGAGGACGTTCCTGCTCGGCGTCCCGCTGCTGGTCACGCTCGCCGCGGTCGGCATCGCCGGGGTGACCGCCGGCCGGGCGCGGCACAGGCCCGTGGCGCTGCTGCCGGCCTGTGCGGGCGTCGCCGCCACCGCGCTGGTCGGCCTGTCGCTGCTGGTCTCGCTGCGGTATGCGGGCGGCGCCGTGATCGCCGCGCTCGGGCTGGGGTACGCGGTCTGCCTCGGGTTCACGGCGGTCGCGGTGCGCCGGGTCGGGCCTGCCGCCGAGGCCGAGGCCGGGCTGCCGGGCTCCGGCATCCTTGTCGCGCTGGTACCGGTCGCCGCCGCGATCCTCGCGGCCATCATCCGGATGGCGCTGTACGGCGGCACCGACAACGTGAGCATCGTCATCGCGGCGGTGATCGGCGGCCTGATCGCGGTGCGCCAGATGCTGGCCAACCGCGCCGCCCGGCGCTACGCCCACCGCCTGGCCGAGCGCGAGGCGTTCTTCAAGGAGATGGCGTTCACCGACGCGCTGACCGGCCTGGGCAACCGGCGCCAGCTGCTGCGGGTGCTCTACGAGCGGGCGGCGGGCGGCCCGCCGTGCGTGCTCATGGCCGTCGACCTCGATGGCTTCAAGAACGACAACGACATGCGCGGGCACGACGTCGGCGACGCGGTGCTCGTCGAGGTCGGCCGGCGATTACGGGCCAACCTGCGCCCCGGTGACGTGGCCGCGCGGCTGGGCGGCGACGAGTTCGCGGTACTCATGTGGGGCCGGCCCGAGGAGGCGACGCGGGTCGCCGAGCGGCTGCTCGCGGTGCTCGGCACCCCCTATGACACGGACGGCTCTGCGGTGTTCCTGTCCGCGAGCATCGGGCTGGCCGGCGGCGCGACCGCCGCCGACGTGCCGTCCCTGCTGCACAACGCCGATCTGTCGCTACGCTTCGCCAAGCAGCGCGGCAAGAGCCGGGTCGAGCGGTACGACGCGGCCTACGACCGGTGGATGCGCCGCCGCACCACGGTCGAGCAGGAGTTGCGCGGCGCGATCGAGCGCGAGGAGCTGACGCTGGTGTACCAGCCGGTGGTCGCCCTGCCGGAGGGCCGGGCGGTCGGCGTCGAGGCGCTGGTCCGCTGGCACCACCCGACGCTGGGCGAGATCCCGCCGGCCGAGTTCATCCCGGTCGCGGAGGAGTCCGGCCTGGTCACCCGGGTCGACCGCTGGGTACTGCACCAGGCGTGCCACCAGCTCTCCCGGTGGATCGCCGAGGGTCACGATCCGTGGATCTCGGTCAACATCTCGATCCGGGAGCTGCACCTGCCGGACTACGTCGGCCAGGTGGTCGAGGTGCTGCGGGCGCACCGGGTACCGCCCCGTCAGCTCGTGCTGGAGGTGACCGAGCACGCCGTCGCCCTCGATCTCGACGAGGTGGTCGACCGGCTGGCCGAGCTGCGGGCGGTCGGGATACGCATCGCGCTGGACGACTTCGGGGCCGGGTACTCCTCGCTCGGGCAGCTCCGCCGGCTGCCCATCGACATCGTCAAGATCGACAAAGGGCTGGTCGTGGAGCCGGCCCGCGAGCCGACCCGCCCGGCGGCTCCCCTGGTCGGCGTCGTCGTCGGTCTCGGCCGCCAGCTCGGCCTTGAGGTCGTCGCCGAGGGCGTGTCGGAGCGCTCCCAGCAGGAGATCGTGATGGCGGCCGGGTGCCGGCTGGTACAGGGCGAGCTGTTCGGCCGGGCGATGCCGGCTGAGCACGTGGAACTCCTGCTCGCGGGGGGAGTGGTGACGGCTGTGCCACAACCGGTCCAGGATTTGGGACAGGTTGACTCAGGCCATGAGATGCGTCAGAGTTAGGCGCATGTCGCCGACCCGGTACGCCCGAGTACTTACCTGAGCGCACTCTCCCCGGAGAGTGCGCTGACCCCCGTGCGTTGCACGCGGGGTTTTTTAGTGCCCGGACGACCGACCCAACCCAACAGAGGCCAGCCATGAGCAGACCGACGCCCGAGACCATCGCCCACCGGCCGGCGCCGCCGCCGAGCACCCGGGTAGACCCGTCCGCCGGCAAGGGTCGGGTGGTCGTAGACGAGCCGATGACCGGCGCCTCCGCTCTGGTGCGTTCGCTGGAGGCGCTCGGGGTCGACGTGGTGTTCGGCATCCCGGGCGGGGCGATCCTGCCCGCGTACGATCCGCTGTTCGACTCCTCGGTCCGGCACATCCTGGTCCGCCACGAGCAGGGCGCCGGGCACGCGGCGACCGGGTACGCCCAGGCGACCGGCCGGGTCGGGGTCTGCATCGCGACCTCCGGACCGGGCGCCACGAACCTGGTGACCCCGATCGCGGACGCGTACATGGACTCGGTCGGCATCGTCGCGATCACCGGGCAGGTGCCGCGCGCGTCGATCGGTACCGACGCGTTCCAGGAGGCCGACATCGCCGGCATCACGGTACCGATCACCAAGCACAACTACCTCGTGCAGTCCGGCGACGACCTGCCCCGGATCATGGCCGAGGCGTTCCACCTCGCGAGCACCGGCCGGCCCGGCCCGGTTCTCGTCGACGTCCCGAAGGACGTGCTGCAGGGCCAGGTCCGGTTCGCCTGGCCGCCAGTGCTCGACCTGCCCGGGTACCGCCCGACCCTGCACCCGCACGGCAAGCAGATCCGGGAGGCGGCGCGGCTGATGGTGACCGCCCGCAGGCCGGTGCTGTACGTCGGCGGCGGGGTACTGAAGGCCGGCGCCTCGGCCGCGCTGCGCCAGCTCGCCGAGCTGACCGGCATCCCGGTACTCACCACGCTGATGGCGCGGGGCGCGTTCCCCGACTCGCACCCGCAGCACCTCGGCATGCCCGGGATGCACGGGACGGTCGCGGCCGTGTACGCCCTGCAGAAGTCCGACCTGATCGTCGCGCTGGGCGCCCGCTTCGACGACCGGGTCACCGGCAAGCTGGACTCGTTCGCGCAGGGCGCCGCGGTCATCCACGCCGACATCGACCCGGCCGAGATCGGCAAGAACCGGGCCGCCGACGTACCGATCGTGGGCGACGCCAGGTTCGTCATCGAGGAGCTGGTCACGGCGGTCGCCGCCGAGCACGCCGCCGGCCGGCACGCCGACCTCGCCGAGTGGTGGCGCACGCTGAACGAGCTGCTCGACCGGTACCCGCTGGGCTGGGAGGAGCCGCCGGACGGAACCCTCGCCCCGCAGTACGTCATCAAGCGCATCGGGGAGATCGCCGGCCCCGGCGCGCTGTACGTGGCGGGGGTGGGGCAGCACCAGATGTGGGCCTCCCAGTTCATCTCGTACGAGAACCCGGGCACCTGGCTCAACTCCGGCGGCCTCGGCACGATGGGGTACGCGGTACCGGCCGCGATGGGCGCCAAGGTCGGCAAGCCCGACGCCACGGTCTGGGCCATCGACGGCGACGGCTGCTTCCAGATGACCAACCAGGAGCTGGCCACCTGCGCCCTCGAAGGCATCCCGATCAAGGTGGCGGTCATCAACAACGGCAACCTCGGCATGGTCCGCCAGTGGCAGACGCTGTTCTACAACGAGCGGTACTCCAACACCGACCTCGGCACGCACAAGCACCGGGTACCGGACTTCGTGAAGCTGGCCGAGGCGCTGGGCTGCATCGGGCTGCGCTGCGAGACGGCCGCCGACGTGGACAAGACGATCGAGGCGGCGATGGCCATCGACGACGCCCCGGTCGTGGTGGACTTCGTGGTCGGCAAGGACGCCATGGTCTGGCCGATGGTCGCCGCCGGTACCAGCAACGACGAGATCATGTTCGCCCGGGGCGTGCGCCCGGCCTTCGAGGAGGACGAGCTGTAATGAGCGAGCGAAGCGAGCGAACCATCATGACAGCGCCCCCGTGCCTCATGGCGCGGGCGAGCGAAGCGAGGCCGTGACATGAGCAGGCACACTCTGTCGGTACTCGTCGAGAACAAGCCGGGGGTACTGGCCCGGGTGGCGCAGCTGTTCTCCCGGCGCGGGTTCAACATCGACTCGCTGGCGGTCGGCGAGACCGAGCACCCCGAGGTCTCCCGGATCACCATCGTCGTCAACGCCGACCAGTCCCCGCTGGAGCAGGTCACCAAGCAGCTCAACAAGCTGGTCAACGTGTTGAAGATCGTCGAGCTGGAGGCG
>JBKPCQ010000335.1:0-8505 GCA_046727455.1 Actinomycetota bacterium | reverse complement strand
ACGGTTGTCGTGATCGGCGCCGGGCAGGCCGGTCTGGCGATGAGCTACTACCTGGGCCTGCGCGGCGTGGACCACGTGGTGCTGGAGCGCCACCGGGTCGGGTACGAGTGGCGGGAGCGGCGTTGGGACTCGTTCTGCCTGGTGACCCCGAACTGGCAGTGCCAGTTGCCGGGCTTTCCGTACCGGGGGCCCGAGCCGGACGGCTTCATGGCCCGTGACGACGTCGTCCGGTATCTGGAGGAGTACGCCGCCTCGTTCGAACCGCCACTGGCCGAGGGCGTCGAGGTGACCGGGTTGCGGCGCAACGTTTCCGGCCTGTTCGAGGTCGAAACCGGTCGGGGTGGGCTGACCGCCGAACAGGTCGTGGTGGCCACCGGGCCTTACCACACTCCGGCGGTACCCCGGATGGCGGAGCGGCTTCCTGATGACGTGGCGCAGCTGCACTCGTCGCAGTACCGCCGGCCGGAACAGTTGCCGGACGGAGCCGTGCTCGTGGTCGGTACCGGCCAGTCCGGCTGCCAGATCGCCGAGGACCTGCACCTGGCCGGCCGTCAGGTACACCTCGCCGTGGGCGGGGCGCCCCGGGTCGCGCGCTGCTACCGGGGGCGGGACGTGGTGGCGTGGCTGGCCGAGATGGGCTACTACGACAAGGGGATCGACCAGTTCCCCGACGCGGACAGTGTCCGGTTCCGGGCCAACCACTACGTCACCGGTCGCGATGGTGGCCGGGACATCGACCTGCGGGCGTTGGCCCGGGACGGGATGCGGCTGTACGGCCGGCTTACCGGGATCGCCGGTACCACCGCGTACTTCGGGGCGGACCTGGCTCGCAACCTCGACCACGCGGACGCGGTGTCGGAGAGCATCAAGGACTCCATCGACGGGTACCTCACCGCGAACGGGATCGAGGCGCCGACCGAGGCGCGGTATGTGCCGTCGTGGACACCGGCGGAGGAACCGTATGAGCTGGAACTGGCCGGCGCGGGTATCACGTCGGTCGTGTGGGCCACCGGCTTCCACCGCGACCACCGGTGGGTGTACGTGCCGGTCTTCGACGGGCGGGGCTACCCCACCCATGTGCGCGGTGTGACGAGCTGTCCCGGCCTGTACTTCCTCGGCCTGCCCTGGCAGCACACCTGGGGCTCGGGACGCTTCTCCGGCATCGCCCGCGACGCGGAGCACCTGGCGGAGCGGATCAGCGCGACGAGCCGGCGCCGGGCCACCGAGGAGGTGCGCTGGATCGCCGGTACGCCCACGGAGACGTACCCCGATCTGGACTGGTTCCTGCCGCGGGTACTGACCGGGGCGCGCAATGGCTGAGGTGTTCGACGCGCACCGGCACCTCGGCGTGCTGCCCGCATACCCGTTCTACGGCGGGCCGCCGGTGCGGCCGGACATCAACGCGCGGGCCACGGTCCGGCAGTTGGTCGCCGACCTCGACGCGGAAGGCACCGCGCGGGCGCTGGTGCTACCGAACTACGGGGTACCGGATCCCGCTGTGGCGTTCTCCTTCAACGAACTGTGCCTCGAGGCGGCCGCGACGGACGACCGGATCCGTTGCGGGCTCTGGGTTTCGCCGCGCCAGGCGGACGAGGCACCGACCGCCCGGGCACTCGCGCTGGCCGGGGAGCCCGGGGTACGCGCGCTCAAGCTCAGCTTCCTGCTCGGCGGGCGGGCGACCGACCCCGACTGCCGTCCGCTGCTCGACCGGATCTTCGCCGCCGCCGAGCGCCACGACCTGGTGGTGCACGTACACACCTCACCGGGCGGTGCTTCGGACATCGACGAAGTCGATCACCTTGTCGAGTGGTACGCCGACCGGGTCGCGGTACACCTGGTGCATTTCGGCGGCGGCGCCAGCGGACACATCAAGCTGGCCGGGCACCGCTTCTTCGACTGGGTGGCCGCCGGCAAGCGGGTCTACACCGACCTGTCGTGGGCGATCGGCTTCGCCGCCCGCTGGCTGGCCGACGAGATCAGCCGGCGGGGCATCGGGTACGACCGGCTGCTGTTCGCCAGCGACGAGCCGTGGGGCGACCATCCCGGCGAGTACGCCCGGCTGCGCGCGGCCATACCCGACGGCGAGCTGGCCCACCTGGTCTTCCGGGGCACGTTCGAAAAACTCTATGGGTAGCAAGCGAAGGAGACGCAGATGACCGACATGACCGACCTCGAGAAGCAGAGCCTCGACGAGATCCCACACCCGTCGTTGGCCGAGGGATCCAGCATCTACGGCGGTACCAAGGTGTTCCCCGACTACCAGGCCGAGAACGGCGAGGTGTACTTCACTCTGGTGCACGGCATCGCGCACGAGTCATCGGTGAGTTTCGTGGCGATCCTGCAGGCGACCCGGGCCCTGCGTAAGGGCTTCGAGTCGGCGATCTACTTCTACGGTCCGGGTTCTCTCAACTGCCTGGCCACCCGGGGCTTCCCCACCACGGGTAACTCGGCCTTCCCGGGCGAACACAACATCAACAACTCGCTCAAGACGTTCATCTCCGAGGGCGGCAAGGTGTACTGCTGCCGGTTCGGGCTGTCCCTGCACGGGGCGCGCGAGGAGGACCTGATCGAAGGGGTCATCCCCACGCACCCGCTCGACGTGCAGGACGCCCTGATCCATTACGCGCGCCGGGGCGCGATCATCAACTCGACCTACATGTTCTAGGGGGTGGGGCGTGAGCGTTGGCACCAGAGCCGAGATCGCGGTACACGGGGTGCGGGTGGACGCACCGGTCCGCCGGCCGGCGGGCGCCGGACCGAGCGACGACGGCCACCTTGTCGTGGACGGTGCCAACGCCGCCCTGCCGGTGAACCCGGACAGCCCTTACGTGGTGAGGGACAGCCGGCTCTGGCACGGTGACGTCGACACCGGGCTGTCCGTCCAGGTCGTCCGCCGGCCCCGCTTCTACGACCTGGTCACCGCCGACGGTGTGCGCTACGAACAGATCGCCCGGCTGCACGGCGCGGATGTGTTGGCCAGCACCGTGGTACAGACCTGCATCCGGTATGCCGAGGAGCAGCGCTGCCGGTTCTGCACCATCGAGGAGTCGCTGCGCGCCGGAGTCACCACCGCGGTGAAGTCACCGGATCAGCTCGCCGAGGTGGCCGAGGCGGCGGTACGGCTCGACGGGGTACGGCAGATGGTGCTGACCACGGGTACGACCGCCGGCCCCGATCGGGGCGCGCGACACCTGGAACGGTGTGTCCGGGCGATCCACGCGGCGGTACCGGCGCTGCCGATCCAGGTACAGCTCGAACCGCCGGCCGACCTGTCCGTGCTCACCGACCTGCACCGGGCCGGCGCGGCGGCGGTCGGGATCCACGTCGAGTCGCTCGACGACGGGGTACGACGCCGGTGGATGCCGGGCAAGGCGACGGTACCGATGTCGGCGTACCTGGCGGCGTGGGACGAGGCGGTACGGGTCTTCGGGCGCAACCGGGTCAGCACGTACCTGCTGATCGGGCTGGGCGAGGACCCGGACGAGCTGGTGGCCGGCGCGGCGGCGTTGGTCGAGATGGGCGTGTACCCGTTCGTGGTGCCGTTCCGCCCCATGGTGGGTACCCTCGCCCGCCGCGACGGCGTCGGCGCACCCGCCCCGGCACTGGTCCGCGAGGTCACCGAGCGGGTGGCCGCGCTACTGCGGGCAGCCGGCATGTCCGGCGTGGACCAGCAGGCCGGCTGCGCCGCCTGCGGTGCCTGTGGTGTGTTGCGGGCGGCCGGCGGATGACCGCGCAGACTCTCGATGTTCCGGCGCTGCTGGGGGAGCGGCCGCCCGCGTTCCACCTCGAACAGACGACGGATCCGGCCGCCTACCGGGCACTGCGGATCCGGGTGTTCGTCGACGAGCAGGGCCTGTTCACCGGCCACGACCGGGACGAGCGCGACGAGGATCCGCGTACGGTTGTCCTCATCGCCCGCAACCGCACCGGTACGGTCATCGGGGGCGTACGCCTCGGTCCGGTGGACGGCGGCGAGGATATCGGATGGTGGACCGGCAGCCGGCTGGCCGTCGACCGCTCGGCCCGGGGGGTACGGGGAGTGGGCGCGGCGCTGGTCCGGGCCGCCTGTGCCTACGCGGAGCACGCCGGCGTGCTCCGGTTCGAGGCCACCGTCCAGGTCCGCAACGAGATCCTGTTCACCCGGCTCGGTTGGCGACGGGTCCGGCCGGTGACGGTGGCCGGCACGCCCCACGTGTTGATGCGCTGGCCGATCGGGCGGATCGCGGCGTTGGCGACGGCCACCAAGAGCCCGCTCGGGCCGTTGCTGGCCGGGGTGGCGCCCGGCGGTACCGGCTTCGTCGGTGACGACGGCGCACCGGTACCCGGTACCGACATGGTGGCGGCCTGCGACGCGATCCTGCCGTCAATGGTGGAGCGCGATCCGGAGTGGGCCGGCTGGTGCGGCGTACTGGTCAACCTCAACGACCTGGCCGCGATGGGGGCGACACCGGTCGGGCTGCTCGACGCGCTCGGCGCACGGGATGCCGCCCACGCCGCGCGGGTACTCGCCGGCCTGCGCCGGGCTGGTGCCGCCTACGACGTACCGGTTCTCGGTGGGCACACCCAGCTCGGCGTACCGGCCGCGCTGTCGGTGACCGCGCTGGGCCGTACCGCCGATCCGGTACCCGGTGGGGGCGGGCGCCCGGGGCACCGGGTCCGGCTGACCGTCGACCTGGGGGGTGGCTGGCGCCCCGGCTACCACGGCCGGCAGTGGGACTCCACCTCGACCCGGCGTACCCCCGAACTACGCGCCATGCTGGGCGGGGTGGCCGCGGCCCGGCCGGCCGCCGCCAAGGACGTCTCGATGGCGGGCATCGCCGGTACCCTCGGCATGCTCGCCGAGGCCAGCGGTTGCGGTGCGGTCCTTGACATGGCCGGGATACCCCGACCGGCCGGCGCCTCCGTGGGGGACTGGCTCACCTGCTTCCCCGGGTTCGGCATGCTCACCACGGACCCGCCGGGCCGGGCCGGACCGCCGGCCGGGCCGGCGGTCACCGCGGAGTGCGGCGAACTCGTTGCGGGGCAAGGCGTCTGGCTGAGCTGGCCGGACGGGGAGCGCACCGAAGCCATCCCGGGCGCGGTGACCGGGCTGGGAAGGGCCTGAGCATGCTGCGGATGGCTGCGGTGGCGGCTGCCTTCGACCGCGACCTGGAGGCGGACTTCCAGCGGATCGCGGCGCTGATCGGCGCCGCGCGGGCACAGGAGGTACGGCTGCTTGCCCTGCCCGAGGCGTGCCTGGGCGGTTACCTGGCCGACCTCGACGGCGGCGCGGACGCGCCACCGGCACTGCACATCGACGGGCCGGAGATCGCCCGGCTGGCCGCGCTCGCCGGGGACCTGGTGGTGTGTGCCGGGTTCTGCGAAGATGCCGGTGGGATGCGGTACAACAGTGTGGTGTGTGTCAACGGGGACGGGGTACTCGGTCGGCACCGCAAGGTACACCAGCCGTTGCGGGAAGACGCCAGCTATGCCGCTGGTGATGCTTTCACCGCCTTCGACACTCCGGTTGGCCGGCTCGGCATGATGATCTGCTACGACAAGGCGTTCCCCGAGTCGGCCCGGGCCCTGGCCCTGGACGGGGCGGAGATCGTGGTGTGCGCGTCGGCGTGGCCGGGTAGCCGGACCAACCCCAGCGCCGAACTCGCCGAGGACCGGTGGACCCGCCGGTTCGACCTGTTCGACCGGGTGCGCGCGCTGGAGAACCAGGTTGTGTGGCTGTCCGCCAACCAGGCCGGTGCGTTCGGCTCGCTGCGCTTCGTCGCCAGTGCCAAGGTGGTCGATCCGGGCGGGGAGGTGCTCGCCACGACCGGGGTCACCGCCGGCATGGCGGTCGCCGAGCTTGACGTCCAGCGCGCGCTGGCGGGCGCCCGCCGGACCATGGCACACCTGCGCGACCGGCGTCCGGACGCGTACCCCAGCCTGGTCGCCGTCCCGGGACCGGGGTGACCCGCCTCGCGGCGGCCGCCGCGCACTTCGGTCGCGACCTGGACTTCTGCCTGGGGCGCATCGCCAAACTCATCAGCGATGCGCGGGAGTCCGGCGTCGGCCTGCTCGTCCTGCCCGACGCCGCGCTCGGCGGATACCTGGCCGACCTGCGCCACCCCGACCCCGAAGCGCTGCCACCGGCGTTGAAGCCGGACGATCCGCTGCTGGACCGGGTCGCCGTACTCGCCGCGGGGATGGTGGTGTGTCTGGGCTACTGCGAGGCCGACGGCGACGACCGGTACAACGCGGCGGTGTGTGTCAGTGGTGACGGGGTACTGGGCAGGCACCGCAAGGTGCACCTGCCGGCCGGGGAGACCGTCGCGTACCGGCCCGGCGGGGGCTTCGCCGCGTTCGACACCCCGGTCGGGCGGATCGGCATGCTCATCGACTATGACAAGACCTTTCCGGAGTCGGCGCGCAGCCTCGCCCTTGATGGCGCCCAGATCCTCGCCTGCCTGTCGGCATGGCCGGCGAGCATCACCAACCAGGCTCCGAAACTGGCGCAGGACCGCCAGTCCCGGCTGTTCGACCTGTACGACTGCGCCCGGGCGGCGGAGAACCAGGTGGTGCTGGTCTCGGCCAACCAGACCGGGGCGATGGGCGGGCTGCGCTTCCTGGGCCAGGCCAAGGTGGTCGGCCCGGCCGGCAACATCCTCGCCCGGACCTGGGCGAAGGCCGGCCTCGCGGTGGCCGAGGTGGATGTCGCGGCCGAGATCGCCGCGGCTCGCCGGATCCTGCGGCACATCGATGAGCGCCGGCCGGACACGTACCGGGGCCTGCGGTGAACCGGCCGCTGTCGATCGCACTGCTCAGCTACTCGACGAAGCCGCGCGGCGGCGTGGTACACACGCTCTGCCTGGCCGAGGCGCTGGCCGCGGCCGGGCAGAGCGTCACCGTGTGGACGCTGGGCAGGGGCGGGGACACCGGGTTCTTCCGACCCGTCGACCCCGCCGTACGTCAGGTGGTCGTCCCGCTGCCGGACGTCGACGGCGAAGACGTGGGTACCCGGATCGTGCGTTCCATCGCCACCCTGCGCGCGGCGTTCGACCCGGGCCGTTACGACATCGTGCACGCCCAGGACTGCATCAGCGCCAACGCGGTCGACCGGGGTATCCGGACCGTGCACCACATCGACCAGTTCACCACCCCCGAGCTGGCCGCCTGTCACGAGCGCGCCATCGTCACGCCGTACGCGCACGTCTGCGTATCCGCCGCCGTCGCCCGGGAACTGCACGAGGGTTGGGGGATCGGCGCGACGGTCATCCCCAACGGCGTCGAGGCGGCCCGCTTCGCCGCCGCGGCCGGCTCCGACCCGGCGGCGGTGGCGGCCCGGGAACGCTGGCGTGCCCGCCTCGGCCGGTACCTGCTCGCGGTCGGCGGCATCGAGCCGCGCAAGGGTTCGCTGGACCTGCTCGACGCGTATGCCCTGCTGCACCGGGAGAACCCCGGTCTGCGGCTGGTCATCGCGGGCGGCGAGACCCTCTTCGACTACCGCGACTACCGGGCCGAGTGGGAATCCCGAGCCACCTGGCTCGGGCTCGCCCCGGTCGTCCTCGGTCCAGTCGCCCACCACGACCTGCCCGCCCTGGTCGCGGCGGCCGGCGTGTTCGCCTTCCCCTCCACCAAGGAAGGCTTCGGGTTGGCCGCGCTGGAGGCCCTCGCCGCGGGCGTACCGGTCGTCACGCGTGACCTGCCGGTGCTACGGGAGGTCTTCGGGTCCACCGTGCGATACGGCACCGACCCGGCCAGCCTCGCCCAGGCGATGCACCGGTCCATGACGCGTCCGGACCCGCGGCGCCGGGCGGCCGGCCGGTCGCTGGCCGCCGCCCACACCTGGCACGCCGCCGCGCAGCGACACCTCACGCTGTACCGGTCGGTCCTGACGCAGCCAGCGTTCGCTCCTCGCGACGTCCGCTCTAGTCGCCGCGACTAACTCGCGCGGCCGGATGCTGATACTCGACGAGTCAGGCAACAACCTGGACGGACCGAATCTAACCAGAGTCTCGACAGTGCTCCAACAGGTCGCGGAGGCGTACGGACTGACCGTCGTCCTCGCCTGCCAAGACATCTACCCCGTCCGAGTCGCCCGCCACGGCGCCGGCATGATCCAACTACTCCGCTCGTCGCCGGACGACCCCCTCAACGCCCTCCGGACATCACACACGCACAGGAAGACCCGGCGGTTGTGAACCCTCATGCCGTACCTCAACCTGGGACGACCGATCGCGACGGCGATCGAGGAAAGCACATCGGTATAGGTGGATAGCCCGCACAAGCCAGCTGCGATCGTCCTAACCCACCCCGGTCCAACTCCGAGAACGGCTGACGGAACGCGAGACCATGCTCCGCAGCGCTGGTGGCCGCTGCCGGATCCGTGGACGCACACGGTCCGGGATTCGTTCAGTTCAGTACCCGCGACGCTCGACACCCACAGGACCGCGCAGGTCCAGGATGCCTCCGGCGTACGGAGTGTCCGCGTTGAGCGTGAACCCACGATGCCACGGGTGAGTGAGGTACATC
>JBKPCQ010000334.1:0-8827 GCA_046727455.1 Actinomycetota bacterium | reverse complement strand
TGGCGGCACAGGCTCGCTACCTCGTCGGCGTAGATCGCGACGAGCAGGTCCGCTATTCGGGGACATCCCCACTTGTGGTAGCGGCAGGCAACCGGGGATGTCCCCGCTTAAGTCCTGAAGGGACACAATGGTGCTGACCGCCGAGGACCGGTTCGCCATCGCGGACCTGATCAACTTGCATGGGCATCTCACCGACCGTGGCGACTTCGATGGGCTACCCATGCTGTTCGCCGAAGAGATCACCTACGACGTGAGCGCCTTCGGCGGCGGCATCCTCGTCGGGCTGACCGCCGTCCGGGAGGCTGCCCTGGCGCTGGGTGACGCGAACCCGGTCGCCCACCACGTCACGAACATCGTGCTCAACGAGACCCCGGACGGCATGGTCCACGCCCTGTCCAAGGGTCTCGGCGTCATGGCCGACGGGTCCATCGGTAGCGTCACCTACCGGGACACCATCAAGCGGCACGACAGCCGCTGGAAGATCACGCACCGAGTCGTCCAGCCCCGCCGCACGCCGCTGCAACCGTGACGGTCTAGAGTTCCTCGGCCGGCCTCAGGCGCGGCGCGGCCGGCGCTCGGGCGGCACCGAGCACCACCACAGCCACCCCGAGCATCAGCAGGGCGAGCCCGGGTACCTGGTCCAGGCGCGGCACCTGACCCAGCCACACCCAGCCGATCAGGGCGGCACCGGGTACCTCCAGCAGCATCAGGACCGCCACGGTGGTGGCGGAGACACGCACCAGCGCGTAGTTGAACATCGAGTGCCCGAGCAGGTGCGGCCCGGCCGTCATGGCGAGGATCGCGATCCAGGTCGTGCCGGCGTATCCGCCGAACGGAACCCCGGCGGCCAGGCACACCACGACCAGGACGAGTGCGCAGACGCCGTAGCAGACGGCGGTGTACGTGGTCGTGCTCGTGCCGGCCCGGGCCCGCTCGCCGAACGCGGTGTAGACCGCACCTGCGATCCCGCCGGCCAGGGCGAGCAGGTCACCCGCGAACGCCGATGCCGAGAAGGCGACGTCGACCCCGGTGGCGAGGACCGCGCCGCCGACCGCGAGGCAGATGCCGACCCACACCCCGCGCGGCAGGCGGCGCCCCTGGCCGTGCGCGATCAGGCCCTGCCAGACCGGTTGCGTGGCGACGAGCGCGGTGGCGGCGGCGATGCCGGTGAGCTTGACCCCCGGTACCCACGCGGCGAAGTGCACGGCCAGCGCCAGCCCGGCGAGGAGGCTGGCGAGGACGACCGGCCGGCCGGACCGTTCGCGCAGCCGGGCCAGCTCGGCCCGCCGGGTGGTCACGGCGAGCGGGAGGAGAACGCCGGCCGCGAAGACGTTACGCCAGCAGGCGATGGCGAGGGCGGGCGCGGCCGCGTACGCGATCAGCGGGCCGGACAGGGCGATCGCGAAGACGGCGACGACCAGGGCGGCGATCGTGGGTACGCCGACGGACGGCCCGGCCCTGATCAAGCCGGTGGCCGGACAGGTGGCGCGGTCAGCGCCGCCACATCCGGACGGGACACGCCGCCGATCCCGGACCGCTCGCCGGCGATCTTCTCCTGGAGCCGGAGGATGCCGTGCAGCAGGGCCTCGGGGCGGGGCGGGCAGCCCGGCACGTACACGTCGACCGGGATGAGCTGGTCGACTCCCTTGGTGACCGAGTACGAGTCCCAGTACGGGCCGCCGCAGTTCGAGCACGCGCCGAAGGAGATGACGTACTTGGGCTCGGGCATCTGGTCGTACAGGCGCTTGATGGCCGGGGCCATCTTGTCGGTCACCGTGCCGGAGACGACCATCAGGTCGGCCTGCCGGGGACCGTGCGCGAACGGGATCACCCCGAGCCGGATGAAGTCGTGCCGGCCCATCGAGGTCGCGATGAACTCGATCGCGCAGCACGCCAGGCCGAAGTTGAAGACCCAGAGCGAGTACCGCCGGCCCCAGTTGAGCACGAACCGGATCGGCTCGCCCAGTACGCCTGGCAACTCGACCATGGGCCCAGCTTAGTCCGCTCCGACGCGGGCGACGCCTGGACTGAGGAGCGCAGCGACGAGGGAAGACGTTGCCCGCGGAGCGTCGGGGCCGCGCGAGCGGAGCGAGCGCCAGCTAGCGCTGTGGAAGCATCCGCTACGCTGCGCTGGTTGAGCCACAACGCGCCTCGCGCCCGTTCGACATTCCGCAGGAGGTGCGCGTGCCCGCCGGAGTCGCCGCCGGCCACCCGGCCACCATGGAAATCGGCCTGGGCGTCCTCGCCATGGGCGGATCGGCCGCGGACGCCGCCGCGGCCGCCGCGCTGGCGAGCTGCGTCGCCGAAAGCATCCTCACGGGCATCGGCGGCGGCGGCTTCGCCACCTACTTCGACGCCGGTACCGGCGAGGTCACCTGCCTGGACTTCTTCTGCTCGGTACCCGGGTCGGACGGCGACCGCTCGGCCGGGCCGATGGTGCCGATCGAGGTGGCGTTCGGCGGGGTACCGCTCGCCTACTCCATCGGCGGCGCGAGCGTCGCGGTGCCCGGGGTACCGGCCGGCGTGGCCGAGGTGCACCGGCGCTGGGGCCGGCTGCCGTGGGAGCGGGTCGTCGAGCCGGCGATCGCGCTCGCCCGCAGCGGGGTCGCCCTGCCCCACGAGCAGGCCCGGACCCTGGCATCGGTCAAGGCGGCGCTGGTACCGGGCGCGGGCGCGGAGATCTACCAACCGAACGGGCGCCTGCTCACCGGCGGTGACCTGCTCTTCCACCCCGGCCTGGACGTCGCCCTGCAGGCACTGGCCGACGAGGGGCCGGACGTGTTCTACACCGGACACGTCGCCGGGGCGATGGTCGACTCGGTCCGGGCCGGCGACGGCGCGCTCGGGCCGGCCGACCTCGCCGGGTACCGGGTCCTGGAGGTACCGGCCGCGCACGCCCCGCTGGACGGGTACCACGTCTTCGGCCGGCACGACCTCGCCGGCCTGATCGAGACGATCGGCACGCTGCCCTCGTCAATAGCCGACCTGCCGCGCGGCGAGCGGGCGGTGGCGCTGGCCGACGCGCTGCGCGGGTACGGGCGCCAGAAGGTCGGCGACACCACGAACATCTCGGTCGTCGACTCCGACGGCGACGCCTGCGTCGTCACCACGACCCTCGGCATCGGCTCGGGAGTCTGGCTGGAGGGGCTCGGCGTGCACATGAACTCGATGCTCGGCGAGGGCGAGCTGATCACCGGGGCGCTCGTCCCGGGGCAGCGGATGGCGTCGATGATGTGCCCGCTCGTGGTGCTGGACGAGCGTGGCGAACTGGTCCTCGCGGCCGGGTCGGCGGGCGCCTCCCGGATCCGCTCGGCGCTGGTGCACACACTGGTGAACGTCCTGCTGGACGGGCTGACCGTGCGCGACGCGGTGTACCGGGCACGGTTCCACGTCGCCGACGACGTGGTGCACGCCGAGCCGGGGTGTCCCGAGGACGAGCTGGAGGCGGTCGCGAAGGCCGGGTACCGGGTCAACCGCTGGGACCACGTGAGCCACTACTTCGGCGGGGTGAGCGCGGTCGGCCACGCCGGCGCGGCCGGCGACCCCCGGCGCGGCGGCGCCGGCCAGCTGCTGACTACGTGAGGAAGCGGATGAGCTGACCGTTCAGCTCGGCCGCGTCCAGCATCGGGATGGTGTGGTGCGTGGCGGCCGCCAGCACCGCGGTCGTCACATCCGGCAGAAGCCGCCGGGCGTTCGCCTCGACCCGAACCGGGTCGTGCGACCGGGTCTTCCCGGCGACCACGACGAGGGTCGGTACGCGCAACTCGCGCAGGCGAGCCGCCGCCGGCCGGCGCGGCAGCACGACCTTCGGTATCCGTACGTCGGCGGCCAGCGCGGCCAGCTCGAACCAGGCCGGGTCGAGCGGGGCCCCTCCGGTCTCCCACCGCAGGAACGCGCGCATCCGGTCGGCACCGGGGCCGGGCAGGAACAGGGGTACCGCCCGCAGGCGGTACTCCAGGTTCAGGCCGGCGAAGCACGACGTCGGGTCGAGCAACGCGAGGCGGCTCACCCGGTGCGGCGCGCGTAGCGCGTAGCCGAGCGCGAGCCAGCCGCCGTACGAGTGGCCGCACAGCCGCACCGTCTCCAGGCCCAGTCCGTCGAGGAGCGCGTCCAGCCAGGCCATGAGATCGTCGCGGGACCGGATCGGCGGGCCATCGGGCACACTGCGCCCGGCGTCGTTGAGCTGGTCGACGGCGTGGATCCGGTACCGCTCGCCGAGCGGGCCGACGTTGTTGAACCACACCGTCGACGTGGCGCCGCCGCTGTGCAGCAGCACGAGCGGCTGACCGTCGGGCGGGCCGCACACGTTGACGTGGGTGGTGCCGTACGTGGACGGCACGTCCACCGGCTCGACGGCCACCGGCCATTTGCCGAGAACGGCGTCGTATGCGGCGAGAAAGCTCATTCCGGATACCAGGCGGCTCGGGACATGTCGACGTGGTCCCCGCGCAGCGGCGTGCCCTCCGCACGCAGCCGGCGCAGCGCTTCGGCCTCGTGGCCGGGTGGGGTCCGGCCGGCCGCGGTGACCACCCGGTGCCAGGGCACTGCGCCCCCGTACCGGGCCATCACGGTGCCGACCTGGCGCGGGCCGCCCCGGCCGACGTGTTCCGCGATCGCGCCGTACGACATGACCCGGCCGCCGGGGATCCGCTCCACGAGGCTCAAAACCTCTTCCGCGAAGTCCACGAACGCCAACGATAATGGCCCGGTGCGGGAAGAGGTGACCGGTGCGCGGCGGGTGGTGGTCAAGGTCGGCTCGTCCGGGCTGACCACCGCCGAGGGCGGGCTGGATACCGCCCGGGTGGCCGCCCTCGTCGACGCCATCGCCGAGCGGCCCGGCGAGACGGTACTCGTCTCCTCCGGCGCGATCGCCGCCGGACTCGCCCCGCTCGGGCTGCCCCGCCGCCCCCGCGACCTGGCCACCCAGCAGGCGGCCGCGAGCGTCGGGCAGGGCCTGCTCATGCAGGCGTACACCAGCGCGTTCGGCCGGCACGGGCGCACCGTCGGGCAGGTGCTGCTCACCGTCGACGACATCACCCGGCGCGCGCACTACCGCAACGCGTACCGCACGCTGCGCCGGCTGTTGGACCTGAAGACGGTACCCGTCGTCAACGAGAATGACACGGTGGCCACCGAGGAGATCCGGTTCGGCGACAACGACCGGCTGGCCGCGCTCGTCGCCGCGCTGGTCCACGCCGACCTGCTCGTGCTGCTGTCCGACGTGGACGCGCTCTACACCGGCGCACCGCACCGGCCGGGTGCCCGGCGGATCGAGCACGTTCGCTCGGAGGCGGACCTCGCCGGGGTCGCGATCGGCAAGACGGGCCGGGCCGGCATCGGTACCGGTGGGATGGTCACCAAGGTCGAGGCCGCGCGGATCGCCACTGGCGCCGGCATCCCGGTCGTCCTGACCGCCGCGCCGCTCGCCGCCGCGGCCCTGGCCGGCGAGCCGGTCGGGACGCTGTTCCATCGCGTACGGGACCGGCCGCAGGCCCGGCTCTTCTGGCTCGCCCACGCGACCGAGCCGCGCGGGCGGCTGCACCTGGACGCGGGCGCGGTGCACGCGGTGGTGGGGCGGCGGGCGTCCCTGCTGCCGGCCGGGATCACCGCCGTGGACGGGCGGTTCTTCGCCGGTGACCCGGTGGACCTGGTGGACACCGAGGGCCGGCCGGTCGCCCGGGGCCTGGTGAACTACGACGCGCTCGAACTGCCCGACCTGCTCGGCCGCACCACGCTCGAACTCGGCCCGGGGTACGGCAAGGAGGTCGTGCACCGCGACGACCTCGTACTTCTGTAGATTGGGCAGGGTGACCGACTCCTCTGTCGCCGAGGCCGCCCGGCGCGCGCGAACGGCGGCGACCACTCTCGCGACCGCCACCCGGGCCGACAAGGACCGGGCGCTGCTGGCGATGGCCGACGCGCTTGTCGCCGGTACCGCCGAGGTTCTGGGGGCGAACGAGGCGGACGTGGCGGCGGCCCGCGAAGCCGGCACCGCCGCGGCGCTGATCGACCGTCTTTCGCTCAGCGCCGCCCGGATCGCCGGGATGGCGGACGGGCTGCGGCAGACCGCGGCCCTGGCCGACCCGGTCGGCGAGGTGGTGCGCGGCTCGACCCTGCCGAACGGGCTTGAGCTGCGGCAGATCCGGGTGCCGTTCGGGGTGGTCGGCATCGTCTACGAGGCGCGGCCCAACGTGACCGCCGACGCGGCCGGGCTGTGCCTGAAGTCCGGCAACGCCGTGCTGCTGCGCGGTTCGTCGTCGGCGGCGCGGTCCAATGCCGCGATCGTCGCGGTGCTGCGTTCGGCCGCCTCGTCCGTGGGGGTGCCCGAGGATGCCGTCCAGTTGCTGGACTCGTCGTCCCGCGATTCGGTGAAGGAGCTGATGCGCGCGCGGGGTCTGGTCGACGTGCTGATCCCGCGTGGCGGCGCGTCGCTCATCAGGTCGGTGGTGGAGGAGTCGACGGTACCGGTGATCGAGACCGGGGTCGGCAACTGCCACGTTTACGTGGACGCCGACGCCGATCTGGAGATGGCGCTGGCGATCCTGCTCAACGCGAAGATCTCGCGGCCCTCGGTGTGCAACGCGGCGGAGTCGTTGCTGGTGCACGCGTCCGTTGCCGACGCCTTCCTGGCGCGGGCGCTGCCGGCGCTGCGCGACGCCGGGGTGACCGTGCACGGCTCGCCCGAGGTCGTCGAGGCGGGGCGGGTCGCCGGGGTCGAGGTACTGCCGGCGACGGAGGCGGACCACGCCGCGGAGTACCTGTCGCTGGACCTGTCCGCCGCCGTCGTACCGTCGCTGCCCGCCGCGGTGGCGCACATCCGGCGGTACGGGACCGGGCACTCGGAGGCGATCGTCACCGGATCGGTGTCCGCCGCACGGGCGTTCGTGTCCACAGTGGACGCGGCGGCGGTACTGGTGAACGCGTCGACCCGGTTCGTCGACGGCGGCGAGTTCGGGTTCGGCGCGGAGATCGGCATCTCCACCCAGAAGCTCCATGCGCGGGGGCCGATGGGGCTGCCGGAACTCACCTCGACGAAGTACGTGGTGACCGGAGCCGGCCACATAAGGTAAGCCTGCACCGAGGCGGGCGGCGTCTGGACTGAGGAGCGCAGCGACGAGGGAAGACGTCGCCCGATGAGCCTCGGTGCCGCGCGAGCGGAGCGGGCGCCAATTAACGCAGCGCCCTGATGGCGGTCAGGGTGGTGTGCACGTCGAACGAGGGGCCGTCGTCGCTGGGCCAGCCGCCGTCGACGCGCTGCGTCTCGGTGAGCCGCTTGCGCGCGGCGGTGAGCAGCCAGTCGTCGCTGGACATGCCGACCCGGCGGAACGCGGCGGCCAGCCAGGCCGCCTCGGCCGGGCTCATGTCAGGGGCCCGCTCGGCGAGGATGACCTGGATCTGCGCGGCCTCGTAGAACCAGCCGGCGTGGTAGAGCAGGGCGCCGCCGAGCCAGCCGGCGACCAGGTACGACGGCCAGGTACCGTCCTCGCGGATCGCGGCCCGGAACGCCTGCGTCGCGCGGGCGACCACCTCGGCGTACGGGTTGGCCGCCTCGCCCGGATCGGTGCCCTCGGTCCCCCCGGGGCCGGCGACGGCGAGCCAGAAGCCGGCGTTCGCGGTGAGGTAGAGCCGGGCCTCCGGGTCCCCCGGAGTGGCCCACGGCGGCGCGGTGTCGGCCAGCGACTCGTCCTCCTCCCACATCCCGTCCGGATGCTGCCGGGCGGCCAGCCAGGCGAGCGCCTTGCGCGCGGGCGGGCGGCCCAGCGCCCCGAGGTCGTCGAGTTCGGCCAGGCGGAAGCAGGTCGCGTCGACCGACGCCACGTCACCGGCCCAGAACGCCGGCCAACCCCCGCCCGGCGCCTGGCCCATCTCCGCCTTGGCGAGCACCTCGGCCGGGGGTGCGATGCCGGAGCGCAGGTAGGACAGCCGGGCGCGGTCCACGGGATCACCGTGGGCCACGACGTAGCCGATCGCGCCGTCGATGTCCGCCATTGCCGTAGGTTACCGCCGGGTCGCCCCGCCGGCTGCTCCGTCTGCCGGTCAGTAAATAGGCAACGACGGGTCGACGTGCCGGACCCAGGAGACCACGCCGCCCTGGACGTGGACGGCGTCGCGGAACCCGGCCGCCTTCACCGCGGCCAGCGCCTCCGCCGACCGGACACCGGACTTGCAGTACAGGACGATCTGGCGGTCCTGCGGGAGGCTGGCCAGGGCATTGCCGGAGATGATCTCGCCCTTGGGTACCAGCCGGGACCCCGGGATCCGGACGATCTCGTACTCGGCCGGCTCCCGCACGTCGACCAGCTCGATCGACTTGCCGGCGTCGATCCAGTCCTTCAGCTCGCGGGTGGTGATGGTGGCGCCGAGCGCGGCCGCGGACGCCTCCTCCGAGACCACGCCGCAGAACTCCTCGTAGTCCTGCAGTTCGGTGATCGTCGGCTGCTCGCCGCACAGGGCGCAGTTGGGGTCCTTGCGTACCTTGATCGTCCGGTACGTCATCTCCAGGGCGTCGTACACCATGAGCCGGCCGACCAGCGGCTCGCCGATCCCGGTCAGCAGCTTGATCGCCTCGTTGACCTGGATCGAGCCGATGCTCGCGCAGAGCACGCCGAGCACCCCGCCCTCGGCGCAGGACGGCACCATGCCGGGCGGCGGCGGCTCGGGGTACAGGCAGCGGTAGCAGGGGCCGTGCTCCGCCCAGAACACGCTGGCCTGGCCGTCGAAGCGGTAGATCGATCCCCAGACGTAGGGCTTGCCGAGCAGGACCGCGGCGTCGTTGACCAGGTACCGGGTGGCGAAGTTGTCGGTACCGTCGACGATCAGGTCGTAC
>JBKPCQ010000333.1:0-6703 GCA_046727455.1 Actinomycetota bacterium | reverse complement strand
GCGCCTCCGCCTCGACCACCGGCTCAGCTTCCGCCTCGACGGCCAGCTCAGCCGCCGCCCCGGCAGCCGGCCCGGCCTCCTCCTCGGCGGCCGGCGAGGGCTCCCCAACCTGCTCCGCGACCGGCGGCTCCACGACCGGCGACTCCGCAACCGGCGACTCCACGACCGGCGACTCCACGACCGGCGACTCCACGACCGGCGACTCCGCAACCGGCGACTCCACGACCGGCGACTCCGCAACCGGCGACTCCGCAACCGGCGACTCCGCAACCGGCGACTCCGCAACCGGCGACTCCACGACTTGCGGCTCCACGACGTGCGGCTCCGGCTCGTCGGCTGGTTCCGGCTCACGCGCCCAGGGCGGTACCCAGGCTGCCGCCCGCGCCGCCAGCGAGTCCCGCTCCGCCTCGTCGCTCACCTGGTCTCCTCGCGTTCCGCCGGTTCCACCGGCGCCCCGGCGTACTCGTCGACGAGCAGGTCACCGGACGGCTCGTCGGGGCCCGTCCAGCGTACGGTCAGCTCCCCCAGCGCCTGTATCTGCTCGAAGGCGACCAGGCCGTCGCGGTACAGCTCCAGCAGCGCGAGGAACCTGGCGACGACCTCCAGCGTGGAGCCGCAGTCGGCGCACAGCGCCCGGAACGTCGCGACGCGCGCCTGGATCAGCTTGTCCCGCAGGGCGATCGCGTGCTCCCGTACCGACACCCGGACCAGGTGCACGTGCTCGATGGACACGGTGGGCGGCAGCTTGGGTGCCATTGCCCGGGCCGCGAGCTGGGCAAGGCGGGCCGGCCCGACGCCGAGTACCAGATCGGGCAGCGCCTGGGCGTACCGCGGCTCCAGCGTGACCGCCCGCGGCCAGCGCCGGCCCCCGGTCTCGGCGAGCTGGGCCAGGTGTGCGGCCGCCTCCTTGAACGCCTTGTACTGCAGCAGCCGCGCGAACAGCAGGTCCCGCGCCTCCAGCAGGGCCAGGTCCTCCTCGTCCTCGACGACGGCGGCCGGCAGCAGCCGGGCGGCCTTCAGGTCGAGCAGCGTCGCCGCGACCACCAGGAACTCGCTGGCCTCGTCGAGGTCCCAGTCGTCGCCCATCGCGCGGATGTAGGCGATGAACTCGTCGGTGACCCGGTGCAGGGCGACCTCGGTCACGTCGAGCTTGTGCTTGCCGATCAGTTGCAGCAGCAGGTCGAACGGGCCGCTGAAGTTGGCCAGCGTGACCCGGAAACCCCCGCCGGTGGCGGCGGGAACGGCCACGTCGGGCTCGGGCACCACCGGGTCGGACACAGTCCGACCGTAACTTACCGACAGGCTCACCGGCGCTCGGCCGCGCCGGCGATGACCTCGCGGGCGAGCTGGCGGTAGTTGCGCGCTCCGGAGGAGGCCGGATCCAGCGAGGTGATCGGAGCCCCGGCGACCGTCGACTCGGGGAACTTCACCGTCTTGGTGATGACGGTCTGGTACACCTTGTCGCCGAACGCCTCGACCACCCGCTGCAGTACCTGACGGCAGTGGGTGGTGCGCGAGTCGTACATGGTCGCGAGGATGCCCTCCAGCTCGAGGTCGAAGTTGAGCCGCTCGCGCACCTTGTCGATGGTGTCCAGCAGCAACGCCACCCCGCGCAGGCTGAAGAACTCGCACTCCAGCGGGATGAGCACACCGTGGGCGCAGGTCAGCGCGTTGATCGCGAGCAGGCCCAGGGACGGCTGGCAGTCGATGAGGATGAAGTCGTACTCGTTGCGGACCGGGCGCAGCAGCCGGGCCAGCGCCATCTCCCGGGCGACCTCGGTGACGAGCTGGATCTCGGCCGCGGACAGGTCGATGTTGGCCGGCAGCAGGTGCAGCCCGGCGACATCGGTCTTGATGAGGATGTCGTCGATCGTGCACTCGCCGTCCATCAGCAGGTTGTAGATCGTCACGTCGAGGTTGTGCGGGTTCACCCCGAGCCCGACCGACAGCGCGCCCTGGGGGTCGAAGTCGACCAGCAGGACGCGGCGGCCGTACTCGGCGAGGGCCGCGCCCAGGTTGATCGTCGTGGTGGTCTTGCCCACCCCACCCTTCTGGTTGGCCATCGCGATGATCCGCGCCGGCCCGTGCCGGTCGAGCGGGACGGGTTGGGGGATCGGCCGTCGCTGCGTGAACGCGGTCGGGTCGGCGGGCCCGAGCTCGGCGCCGAGATCCATCGCGGACTGCTGCTCGGCGCGCATCTGCGAGGTCCACGACTCGGCCTGCTGCTGGATGCCTGCCATCTCCTCACGCCCTTCTCGGGCGGCGGGGGGCTCCCCACCGCTGGGCTCACTCCGCTGCGGCGGCACGGGAGTGCGCGTTGCCCGACTGTAGCCCACATCGCCGGCCCGCCCCGGTACACGGCTCGGCGTGTTGCGCTCTGACCTGTGGAAATCAGCGCGACGGCGGGGACTTCCGCCGGTACGCGGATTCGTGGCCGGCGCGAATGGTGGCGGACGCCGCGTTGCCGGCTCGTCTACCGTCCGTTAGCGTGATCAGCGGGCCTGACCAACGGAGGCGGCCGCATGAGCGAGCGTCAGCCAGCGGACGTTCCGGGTCCCGCGGCGAGACGCCGGGAGCCGGAACGCCCGCAGGATCATGGGCCCGGTGCCGTGGAGCCTCATGCCGGCCGGCAGCGCAGCGAGGAGCCGGCATGACCATCGACAGCGCCGAACCGGCGCCTCCGACGGCCCCGGCGGCGGTGGCCCCGGCGGACAAAACCCCCACCCGGACCACGGCGGACGGCACCCCGGCGCGGACCACGGACGATCCCCCCGCGCCGACCGCTGCCGTGCCGCTGCGCGCGCTGGTCGCCAACAACCTCCGCCGGCTGCGCGGCGGGTCGGGAGTGGCGCTCGACGACGTCGTCCGCGTGGCGTGGGGCGACGGGCTCGACTGGACGACGACGTGGCTCGGTGGCGTGGAGCGCGGTACCAGGTCGTTGACCGCGGAACAGCTCCTCGCTCTGCCGGTGATGCTGAGCGCGGCGCTCGGGCAGCGGGTGACCCTGGCCGAGCTGCTCGAAGGGGAGGCGCCCGTGTCGCTGGGCGCGGATGGGCAGGCCAGCGTACCGGCCCGGTACCTGCGCGACATCGTCACGGGGGAGCCGGTCCGGCTGCCCTTCGCGCTACCGGTGGTCGCCGCGCCGCCGCCGGAGGTCGACGTGGCCACCCGGGCAGCCGAGAAGCTGCGGGAGATACGGCGCGGCGGGTTGGGTGACGTGGACATCCGGGCGCTGGGCCGGGCCGAGGCCGGTGCCGGCGAGGCCGAGATCCGGCTGGCCCGGCGGCTCGGCATCGCGCCCATCCGGGTGATCGCCGCCGCGGCCAGCCTCTGGGGCCGGTCGTTGACCGAGGAGCGGGAAGCCCGGTTGACCGCTGGTGCCGGACCGGCCGCGTCCGTGGCCCGGCGCCTGACGGCCGAGCTGACCGCGCGGATCGAGGAAGCCGCCCGGCGGGCGCCGCCCGACTGACGGCATGAGCGGTTAGGAGCCGGCATGTCTGAGGAAAGCAGGCCCGGGGGTGACGGCCGGCCCGTCGGCCGGGCCGGGCGGGCCAGGCAGCACGCCGAGAGCGCGATGCGGCGGGCCGAGAAGCGGCGCGCCCAGCGCGGTCCGGCCACCTGCCCGGGTGGGGCCGCCAGGCCACTCCCCGGCCTGTTCACCGAGACCCGGTCGCAGCGGGACCGCGCCGGGATCCTGTGGGTCCGGGCGGCCGACCGGTCCGCGAGAGCCTGCGAGCAGCTGGCCAGCGTGCACGAACGCCTGGCCAAGGCCGGCTCGGGTGACGTCTCGGAGCATTGCCGCCGGGTCACCGACTACCGGGCGGCGGCGGTCGCCTTCCGCGAGGCGGCCGAGTGGTTCCGCGAGGTCGCCGGCTGACGGGCACGGGGATGCGCGGTGGCGTACACCTCGCGGAGCTTGTCGACGGTGACCAGCGTGTAGACCTGGGTGGTGGTCACCGACGCGTGGCCGAGCAGCTCCTGCACCACCCGGACGTCGGCGCCGCCGTCGAGCAGGTGGGTGGCGTAGGAGTGGCGCAGGGTGTGCGGGGAGACGCGGGCCGCGTCCAGGCCCGCGCGGCCGGCCGCGCGGCGCAGGATCGTCCAGGCGCTCTGCCGCGACAGCGGCCCGCCCCGCGCGTTCAAGAACACCGCGGCGGTACCGTGACCAGCGCGCGCCAGCTCAGGCCGGGTCCGCACCAGGTACGCCGCCACCGCGTCGCGCGCGTATCCCCCGACCGGCACGAGGCGTGACCTGCCGCCCTTGCCGTGCAGCAGGACCGAGCCGTCGTCGAGGTCGAGGTCGTCGATCGCCGCGCCGACGGCCTCGGAGATCCGGGCGCCGGTACCGTAGAGAAACTCCAGCAGCGCCCGGTCGCGCCGGGCCAGTGGCTCGTCCCCACCCACCGCGTGCAGGATCGCCTCGATCTCCGCCACGGACAGCGCCCTGGGTAGCCGCCGTGGCGGTGTGGGCGGTGCGATCCCGCTGGCCGGATCGTGCGCGACCAGCCCTTCCCGCACCGCGAACCGGTGCAGCCCGCGCACCGCGCTGACCGCCCGCGCCGCGCTGGCCGCCGACAGCGGCGGGTGCTCCGGGTCGCCCTCGCGCAACCCCGCCAGGTACCCGGCCACCCGCGCCGGGGTGACCTCGGCCAGGTCGTCGACCCCCAGCGCCGCCACGTACCGGCGCAGGTCGCGCCGGTACGCGCTCAGCGTGTTCGCCGCGAGCGCCCGCTCCACCGTGAGGTGGTCCAGGTAGGCTCTGACGACCCGGGCCGGTGCGGTCAGCCGAGCACCTCCTCGACCTTGATCGACGGCAGGTCGTGCGCCTGCGCCACCGGCCCGTAGGTGATCTGGCCGTCGTAGGTGTTCAGGCCCAGCGCGAGCGCCTTGTCCCGGACCATCGCCTCGTGCCAGCCCCGGTTCGCCAGCTCCAGGGCGTACGGAAGGGTGACGTTGGTCAGCGCATAGGTGCTGGTGTGCGGTACCGCCCCCGGCATGTTTGCCACGCAGTAGAACAGCGAGTTGTGCACCGGGTACACCGGGTTGTCGTGCGTCGTGGGCCGCGAGTCCTCGAAGCAGCCGCCCTGGTCGATCGAGATGTCCACGAGCACGCTGCCCGGCTTCATCCGGGACACCAGCTCGTTGGAGATCAGCTTCGGCGCCTTCGCCCCCGGTACCAGGACCGCGCCGATGACCATGTCGGCGTCGATGACCGCGCGCTCGATCTCGTACGCGTTGGAGGCGACCGTCTGCAGGTGCCCCTGGTAGATCGAGTCGGAGAGCCGCAGCCTGCTGATGTTCTTGTCCAGCAGCAGCACCTCGGCCTGCATGCCGAGGGCGATCGCGGCGGCGTTCACGCCGGAGACGCCGGCACCGATCACCACGACCTTCGCCGCGTAGACCCCGGACACGCCGCCCATCAGCACGCCGCGACCACCGCCGGAGCGCATCAGGTGGTACGCGCCGACCTGCGGCGCCAGCCGCCCGGCGACCTCCGACATCGGGGCGAGCAGCGGCAGCGAGCCGTCCGCCAGCTCGACCGTCTCGTACGCGATCCCGGTGACCTTGCGCTCCAGCAGCGCCTCGGTGCACTCGCGCGACGCCGCGAGGTGCAGGTACGTGAAGAGCACCTGGCCGGGGCGCATGCGCGGGTACTCCTCGGCGATCGGCTCCTTGACCTTGAGGATCAGATCGCCGGCGGCCCAGACCTCGTCGGCGCCGGGCACGATCGCGGCGCCGGCCTTCTTGAAGTCGGCGTCCGGGATGGATGAGCCGAGGCCGGCACCGGCCTCGACGTACACCTCGTGGTTGTGCCGGGCGAGCTCGTGGACGCCGGCCGGGGTGATCGCCACGCGGTACTCGTGGTTCTTGACCTCACGAGGAATTGCGACCTTCACTTCGGACCCCTTGTATGCCTCGCGGTGGCACCGTTGCCACCCCCGCCGGGAGTCTATGTCGCGACGTCTTCCCTCGGCGTTAATCGGCGCCGGCGAGGAGGTTCTCCAGCGCCGGATCGCGCCGGCCGGTGAGCGCGGCGAACGCCGTGGCGGCCCGCTCCTGGTACTCCCCCGCCGTTCCGGTGCGGCGCAACGCGAGCAGCGCCTTGGCGACCTGGCGCAGGCTGGCGGCGGTCTCGTACTCCCACGCGGTGTCCCGGCACGCGGTCAGCGCCTGCCGGGCGTCGGTCAGCGCGCGGCGGTACCGGCCCAGCCGCAGGTGGCTCTCGGAACGCACGATCAGGGCGTACCAGAGGTCGACCTGGTTGTCGATCGCCCGGCAGCGCTCGACCGCGAGGTCGAGGTAGCCCATCGCCTCGGTGAGCCGGCCGAGCTGGCAGCACAGGTACCCGAGACTGGGCAGGACCACCGTCTCACCCGCGGTGTCGCCGCGCTCCCGGCGGATCGCCAGGCTCTCCTCCAGGCAGCCGCGGGCGTCATCCCAGTTGCGCATGTCGATGTAAACGCTGCCCAGGTTGCCGAGCACCACCGCCTCGGACCCGTCCATCGCCGAGCCACGGCTGGTGAACAGCGCCTCGGCGAAGTGCTCCAGCGCGGCCGGGTAGTCGCCGGACAGCCGGGCCACCTGGCCCAGGTCACACAGCAGCGAGGTGATCTGCTGCCGGTCGCCCAGCCGGCGGAACGCGGCGAGGGCCCGGCGCAGCCGCGCCGCGGCCGGCTCCCGGCGGCCGAGGTGGAGCTGCGCC
>JBKPCQ010000332.1:0-28614 GCA_046727455.1 Actinomycetota bacterium | reverse complement strand
GAGTGCGAGCCCGGCCCGGTCGTCGGCGGCTCCGGGCGGCCAGGCCCGCAACTTCTACGTCACGTTCTACGGCGCGGCGGACAACACCCCCCGGGGCAGCCGGACCATCGCCTACCCGACCGTGCACCGGGAGGCCGGCGGCACCGGCACGTACCGTGACCCGACCACGTTCGCCACCGACCGCACCGAGCTGCCGGTCGGTACGCGCATCTACGTCGCGCCGCTGCGCCGGTACTTCGTCATGGAGGACGACTGCACCGAGTGCGACGCGGACTGGCAGGGCCACGGCCCGAACGGCGGCCCGCGCTTCCCGCACGTCGACCTGTGGGCCGGCGCGGCCACGGACAAGGGCATCGTGCGGTGCGAGAACTCGTTGACCCGCGACGGGTTGAGCGCCGTCCTGGTCAACCCGCCGCCGAACCTGCCGGTCTCCCCCGGCCCGCTCTACGACAACGGCCGCTGCGCTGGAACATAGGCGCTCGCTGTCACACGCGTGCGCAGGGACGTCAGCTCAGGTCGGTGGACCGCACCTTCCGGTCGTCGCGCAGCTCGGTGTAGGGCTCCGCCGCGGCCGGGTGCCCGGCCACGAGCGCCCGCCCCCGCTCCAGCTCCGCGTTCAGCTCGGCGCCGAGCAGTACCGCCGTGTTCGTCAGGTACAGCCAGATCAGGAAGATGATGACGGTGGCGAGTGTGCCGTAGGTCTTGTTGTACGAGCCGAAGTTCGCGACGTACACCGCGAAGGCGGCCGAGCCGAGGAGCCAGACCACCACCGCCAGCAGGCCGCCGGGCGAGATCCAGCGGAAGCCGCCCGGCCGGGCGTTGGGCGCCGCCCAGTACAGGATCGCGAAGACGAAGCTGATGATCAGGGCGAGTACCGGCCACTTCGCGATGCTCCACACCCGTACCGCGACCCCGCCGACGCCCAGCAGCCGGCCGAACTGCTCGGCCAGCCGCCCGGTCAGCACGACGGCGAACGCGGAGATCGCGAGCAGTACCCCGGTCACGATCGTGACCCCCAGCCGGACCGGCAGCTTCTTCCAGATCGGCCGGCCCTCGGGCACGTCGTAGATGGCGTTGGCCGCCCGCATGAACGCGGCCACGTAGCCCGACGCGGACCACAGCGCGGCGAGGACGCTGACGATCGCGAGGATGCCGGCGGTCTTCTGCCCGCCGTTCTGGAGGTTGCGCACGGCGTCGACCATGATCTGCCGCGCCGCGCCGGGGGCGAGCTGCTCGATGTTGGTGGTCACCGTGGCCACCACCGAGTCCCCCGCCAGCTTGAGCACGGTGACGAGCACCAGCAGGCCGGGGAACAGCGACATGATCGCGTAGTACGTCAGCGCCGCCGCCCAGTCGGACAGGTTGTCGCGCCGGTACTCCTTCAGGACCCGCGTGAGCACCCCCCACCACGACCGGCGGTCCAGCTCAGTGGGCTTGGCCGGACCCTTGTCGGCGGTCGGCTGCACCGGCGGCAGCTGTCGGCGCGGTTCGTCGGTCTGCCGGCGTTCGCCGGTCCGCTGGCGTTGCGCGGCCATGGCGGCTCCCCTCGTCACCGGTTGGCTACCCCGCGCCTCAAGGCCGGAAACCGCCGGTGCCTGCCACTCAGACGGCGACTATCGGGTCGGCCGGACCCCCGCCCGGGTCAGGTGGGTGACGTCGTCGAAGGTGGCCAGGCGCAACCGGCCGCCCTCGCGTGCCCAGCTCGTCAGCGAGGTGTTGCGCAGCCGGGCGGCGGCCAACGGGAGCAGGTCGTCCTCGGTCAGCTCCTCGACCAGGTACCGCAGCAGGAGCACGGCCGCCTCGTGCGCGACGAGCAGGACGCGCCCGCCCGGGTACCCGTCGCGCAGGTCGCGCAGCACCGCACGCAGGCGCAGCGCCACGTCGGTCCACGCCTCCCCGCCGGGCGGCCGGTAGTAGAACGGGCCGAGCCGGGCCCGCCGGGCCGCCTCGGCCGGGTACCGCACGGCCACCCCGTGCCGGGTGAGCAGGTCCAGGATGCCCAGCTCGCGGTCGCGGACCCGCTCGTCCAGCCGGATCTTCCAGGTGCCGTTCACGGCCAGCTCGGCGGTCTGCACCGCGCGCCGGTACGGGGAGCTGAGCACCAGGTCCGGCCGCAGCTCCGGGAGCCGGTGGCCAAGCACCCGGGCCTGCGCTTCGCCGGTCGGCGACAACGGTACATCGGCGTCGCGCTCGTCGATCGCGATGACCTCCAGCCCGGACGCCTCGGCGACGTCGGCGGCCGCGTTGGCGACGCTCTCCCCGTGCCGTACCGCACCCAGCCACGCCAGCTCCGCCATCCCGCCATTGTGCGGCCGTCACCCGACCGGGACGGTGCGCTCCCGGCGTACCAGCGCCCGCGCGGCGATGAGCGCGCCACCGGTCGCCGCGCCCGCCACCAGCAGCAGGCTCGGCACCGTCGAGCCGGTCGCCTGCGCGAGGATCCCGGCGCCGAGGAAGCCGAGCGGGCCGGGCGCGGAGATCGCGATCGTCACCGAGGTCATCACCCGGGCCCGCAGTGCCGGCGGGGTACCGGTGGTCAGCGCGGAGAAGAACCGCGGGAAGAACAGCCCCGAGCAGACCCCGTTCGCGCCCACGGCGAGCGTGCGGGCCGGCACCGGTACCGGCAGCAGGAGCAGCCACGTCGAGGCCGCGATGCCCAGCAGAGCCCAGACGGCGGTCCGGTCGCCCGTGCGGCGCGCCCGCGACGAGATCAGCCCGCCGACCACCGAGCCGGCACCGTAGGAGGCCAGCAGCCACCCGGCCATCGAGGCGCCGCCCCGGTGCAGCGCGAGTACCGGCAGCGTCGCCACCATCGCGGTCCAGCCCGCGCCCACCAGGCCGATCCCCACCACCTGGCGGCGCAGGACGCGGTCGTGGAACAGGTAGCGCAGGCCCTCACGGACGCCACCGCCGCCCTCGTCCGGTTCGGCCGAGCCGTGCGCCGCCGGGACAAGCACGGCGACCAGCACGAAGGCGGTCAGGTACGACAGCGCGTCGACGACGAGCACCTCGGCGGGGCCGATCAGCGCGACCAGCACGCCGCCCAGCGCCGGACCGACGAAGCTGGCCGTCTCGTTCACCGAACCCATCAGCCCGCCGGCCCGGGTCAGCCGCAGCTCGTCCTCGCCGACGACGGCGGCCAGCACGAGCCGCTGCGACGAGGAGTACGCCGGGAAGAACGCCCCGACGGCGATCCCGACCGTGAGCAGCAGGGGGAAGGAGAGCAGGCCGGTCCAGTACCCGATCGGGATGAGCGCCACCAGCACCGCCCGGGCCAGGTCTGACACGAGCATCAACCGGCGTGGACCGAGCACCGTCGCGGCCCGGCCGCCCCACAGGCCGAGCACCGTCATCCCCACGAACTCGGCCGCCAGCACCGCGCCCATCCGGGTCGGCGACCCCGTCGACACGAGCACGAACCACGGCAACGCGATGGCGGTCATCTCGGTACCGGTGGTCGAGATGACCTCGGCCGCGAACAGCCCGGCCAGCGGGCGGACCACCCCGCTTCGGGCGCTCACAAGCGCCGAGGGTAGGGCGCGCCACCGGGCCGGTCGAGCGGATTACCCGGCGTCTTGACGGCCCTCTATGCCGGACGGTAACTTTCCCGCTCGGCGAAAGGCAGCCTCCCTAACAGATATTGGTGAATGGTTGGCATGGGTGCGTCCCAGGGGCGGGTCGCGGGCGCGACGGCACTGCTCGCCGCCGTTGTCCTGGTACTCACCGCCGGCTGCGGCACGCCGCGCCGGGCGGCACCGGACCGCGTGGACCCCACCGGGCCCGACCCGCTGGCCGGTGCCCGGCACACCGCCGCGCCCGCTCCCGCCGGAGCGGTGCTCACGCAGCGTGGCGACGAAACGCGGCTGGGCTGGTACGCGCGGGAGACCCGGCTGACCGTCGCCACCGTCGGCGGCGGCCGGTTCGGCCGGCAGGCCGAGTTCGCCGTGGACGGCAAGGTCTACGCCCAGCCGCTGTACGTGCCCGCGCTGGCCGTCGGGGGTACCACCCACAAGGCGGTCATCGTGGCGACCGAGCACGACAGCGTGTACGCCTTCGACGCCACCGGTACCGGCACCGCCCCGCTCTGGCACACGTCACTGCTCGCCCCGGGCGCCCGGCCGATGCTCGCCGGGCAGGACCGGGTCGCCAACAACCAGCTCTGCGACTCCATCACGCCGGAGGTCGGGATCACCGGTACCCCCGTGATCGACTGGGCCACCGGCACCCTCTACGCCGTCGCGCTCGACGTGGAGAGCGGCGCGCTGACCTACCGGATCCACGCGCTCGACGTGGGTACCGGCAAGGTGAAGCGGTCCACCCTCGTCTCCGCCAGCGTCGCCGGTACCGGCCTGGACAGCGCCGACGGCCGGGTCAGCCTGATCCCGTCGCGCACCCAGCAGCGGATGGGCCTGACCCTCGCCGACGGCGTGGTCTACGCCGGCTTCGCGTCGTTCTGCGGCTGGGGCGTGTACCACGGCTGGATCCTGGGGTACCGCACCGGCGACCTGTCCCAGGCGGTCGTCTACAACAGTTCGCCCGACGCGTACGGCGGCGGCTTCTGGGAGTCGCAGGCCGGCATGACCGTGGACGACCACGGACACCTGGTGGTGGTCACCGGCAACGGGCCGTTCGACCTCGACAGCGGCGGCCGCGACGCCGGGGACACGATGCTGGTGCTCTCGCCGCAGGCCGGCACGCTGCGGGTCGCCGACTCGTTCACGCCCTTCGACCAGGAGTGCCGCAACCGCCACGACCAGGATCTCGGCTCCGGCTCACCGCTGCTGGTCCCCGGGCACGACGAGTACCTGCTGTCCTCCAAGACCGGCTCGGTGTACCTGCTCGACGCGCGCAAGCTGGGCGGGTACGCCCCGCTCGACGACGCCTGCCTCCACAAGGAGCGCACCGACGTCGACCGGATCAGGCAGGAGCTGGCCGTCGACTCGGTCAAGGGCGGCATGTGGGGCACCTGGGGGTACTGGAAATCCGCCGACGCCGAGTACGTGTACTCCGGCGGCGCGGAGGACCGGCTGACCCAGTGGCGCCTCGCTCCGGACGGCCGCCTGGTGCCGCGGCCGGTCGCCCAGGCGCCGCTCGCGTTCGAGTACCCCGGCGCGATTCCGGTGGTGTCCAGCAACGGTTCCGCCGCCGGTACCGGCGTCGTCTGGACCGTCGACCAGACCGGCGGGACGGCCACCCTGCGCGCCTTCGACGCGGCCGACCTCGCCCGCCAGTTGTGGAGCGGCGGGCTGGACAGCGCGGGCGGCATCAACCATTTCGCGGTACCCACGGTCGCCGACGGCAAGGTGTTCGTCGGCGGCCAGGCGCACGTGGAGGTCTACGGCCTCCACCCCTGAGGTCCTACCTGGAGGTTTCATTGAGGAGACGCACCTTGATCGCGGCGGTCGCCGCGCCGGCTGTCGCGGCCGCACTGACGATCACCGGGATCGCCCTGGCCGTCACGGCCCAGGCGAGCACCACGAGGAGCATGCTCGTCACCCTGTACGGCTGGCCGGACAACTCGCCGCCCGGCGACGGCACGGCGTTTGGGTCGGGCCACGCCGGCGGTACCGGTACCTACTCGAACCCCGTCACGTTCGCCACCGACCAGCACGAGTTCAAGCCCGGCACCAAGGTCTACTATCCGTACCTGCACCGGTACTTCATCATGCAGGACGAGTGCGTCGAGTGTGACCACGACTGGGCCAACGGCAAGTACCACATCGACCTGTGGGTCGGCGGCAAGGGCGGCAGCACCAGCGCGGTCCTCGGCTGCGAGGACAAGCTGACCAAGGACTCCGGCCAGGTCATCATCGACCCGCCGTCGAACGAGCCGGTGGACACCACGCCGCTGTTCAACTCCAGCACCAACAAGTGCTACGACCCCGGCAGCTTCGGCGGCGGCAGCCCGCCCCCGCCTCCGCCGCCCGGCGGCAACACCTACGTCGGCGCCGCTTCCGGCAAGTGCGTCGACGACCCGAACTTCAGCACCACGAACGGTACCCAGCTGGTGATCTGGACCTGCAACGGCGGCGCCAACCAGAAGCTCAACGCGGTCAGCGGCACGCTCCAGGTCGAGGGCAAGTGCCTCGACGCCCCGAAGGGCGCGACGGCCAACGGCACGATCGTGGAGATCTGGACCTGCAACGGCGGCGCGAACCAGAAGTTCGCCTACAACTCCACCAACGGCACCATCGTGGGCAGCCAGTCCGGCAAGTGCGTGACCGTGCAGTCGGCCTCGACCGCCAACGGCGGCAAGCTGATCCTGTACACCTGCAACGGCGGCGGCAACCAGAAGTGGACCCGTAAGTAGCGATCCCCGTGGCCCCGGCGCGGTCGCGCCGGGGCCACGGCGCCTGATATCGCAGCCATATGAACAACCGGACGGCTCTGGACCGATGTGAACTCCGACCGACCACCGACCCGCTGGCACGCCAACGTCGTCCCCCCGGCGGGAAGGACCGGGCTGAACGGCGGGGCGCCGGCCGGGCCGGCGCCCCGCCGCGGTCAGCCGGTGACTCCGTCGAGGGCGACCAGGTACCCGTACCGGTACCCGCTGCTGTTCGGGTGGTACGAGTCCGAGACCGGCCACGTCGTCGAGTTGATCCAGGGCGAGCCGGCACAGATCCCGTGCCCGGCGAAGACGCCCCGAACGTCGACGAACGCGAAGCCGGCCGCACCCGCCCGGGCGGCGGTCACCCCGGCGAGGGTGTCCGCGGCGCCGTCCAGCGCCCGGCGCTTGGTGAGATCCATCCCGAACAGCCCGCACGTGGCGGTCTGCTCGAACAGGTCGGGGTACCCGAGCACGACGACCCGCGCGTCGGGCGCCCGGCTGTGGATCGCCGCGTACGTCTGGTCGAGCTTGCCCGGCAGCACGGAGGTCGCGTACGACTTCGCGGAGTTGACCGCGAAGGTGCACGCGCCGTCGGTACCGAGCAGGCAGGTCGTGACGACGGTGACGAACCCGGCGTCGTTGCCACCGATGGTGATCGTGACGAACGTGGTGGCGGCGCTCAGCGCGCTCACCTGGTTGTCGAGCACGTCGGTGGTTTTCGCTCCGCTGCAGGCGACCGACGTGAAGCTGGCGACGGTGTGGGACGCGGCCCACAGCGCGGTGTAGGAGCGGGGACTGCGCGAGCAGCTTCCGCTGCTGCTGTCGTACCCGCCGGCCCCGACGCCGGCGGAGTACGAGTCGCCCAGGGCGACGTACACGACGGGAGTTGCCGCCTGTGCCGGAGCGGCGGCGAGGATGCCGGCGGCCGCGCCGAGAAGCGCCGCGCCGACCAGGGTCAACAGGGATGTGGTTCGGGGCCTCATGACGCGACCTCCCGGACGAAGGGAAGCAACGCATCAGCGTTGGTCAATGATTGTTACTCTCGGGTAATTAATTGTTAAGACCCCAGATTGATATGTGCGAATCTTCGCAAATGAGGGCGAGAAGCTGGTACCGCCGCCGCTCGGCTAGGCTCGCAGGCGCCGCACGACGAGAGAGGCAGTTTGGTGATGACCGACCCGGACCGGCCGCGCGCGCTGCTGCTGGAGGGCATCCATCCCCACGCGGTGACCCGCCTGACCACCGAGGGCTACGCGGTCGAGTCGCTCGGCCGGGCGCTCGACGAGGACGAGCTGGCCGGTCGGCTGGGTGGGGTACAACTGCTGGGTATCCGGTCGAAGACCACGGTGAGCGCCGCGGTCCTGAAGGCGGCCCCGCAGCTCGTGGCGATCGGCGCCTTCTGCATCGGCACCGACCAGATCGACCTTGCCGCGGCGGCCGCGGTCGGGGTTCCGGTCTTCAACGCCCCCTTCTCCAACACCCGCAGCGTGGTCGAGCTGGCCGTCGCGGAGATCATCGCGCTGACCCGGCGGCTCACCGAGAAGAACACCGCGATGCACGCCGGCGTGTGGGACAAGGCCGCCGAGGGCAGCCACGAGGTCCGCGGGCGCAGCCTGGGCATCGTCGGGTACGGCAACATCGGCACCCAGCTGTCCGTGCTCGCCGAGGACCTGGGCATGCGGGTGTACTTCTACGACACCGCCGACAAGCTGGCGCTGGGCAACGCGCAGCGCTGCGACAGCCTCGACGACCTGTTGCGCGTCGCCGACGTGGTGAGCCTGCACGTGGACGGCCGGCCCGGCAACAGCGGCTTCTTCGGCGACGGGCAGTTCGCGAGGATGCGTCCGGGCAGCCTGTTCCTCAACCTGAGCCGGGGCTTCGTCATCGACCACGCGGCGCTGCGCCGCCACCTCGACTCGGGGCACCTGGCCGGCGCGGCGGTCGACGTGTTCCCGAAGGAGCCCAAGGGCCGGGGCGACGAGTTCGGCTCCGAGCTGCGTGGCCTGCCCAACGTGATCCTGACCCCGCACATCGGCGGCTCGACCGAGGAGGCCCAGGCCGACATCGGGTCGTTCGTCGCGAACAAGCTGCACCAGTACGCGTCGGAGGGGGTCACCACGCTCAGCGTGAACCTACCGCCGGTGGCGATGCCGCAGCAGCCCGGTACCCACCGGCTCGTGCACATCCACCGCAACACGCCCGGCGTCCTGGCGGCGGTCAACAGCATCCTGGCCGAGCACGCCGTCAACATCGAGGGCCAGCTCCTCGGTACCCGCGGCGAGGTCGGGTTCCTGCTGACCGACATCGGCACGCGGTACTCCGACGAGGTGGTGGAGCGGCTGCGCGCGATGGAGCAGACGATCCGGTTGCGCGTCCTCTCATGAGCGATCTGGAGGCCGGGCTCGCCGAGGTGGTCGGGGCGGCTCACGTGCTCGTCGACCCGGACCTGCGCGCGCCGTACGAGACCGACTGGACCCGGCGCTTCACCGGTACCGCCCGGTGCGTCGTGCGGCCGGCGGACACCGCCGAGGTCGCCGGGGTGGTCCGGCGCTGCGCCGAGGCCGCCGCGCCGATCGTCGTCCAGGGCGGAAACACCGGCCTGGTCGGGGCCGGCGTACCGACCGGCTCCGAGGTGCTGCTCAGCCTCACCCGGCTCACCGGCCTGGACCCGGTCGACACCCTCGACGCCCAGGTGACCGCCGGTGCCGGGGTCACGCTGGAGAGCCTGCAGCGGCACGCGCGGGCCGCCGGGCTGGACTTCGGCGTGGACCTCGCGGCCCGCTCCGCCGCCACGGTCGGCGGCCTGGTCGCCACGAACGCGGGCGGCATCCACGTGCTGCGGTACGGCGGCATGCGGGCCCAGGTCACCGGTGTGGAGGCGGTGCTGGCCGACGGTACCGTGATCAGCCGGCTCGCCGGGCTGGCCAAGGACAACACCGGCTACGACCTGACCCAGCTCCTGGTCGGCAGCGAGGGCACGCTCGGCGTCGTCACCCGGGCGCGGCTGCGCCTGGTACCCCTTCTGGAAGCCCGTGCCGTCGCGCTGGTCGGCCTCGCGAGCACCGAGGCCGCGCTGGCGCTGCTGGCCCGGGCGCGGGAAGCCCTGCCCGACCTCGCGGCGGCGGAGATCTGCTACCCGGCCGGCGTCGCGCTCGTGCGCTCGTACGCCGGGCTGCCCCCGCCGTTCCCCGCCCACCACGCCGCCTACCTGCTCCTGGGATGCGCTGCCCGGACCGACCCGACCGACCGCCTCGTCGAGGTGCTCGCCGAGGCCGAGGAGGTCGGCGACGCGACCGTCGCCTCGGACGCCGCCGGGCGTACCCGGTTGTGGGCGTACCGGGAGGCGCACACCGAGGCGGTCAGCGCGGCCGGGATCCCGGTGAAGCTGGACGTGAGCGTGCCATTGCGCGAGCTGCCCGGCCTCGTGGCGCAGCTCCCACCGACCGTCGACGCGGTCGCCCCGGGCGCGCGGCTGATCGTGTTCGGCCACCTCAACGAGGGCAACCTGCACGTCAACGTGCTCGACGCCGGAGCGCGGGGCGGCGAGGTCACCGACGCCGTCCTGAACCTGGTGGCCGGGCACCGCGGCAGCATCAGCTCGGAGCACGGGGTCGGCCGCGCGAAGGCGCGCTGGTTGGGGCTCTCCCGGTCCCGTGACGAGATTGTCACCATGCGCCGAATCAAGACCGCCCTCGACCCCGCCGGCCTGCTCAATCCGGGCGTACTGTTCGGCATGGGTGGCTAACGGCACGGTTGCCCCGCCGGATAGCGGGTAACTCCCCGGTCGGGACGACCGATAGGGAGGCGGCCATGCCCAACGAGAGCGGCGCGATCACGATGGCGGTCGTGCTCCAGATCTGGTTCCTAGCCGTTCTCGTTGTCGTGGGGGCTGTGGTCTGGCGCCAGGCGCACCCGAAGCGGCGCGCCGGGCGGCGCCCGAACGGCCGCTGAACCGATCTACCGGCTTGACATCCACCGCGAAGCCGGCGGCGCCGATGACGGCTTCCACGGCGTGTACCACGACGTGGCGGCGCCCGAACGGGTCGTGCAGACGTTCGAGTACACCTGGCAGTCGGTGTTCCAGTCCATCGAGGACCGGGACGCCATGGTCCAGTCCGGGATGGAGTCGGGGACGCGCGAGACCATGGACCGGTTCGCCGAGATCATCGCCAAGGGTTGACCGCCGGATCACGTCACTCGTTGTTCACCTTTGAGATGATCTCCGTCAGTGCTGCCGTCCGGTCGGCGGTCCAACCGTCCGGCGGGACGATGTCCACCCACGCGTCCACCGTCTGCGCGCCGTAGTTGTGGCCGTGTCCGGCCGGTACCCCGGTGGAGAACGCCATGTCGGCGGTCACCTGCCAGAACGTCACGAACGGGATCCAGCGCATGCTGGGCAGGACGTCGTGCCCGCGCGGCTCGGCCAGCCAGTCCGGGCGGTTGAGGATCAGCCGGGGCGCCCACCAGACGATCGGGTCGGACGGGTGCTGCAGGTACACCACGTGGGGCTTGTCCCAGTTCGCGAGTGGCTTGTCCAGGTCGGCCGCCGGGTCGTTGGCGAACCGTACCGTCGCGCCCTGCTCGTAGGTGGGCAGCACCTCGTGGCTACCGGCGTCGCGGTTCGTCACGATCTCCTTCCACATCATGTTGCGGTTCGGTGGCCCGACCAGCAGCATCCCGTCGACCCGGTTGCGGACGTCGTCGACACCGCTGAACGCCGCCTCCGCCCCGAACGAACCGAGGCTCTCGCCGAACACCACCAGCTTCGGACGCTGCTCGAACGGCAGCTTCGACCAGACGCCGTAGACCTCGTTGAACAGGTCGCGGCCGGCCTGGTGCGCCCGCTCCTTGTCGACGAGGAACGACAGCCAGCTCGGCAGGTACGAGTACTGCATCCCGACCAGGGCGGTGTCGCCGTGGTACAGGTACTCCAGCGGATCGACCGCCTTCGCGTCCACCCAGCCGGTGCCGGTCGTGGTGATCACGCAGAGCACCTTGCGCGAGAAAGCTCCGGTGCGCTGCAACTCCCGTACCGCGAGCGCCGCCCGCTCCCGGGAGGTGGGCGCGGAGTCCAGCCCGACATAGGCGCGGATCGGTTGCACTGCGCCGGGGCCGCCGAATTGCTGCAACTGGTCGGTTGTCGGTCCACTGGAGACGAACTTCCGTCCCTGGTTGCCCAGCGACGCCCAGGACACCAGCGAGCCCGGGCCGCCGGAGCGCAACGGGTTCGTCGGGGCCTGCACGTCCGGCTCGGTCTCACCGTTCACCGTCTTGTAGATGTTGTCGGTGATCGCGAAGAACCCGTCGATGACGACACCGTTGAGTACCCCGATGGCCAGGGCGACGACGACCAGGCCGGCGATGGCTCGGGCGGTCGCCGCCGGGATCCAGCGGCCGAGGAGCCGGCCGAGCGCCCGCGCGAGCCGCCTGAGCAACCGGATCAGTCCGACGAGCCCGGCTCCGGTGAGCGCGGCCAGCGGAAGGACGGCGGGGAAGACCAGTCGCGGCGGCGGGTCCATGCCCATCAACTGGTGGATCTCCCGCTGCCAGTTGACGCCCAGGTACAGGAACACCACGATGGCCGCCGCCGCGACGATGCCGAGCCAGCGCCACGCCACCGGTCGGACCTCGCGCATCGGCCGCCGGGAGAGCTTGCGGATCAGCCACACGACGAGCACGCCCAGCCCGTACCCGATCGCCGCGGTGATGCCGCTGATCAACCCCTGGAGGATGTTGCCCCGGGGCAGCAGGGAGGGCGTCAGTGACAGGCAGAAGAACCCGACGGCTCCCACCATGCCGACGAAGCTGTAGTGCCACCGGTGCAGGAAGCGCTGCCAGAGGCTCGGCCGGGGCTGCGGGGTCTCCTCGGGCGCGGGTTCGGTGTCCGCCTGGGGTGTCGTCGTTGTCACAGGCTGAGACTCGGGACACCGGACGAGAGCCGCATCCCCCGCCACGGATGATGATCGTGTGCCGGGCCGGCGCTCAGCGCCCGCGTTCCTTGATCTTGCCGCAGTGCCTGAAGGGTGTCCGCCGCCGGTCCCGGTGGGCGCGGCCGCGGGTGTGACGGGTGGGATGCCGCGTACGCCTGCGCCGGGGTGAACCTCCCCCGTAATAGGGGACATTCCCCGTTATTCCGGCGCGCCGGAACTGCCTGGGTACCAGCAGCATCGGCTCCGCCTCAGCTCATGCTTTGGTCGCCGCGTCCGGCACGCGAGCGTGGAAGAGGCCCATGCGGTACAGCCGTTCGAGCCGCCGCACCGTGAACGGGTGGGATCTCGGTAGCTGGGCGAGCCCGACCCAGAAGCCGCGCAACAGCTTGCCCTGGTGGACCAGTTCCTCGACGTTCACGTCGGTCTCGGTGTACCGGCCCGACGCGAGAAGGACCAGGCCGGTCGACCCCAGCGGGGACAGGTAGGCGCCGTGGCGGTCACTGGAGTACTCGCGCAGGCGGGACAGCGCCGGACCGAGCAGCGGGATCGGCTGCGAGTAGGCCACCGAGATCTGGTACCACAACGACACGTGGTGCAGCCGTATGTGGCCCAGCTCGTGGCCGAGGATGAACCTGAGCCCGTCCCGGTTCTCGTTGTACAGGTTGACGAACAGCTCGTTGGCCAGCACCACGTAGTCGTGGCCGGTCGCCTGCGCCGCGAACGCGTTCAGCGTGCCGTTGCCGTTGGCCAGGTAGATGTCCGGCCGCCGGCGCAGTCCGACGCGGCGCGCGAAGTCCTCGGCCGTCCGGTAGAGGTCCCGGTACTGGGTCGGCGACAGCTGGACGGCGGTACCCCGCACCGACGCCCGCTGCGTCTCGCGTACCACGATCAGGCCGGGGATGAGCAGCAGCAGAGCGACGAAGGCGCTGCGGATGGCGATCGCCCAGCCGGCGTCCTGGTGCCGTTCCGGCACGAACGGCAGGACGGCCGCGAACCGCAGGATCACGAGGATGATGGCGACGTTGAGAACCACCATGAAGATGTAGAACGGCAGCTCAGCCGGGTGACGCAGCCGGCTGGGCGCGGGCGGCTTGTGCCGGGTCGACTCGGACACGATCGTGCTCCTGTTCGGCGTGCATGATCTTCGATCTAAGGCCGGGACCTATTGATCTTGCGGGACGCGGCCGCCGCGTCACATCACCCACGAGGGATGGTTCCGGTTCCCGTCGTATCCGCGCAGTACGATTGCCGCTACAGCTTCCCCACCTGACGGCCAGCACGCCGATCACAGGCATGGGAACGGGAGGCGACCGTGAAGGGCGACCGGGTCGAGATCGTCGTGGACGCCGGTGGCGAGCCACGTACCTACGAGGTGGTAGCGACGCGGGCCGGCCGGCGGGTCGAGGTGGCCGTGAGCCGGGGCGTGGTCACCGTCTCCGAGGTGACCAGGGGCGGTAGCGTGGCGCGCACGGCCCGGTTCATGGCCAGCCGGGTACTGGCCCTGGTCGAGCATCCGGCGCCGCGCGGCGCGCTCCCCGACGACCTTCCGGTGCAACGCGGCACCCCACCGGCCGTCGAACCGGCGCTCTTCGATGCGAGAAAATACGCCGGATAGCTCCATCCGCCGTACCGTGTCGGCGTGACCTCCTATCTCTCGGAGAGCTGCGCGCGACTCGGACTGCGCGCGGGACCGGACCGCAGCGCGCTGGCCGCCGTCGCGCGGCGGGAAGAGGAACTCGGGTTCCCGCTGCCCGCGGCGCTCGCGGAGTGGTACGCGCTGCCGCAGCTCGTCGAGCATCTGGCCGCCCACAACCCCGGCGACTTCGTGCCGGTCGAGGACCTTGAGGAGGCGGACGGCCGGCTGGTCATCGCGCAGGAGAGCGTGGGCGTGTGCACCTGGGCGGTACCGCTCGACGAGGGCCACGACCCGCCGGTCCTGGTCGAGGTCGACCTGACCCCCGGCTTCTGGCAGCTGCACGCGGCGTCCTTCTCGGCGTTCGCCGCCACGCTCGCCTGGGACGCCGAGCTGGAGACCGGCCGGATGCTGATGGCTCACAACCCGCCCATGCGCCCGACCGACCTGGCCCTGCTGCGCGGCCGGTTCACCGAGGCGGGCACCACCCACGTCTGGCCCGCGCGCACCACGTACCGGTTCGAGCGGGGCAGGGACCGGGTGGCGCTGTGGGACCGGGAGGACGCCTCGGACTGGTGCCTGTGCAGCGACACCACGGCGGGCCTGACCGCGCTGGCCCGGGAGCTGTGGGACTGCGGCGACCTCGCCGGGCAGCTCTACGCGCCGGTCGGCGAGGACGAGGACGCACATGAGGTGCTGAGTCAACTTCGCGGCTGCTGAACCTGGTGCTCGATAGCGCGCGATAGCGGGCGCTATCGTGGGCGTATGACGACACCTTCCGTCGAGCCGGCGAAGCGGCTCGCCGAGCTGCTGGAGACGCTTCCGCCGGACGAGCGCCAGGCGATCACCGCGTGGCTGATCGGCCGGCGGTATGCCGGTACCGCCCCGTTCTTCGGGCCGAGCTGGCCGCATCTCGGCCTGCCCGGCGGCCGGTTGACCGGGTCGCTCCCGGTCGGCGAGGACAGCCAGCTCGTGACCATCCGGCTGCCCGCCGAGCGGCACGCCCAGCTCCGGGCCTGGTGCACCGAGCACGAGTTCACCATGGCGGCGGTGGTCCGCGGGCTGATCGACCGCTTCCTGGAGCAGCAGGAGCGCGGCGGCTGACCGGGCGCCGCGCCCGCCGTGCCAGGATGCTGTCGTGACGCAGGAGCTGCTGGCCGGCGCCCGCGCCGGCGACGAGGAGGCGTTCCGGCAGCTCACCGATCCGTACCGGGGCGAGCTGCAGGTCCACTGCTACCAGATGCTCGGCTCGGTGCAGGACGCCGAGGACGCGCTCCAGGAGACGCTCCTGGCGGCCTGGCGGGGCCTGCCCGGCTTCGCCGAGCGCGCCTCGCTGCGGGCCTGGCTGTACCGGATCGCCACGAACCGCTGCCTGAACGCGTTGCGGAGCGCCCGCCGCCGGCCGGAGCCGCCGCAGCCGCCGTTCCCCGTTCCCGAGCCGACCCGCCTCGGCGAACCGGCCTGGCTGGAGCCGTACCCGGACGCGCTGCTCGACGCCGTCGCCGACGGCGCGCCCGGGCCCGAGGCGCGGGTGGCCGCCCGGGAAGCGATCGAACTCGCCTTCATCACCGGGCTCCAGCACCTGCCGGCCCGCCAGCGGGCCGCGCTCGTCCTGCGCGACGTGCTCGGGTTCAGCTCCGCCGAGGTGGCCCGGATGCTGGGGACGAGCGAGGCGGCGGTCAAGGGCGCGCTCCAGCGCGCCCGGGCCGCGCTCGACGGGCAGCCGCGCCCGGAACAGCGGCCCGATCGCGGGCTGGCCCGGCGGTTCGCCGAGGCGTTCGAGGCCGACGACGTGGACGCGGTCGTCGCGCTGCTGACCGAGGACGCGCGGCTCACGATGCCGCCGTCGCCGCTGGAGTACCACGGCCGGGCGGCGGTCGCGGCGTTCCTGCGGGCGAGCGCCCGGTACCGGGCCGGACGGCGGTTCCACCTGGTACCGACGCGGGCCAACGGCCAACCCGCGTTCGGGCTGTACGTCGACGAGGCGGACGAGCCGTTCGCGCGCGCCGCCGGGCTGATCGTGCTCACCGTCGGCGCGGATGGGATCCTCGCGGTCACCCGCTTCCTCGACCAGCGCGTGCTGTCCCGCTTCGACCTGCCCGAGGTCGTCAGCTCCGGGGATACTGCGCGAAGAACCGCCAGATGACCTCGTTGGCGGCGAACCCGCCGGGCCGGCCGGGCGGCCACTGGTGCCCTTTGCCGGTGAGCGTGTACAGCTCGACGGCGGTGCCGGCGCGGCAGTCGCGGTAGGCGGTCAGGGTGGCGCCGGGAACGGTACCGGTGGTGCCGCCGCCCGGGCAGCCGTTGTGCGAGGCCCACCGCCGGGCCGCGTCGGGGACGCTGTAGGTCCAGTACCCCTGGCCGTGGCCGGAGTACGGGTTCTGCGCGTCGGCGGTGCCGTGGATGGCGAGGACCGCGACCGGGCCGCCGGGGCACGGCGACGGCGCGCGCAGGCCGGCGACGGCGGCCACGGCCGCGAACATCCGGTCCGGTGCGCAGGCGAGCAGGCTGACCTCGCGGCCGCCGCCGGAGAACCCGATGCCGTAGACGCGCGCCGGGTCGACGCAGTATTCCCCGCTCACCAGCGTGACCACCTGGTGCAGGTAGGCCGCCTCGTCGGGGCCACCCGCCTGCCAGCCCGGCGTGCCGGGCACGTTCCACGAGAAGCCGGCGCCGGTCTTGCGCACGCCCTGCGGGTAGACGACGAGGAACCCGTGCGCGTCGGCGGTACCGCTGAACTGGCTCAGCGTCTCCTGGGCGGCGGCGGTCGAGCCGCTGCCGTGCAGGTTGAGCACGAGCGGGAGGCCGCGCTCCGGGGCGTACCCCCGGGGAATGTGCAACCGAGCGACCCGGTCGCGGCCACCGACCCGCAAGGTCAGCGTGCTGGTGCCGGTCGTCGCGGACCGCTGGCAACCGCGGGCCGGTGCGGTGTTGACCGCGGCCGGCCGGGGACGCGACACGGTCGCGGACGCGTGGCCGCAGCCGCCGAGCGCGACGGTCGCCGTAGCCAGCGCGAGCAGCCCGCCGGAACCCCCCAGGCGCCGGCGTAATCGTGGGTCCACCCCGTGCCCCACCCTCCCCCAGCCTCACCTGACCGCATGGTAGGCGCAGCGGGCAAGCGGGGCGGTCCCCCGCGCGGTCAGAACACGCCGCGGCGGCGTAGGTCGCGGGGCCGGCCGTCGGGGTCGAAGAAGCGGCGGTACAGCACCGTGGCGGCGAGCCGCGCCCAGCGGGGCGCGCCCGGATCGCGGTACCAGCGCAGCCGGCCCGGCGGCCTCGGCCCGGCCCGGCCACCGGCGTACCAGGCTTCCAGCTCGTCGGCGGCCTTGGTGAACGCGGCGAACACCGGTACCGGATCGACCAGGTCGCCGTCGTCCCCCTCGGCCCGGTCCAGATGCTCGCGGGCCAGCGCCAGCCGCACCGTGCGCGGCAGGTCCCCGAGCACCGCGCAGCCCAGCTCGGAGTCGTGCGTCCACGAGCGCAGGTTGAGGTTGTCCGAGCCGACCGCGAGCCAGGTGTCGTCGATGACGCACACCTTCGCGTGCACGTACACCGGGGTACCCGCCGGGCTCTCCAGGCCGAACACGGCGACCCGGTCCGCGCCGGCCCGGCGCAGGGCGGCGAGCGCCTGCCCGCGCCCGTGGAGCTGGGTCGCGTCGGCGAGCGTACCGGGCTGGTCGGGGTGCGGCGGGACGACCGCGATGAGGCGCAGGTCGGGACTGTCCGCCAGAGCCCGCGCGAAGGGCTCGGCGACCTCCGCCGACCAGAGGTACTGGTCCTCCAGGTAGATGAGACCGCGGGCGCGGCGCAGCGCCTTGCCGTACCCGCGCGCCAGGCTCCGTTCGCCGCGCGGCGCGAAGGGATACCCGGGACGCTTGTCCGGGTACGTGCGCAGGAGCTGGACAGCGTGGGTACCGCACGGGGGCGGGTCGGGTCGCTGCTGCGGCAGCGGCCCCGGGCGGTCGTCGTCCCGGCGGACCAGGTCGGCAAGGCGGAAGAACGGGTTGCGGGTCACCGGGGTGGGGTCGGACCAGCGTTCCCGGAAGCAGTACTCGACGTCACCCACGGCCGGCCCGCGGATCGCGAGCTGGACGTCGTGCCAGGGCGGCCGCGGCCCGTACCGGGGCGACATCTCCACCGCCTGCGGATCGCCCCGGTGCCCGGCGTCGTCGTTGCGCCCGTGACACAGGTCGATGCCGCCGACGAAGGCCACGTCCCGATGGGGCCGGTCCCGGTACCGGATCACCACCAGCTTCTGGTGGTGCGAGCCGCCGGCCCGGACGCGCATGTCCCGTACCGCCTCGCCACCGGCCGCCTCGACCGCCTCGCCGAGGTGGCGGTTCTCCGCCTCACTGAAGGACAGCCGGTCCAGGTGCGAGCGCCAGATGAGGCCCCTGACCAGTACGCCCCGCTCGGCCGCCGCGCACAACACCCGGGACACCCCGGTACCCGGGCCGGCCAGCCGCTCGTCCGGGTCGCCCCGCCAGTCGGTGAACAGCACCAGGTCACCGGCTCTGGTGGCGGCAAGCGCGGCGAGCAGCTCGGCGAAGTACGCCCGCCCGTGCAGCAGCGCGCGCACCTCGTTGCCGGTGCTCCAGGCCAGGCCGGGCGGGCGGCGCCGGTCCAGTCCGGTGTGCGGGTTGCCCCGCTCGTCGGCCGTGAGGAACCACCGGTCCAGCGCCACGGCGCCGACGTACCCCGCCGGTCGCGCCGGATAAACCTCGACGGGTGACTAGCCGGCCTGGTCGGCCGCCGCGCCCTGGTCCGAACGGGGGACCCCACGTAGCGCCTGGTCCACCAGGTCGCGCACGGCGGCCGGGGACCTGCCCAGGAGCCTGCCGATCTCCGGTACCGGCAGCTCGGCGGTGTACCGCAGGGCGAGGCCGAGCACGACCCACAGCGGCGGCCGGCTCTCGCCGGTCACCGCGGCGGCCGGGGTGACCAGGGCGGTGACGGCCATGGCCAGCCCGACCGGCCGGCGGGCGTACCGGCCGGGCAGGACCGCCCAGCCGGCCAGCGCGAGCAGCCACGCCGCGTAGGCCACCGGGCCCAGGGTCAGGTAGCGCCCGGCGTCCGGTACCGGCTCCACGGTCAGCCAGAGGAAGCCGGCCAGCCCGGCGGCGAGCGCGAGCGCGACCGGACCGGCGAGCTGGCGGCCGGCGGCCAGCTCCTCGGCGGTACCGGGACCGATCCGCTGGCGCAGCCCTCCGGCGACGAGGTCGGCGGCGTCGGCAAGGGACGGGCGGCGCCGTCCGGGCGGGGCGGCGTCGAGGAAGGTACCGACGATCTCGTCCGCGCGCCGGTCCCGGTACCCGGCCGGGTAGGCGACGAGCAGGCGCCGGTACCGGCGCTCCAGGGCGTCCACCGTGAACGATCAGCCGGCGTGCGCCTGGCGGGTGCCCCGCCGGGGTGCCCGCGCCCCGAGCCGGCGGCGCGCCTCGGCGGCGTTGTCGGCGAGCCGCTGCGCCTCGGTGTGCAGCAGCCCGGCACCCGCCTCGGTGATCCGGTAGTACCGGCGCAGCCGGCCGTCGACGATCTGCTCCCGGTCGGCCGCGACGAGCCCCTGATCGGTGAGCCGGTCGAGGGCGCCGTAGAGGGTACCGGGGCGCAGCACCACCCGGCCCGACGAGAGCCGGCTGACCTCCTGGATCACGCCGTACCCGTGCAGGGGCTCGCCGGCCAGGGCGGTCAGGATCAGAAACGTCGGCTCCCGCAGCGGGCTGGTCATAGCGCCCGATGCTACGTCCAGCGATATATGACGTCAATGCTCCCGCGCCACGATCCGGACGGTCCGCCGGGCGGCCCGGTCACGAGTACCGGGTGACGAGGCCGCGGGCCCGGAAGACGCGCAGCATCCAGGTCAGGTAGACCAGCGCGACGAACAGGAGCACCGCGGTCCCGACGGTCGCCAGGCCCAGCTCGTGCCACGGCATCGGACCGCCGCTCGCGAAGGCCCGTCCGGCGGCGAACGCGTGTGTCGTCGGCAGCAGCTCGCCGATCGGCCGCAGGATCCCGGGCAGCGCGCTGACCGGGTAGAACGTCCCGGACAGTGGCATGACGACGAACAGGATGCCCCACGCCAGAGCCTCCGCGCCGTTACCGAAGCGGAGGACCAGGCCGATGACGAACAGGGCGATCGCCCAGCCGACCGCGAGCAGCAGCGCGGCGACCGGGATCAGCCCGAGGCCCATGCTGGTGATGCTGAACGCGTAGGCGAACCAGGCGATCAGCGCGACCGCGCCGACGCCGAGGACCAGCTTGACCATCCCGAACAGCGCGACGCCGGCGACGTACTCCCACTCGCGCATCGGGGTGGCCATCATGCTCAACACGCTGCGTGACCAGGTCTCTTCGAGGAAGCCCGTGGCGAGCGCGATCTGGGCCTGGTACACGACGTGCCAGAGCACCACCCCGACCAGTAGGTAGAGCGCGATCTGGCTGGCCGCCCCGCCGGCCCGGCCGGCCGCGAAGACGCCGATCGTGCCGAACAGCACCACGTCGACGGCCGGCCACACCACGATGTCGAAGAGCCGGTGCGGGCTGCGCTGCAGGACGTACGCGTGCCGCCGGGCGATCGCCGCGATCCGCCAGAACGACGCCGCCGCACCGGTGTAGACCTCGGTCACCGTAGCGCCTCCTCCCGGTCGCGCACCTCGGCCAGGTGCAGGAACACGCCCTCCAGGTCGTCGCGGCCGAACCGCTCGGTGATCTCGGCCGGGGTGCCGTTGGCGACCACCCGGCCGCCGGACAGGAACACCACCCGCTCGCACAGCCGCTCGACCTCGACCATGTTGTGACTGGTCACCAGCAGCGCGGTGCCCTCGGCGTCGCTCATCTCCCGCAGGCCGGTGCGCAACCGCAGCGCCACCTCGGGGTCGAGGGAGGCGGTCGGCTCGTCGAGGACCAGCAGCGCCGGCCGGTGCAGCACGGCCTTCGCGATGCCGACGAGCGTCTTCTGCCCGCTGGACATCTCGGTGCCCATGGCCTGGGCCAGGTGCGGCACGCCGAAGCGCGCCAGGGCGTCGCGGGCGGCGGCGTCCGGCCGGCGCAGCCCGGCCAGCCGGCCGTACATCCGCAGGTATTCGAGCACCCGCATCCGCTCGGGGAGCGGCAGGTAACCGGCGCCGAACCCGACCCGCGCCATCGCCCGGCCGCGCTCGCGGGGCAGCCGGTGCCCGAGGATCTCGACCGAGCCGGCGTCCGGGGTCACCGCGCCGAGGCACATCAGCAGGGTGGTGGTCTTGCCGGCGCCGTTGGGGCCGAGCAGCGCGACCCGCTCCCCCGGCCGGACCGTCAGGTCGACGCCGTCCACGGCGCGGCCCCGGCGGTAGTCCTTGACCAGGCCGGTGGCGCGCAAGGCGGGGAGGGGAAACACCCCTGCATCCTGACAGGGGGTACGACAGGAAAGAAGCGGTTTTCGCCGGCGGGGGCACCGTCCGGTGCCCCCGCCGGTCCGGGTTACTTCGCCGGCCGGAGCTGGCCGACGAGGCCGTGCTTCTCGTCGCCGGGACCTGCGCTGAACCACACGGAGTCGGTACCGCCGGTGGTCGCGGTACCGGCTTGCAAGCCCCACAGGCCCTCGATGGTCACCGGCTTGTTGTGCCTGTCCCGCAGCAGCCCGAGCGGGATGGTGTTGCGGAACGCGCTGATCCGCCCGTCGCCGAAGTTGCCGACGAGCAGCGCCCCGGCCAGCGGGCCGAAGCCGGCCGGCGCGATCGCCATCCCCCACGGCGCGTTGAGCGTGCCCCGGCTGGCGATGCGCCGCGGATGGCCGCCGAGGCCGACGAACATGTCGACGAACCCGAAGCCCGGTCCCGCCAGCTCCTCGTCGCCGGATGGGTCGTGCTTGGCGTATGCGACATGCACGATCATGCTGCCCGGCCCGGAGAAGACGTTGAACGGGGCGTACCCGGGTGGCAGGTTCGGGTCGGTGAAGAAGTGCGAGTACTGCGGCACGTGGACGAACGTGAAGTTGAACACGTCGATCCGGTTGTTCTTGAAGTCGGCGGCGAGCAGCAGCCCGATGGTGCCGAAGTGCAGGATGGCCAGGCCCTTGTAGACCGCGCCGTCCACGTGCGCGACGAGGATGGCGTTCTTCGGGTCCAGGGCCGGGCTCCACGCGGTGATGTCGCCGCTCTCGCTGGCGAAGATGAACGTGGCCTTGGCGGCGGGACGGGTACCGTCCGCGTTGATGATGAACCCGTTCGCGGTGTCGTTGAACACCTGACCGGTCGGCGCGCCCCCCGGAATCTTCACGGTCAGCGGCGCCTTGGTCGGCTTCGTGCCGGCCAACCCTCCACTGTAGACGGTTGCCGTGTTGGTGCCGTTGTTGGCCACCCACAGCGGCCCGGTCGGCGACAGCGCCAGGCCCCACGGGTTGACCAGGTCGGGATCTGTCAGCGGAGCCTTGTGCGGCCGGTCGGCGATCAGGTTGACGACGCGTACCCTCGGCCCGGTGGCCGCGTCGGCCGGCCCGGCCGTCGCGGCGAACACCCCGGCCGCCGTTCCCGCGGCGGCTAACGCGACGAGCGTGACCCGAAGTCGTCTCATGGGTTCCCCCTCCATCGACGGCGACCCCTCACCGTCTCCGGCCCCATCTACGCACATGAGTGTCGATACGTTCACGGTCAGTTCCAGCGGACGGAACAAAGCCGCACACCACATCAGCGTCTGTCTATCCTCCGGAAGATACTCCCGGGAGGCTGCGATGGCCCGTCGAGAAATCTGGACAACGGCCGCGGTCGCCACACTGGCCGCAGGGCTGCTCGCGGCGCCCGCGACCGCCGCGACGGCACGGCAGTGGCAGCTCACCGCGCCCGGTGGCGGCGGACCGTCGGCCACCGTACGGCTGGACAGCGCGGGCCGGCTGTCGCTGGCCGTCCAGCGCGGCGGTACCCAGGTCCTGGCGTCCTCCGCGCTCGGTATCCGGACCCGAGCGGCCGACCTGAGCACCGGCCTGCGGTTCACCACCCGGGCCGACACGCACGTCACCGACCGCTACACCACGGCGGTCGGCCGGCGGCGCGCCCACACGTCCGACGCCAACCGGACCACGCTCAGCTTCACCAAGGGCGCGAGCCGGCTCGACGTGGTGTTCCGGGTGTCCACCGACGGCCTGGGGTACCGGTACGTGGTACGGCAGAGCGGCACCGTCACGGTCACCGCCGAGGCGTCCGAGTTCGCCGTACCCGCCGGCGCGCGGGCGTACCTGCTGCCGTTCGACAACGGCCGCGACGACTACGAGAGCATCCAGGTGCACACGACCGTCGGGCAGGCGGAGCCGGTGGCCTACGGATACCCGGCGCTGTTCCACGTCGGCGACACCTGGCTGCTCGTCACCGAGTCCGACGTGAACGGCGGGTACGGCGCCTCCCGGCTCACCCTCGACGCGACCACGCGGCACTTCCGGCTCACCCTGCCCGACGCGCAGGAGACCAACCCCCGCACGCTCACCACGCCCTGGCGGACCCTGGTGCTCGGCTCCCTGGCCACGGTGACCCAGAGCGACCTCGTCACCGACCTGGCCAGCCCCTCGAAGGTCGCCGACACCTCCTGGATCCGGCCCGGCCGTTCGGAGTGGTCCTGGTGGTTCGACGGCGCGAGCAGCAAGAACCTCGCCGCGCAGGAGACGGCCGCCGACTTCGCCGCCCGGATGGGCTGGGAGTACATCCTCGTCGACGCCGGCTGGAGCGCGACCTGGGTACCGACGCTGGTGAAGTACGCCCGGGCGAAGCACGTCGGGGTCTGGATCTGGACCAACTACTCCTCCCTCTCGACGCAGGCCCAGCGCGACGCGCAGCTACCCCTGTGGAAGTCCTGGGGTGTCGCCGGACTGAAGATCGACTTCGTGCAGTCCGACAGCCAGGACCGGATGAAGTGGTACGACGCGGTTCTCGCGGACACCGCGCGGAACCGGCTGATGGTGGAGTTCCACGGCTGCACCATCCCGCGCGGGATCGAGCGCACCTGGCCGCACGTGCTGACCATGGAGGCGGTCCGGGGTGCCGAGGCCATCCACAACAAGCCGGGCCGCAACCCGTTCCCGCCGGCGTACTACACCACGCTCCCGTTCACCCGTAACCTCGCCGGGTCGATGGACTACACGCCGGTCACCTTCACCGCCAAGCGCACCAACACCGACGCCGCCGAGCTGGCCCAGGCCGTCGTGTTCGAGTCGGGGCTGCAGAACTACGCCGACGGCGTCGCCGCGTACGACGCGCGGCCGGTGGCGGAGCGGCTGCTGCGGCAGGTACCGAGCGTCTGGGACGACACCCGGCTGCTGTCCGGCGACCCGGACTCGCGCGTGGTACTGGCCCGGCGCAGCGGTACGGACTGGTTCGTCGGCGCCATCACGGCCACCGGCGCGCAGACGGTGACCGTGCCGCTGGACTTCCTCGGCAGCGGCTCGTGGCTCGCCGACATCTACAGCGACGGCCCGACCGGGCTGACCGTGCGCTCCCAGCCGGTCGGCGGCACGCTCAGCGTCGCGGTGCAGGCCCAGGGCGGGTTCAGCGCCCGGCTCTGCCCCGCCAGGCCGGGCGCCACAACCTGCGGAAGCTAGCGGAAGACCCACGGGCAGGGCTCGGTACCGGCCGGGACCGGTCGGGCGGCGAGGATCCGCCGGGCGGCGGCGCGACCGGCATTGACCGCGTACCACCTGTCCACAGTGGACGGACGATGCGCCATCCCGGCGAGCACGCACGACCGGTACGGCTCGGGCAGCCGGTCGATCGCCGGCACCGCGTCGGCCGACAGCACGCTCAGGTACCCCGCGTCGAGGTGCCAGTCGTGCCGGTACCGCGCGATGACGGTGTCCGCGATGTACGCGTCCGGGTCGATCGCCACGAGCGTCAGCACCGCCACCACCACCGCCGCGACCGTCGCGCCGGGCAGCCACGGCGCGCGCAGCCGCACCCCGGCCGTGAGCACCAGGAGGAACAGCACACCCAGCACCAGCTCGCCGGTGAACGCCACCAGCCGTACCCGGGTGAACCCGTACGCCTCGACGTAGAGGCTCATCCGCCGCAGCGCCGACGCCACGATCACCAGGGTCAGCAGGCTCAGCGCCCCGACCAGGAGCCGGATCAGCCGCCGGTCGGCGCGCGTCTCCCGGGCCGCCCGGTACGCCACGAACCCGACGACCGCCAGCGTCAGCAGCGTCACCACGCCGAGTTGCCAGAACCCGTTGCGCGCGTACTCCGCGTAGGACGGCCCACCCGGCCCGAGCACGTACCCGTGCCCGCCGAACAGCACCGTCACCTGCACCGCGACGAAAAGGGCGAAGAGCGCGTCGAGCAGCGCCAGCGGTACCACCCAGTCCAGCCGGCGCAGCGCGCGCGGTACCACGGTGTCGGCGTCCAGCGGAGGCACCGCCCGCACCCGCGCGGCGCCGAGCGTGACCGCCACACCGGCCAGGAACAGCACCAGGCCGGCGACGAGCCCGCCCGGCGTGACCCGTGGTACCGCCTGCCCGAGCAGGTGCCCGAACACCGGGTCGGCGCTCGCGAACAGCGCCGCGAAGACCGGGGTCAGCCCGGCGCCCGCGAGCACCCCGGGGGATATCCGGCGCAGCCGCACCGAACCGGCCGCGCGGGGCGCGGCCACCAGGACCGCCGCCGCGCCGCGCCCGGTCCGCCCCCAGGTGCGGCCGCCGCCCGCCACCGCCAATGACGCCAGCGGTACCGCCACCACGAGGCACAGCACGAACAGCCAACCGGCAGCCCGGACGGTACCGGCGGCGAGCAGCAGCAGCGCGCTGACCCCGGCGAGCATCCGGGTCGGTGAAGCGGGGCGGCGCGGCCCGGCGAGGAGCACGGCCACCAGGACGGCGAGCCCGCCGAGCAGCCAGCCGAGCCCCGGCTCGGTCAGCGGTACGACGAGCGCGCACACGGTACCGGCGGATAACGCGATCCATGTCATGGTCCCGATTTATATCGTCAGCAGGTATATACCGTCAAGCGGCTATCCCGGCGCGCAGCAGGTCGTCGATCTCGGCCCGGCTCAGGCCGCATCCGGCCAGGATCTCCCGGGTGTGCTCGCCGGGCACCGGTGCCGGCCGCGCCTTCCCGGGGGTACGCGAGAAGCGCGGCGCGGGCGCCGGCTCGCCGTCCAGGTAGGTGCCGCGGGCCCGCTGGTGCGGATCGTCCGGCGCCTCGGCCAGCGTCAGCACCGGCGTGACGCACGCGTCGGTACCGGCGAAGACCGCCACCCAGTCGTCCCGCCCCCGGGCGGCGAACCGCGCGGCGATGGCGGCCTGCAGGTCGGGCCAGTTCGCCGGGTCGGTCCGGTCGGGTAGGCCGGCCGGGTCGAGGCCGAGGCCGGCGAGCAACGCCCGGTAGAACGGCTCCTCGATCGCGCCCACCGCGACGTACCGGCCGTCCGCGCACGGGTACACCGTGTAGAACGGGGCACCGCCGTCGAGCAGGTTGTGACCCCGCTCGGGCCGCCACTGCCCGGCCGCCGCCAGCGCGAGCGTCATCGACGTCAGCCCGGCGAGGCCGTCCAGGATCGTGGCGTCGACGACCTGACCGGTACCTGACCGCAGCGCGGCCAGGACCCCGACGACGAGCAGCAGGCCACCGCCCGCGAAGTCGCCGAGCAGGTTCAGCGGCGGTACCGGTGGCCCGCCGGCCGGGCCGATCGCGTCCAGCGCGCCGGACAGCGCCAGGTAGTTGATGTCGTGCCCGGCGGTGCTCGCCAGCGGGCCGTCCTGGCCCCAGCCGGTCATCCGGCCGTAGACGAGGGCCGGGTTGCGGCGCAGGCACTCGTCCGGCCCGAGGCCGAGCCGCTCGGCGACACCGGGCCGGTACCCTTCGACGAGGACATCCGATCCTTCGACCAGCCGGAGCACGACCTCGACCGCCCGAGGCTGCTTGAGGTCGAGCGCCACCGAGCGCCGGCCACGGTCGAGGATGCGGTGCGGAACCAGCGGCCGCTCCCCGCCCACGCGGTCCACCCGTACCACGTCGGCGCCGAGATCGGCGAGCAGCATGCCGGCGTACGGCACCGGCCCGATCCCGGCCAGCTCGACGACCCGCAGCCCGTCCAGCGGAGGTCGTCCGATGTTTCCGTTGACTTCCGCCATCACATCCGCCAGTGTCTATCCATGCCCGACTCCTCGTTGTCCCGCCGCGTGCTCATCGGCGGCGCCGCGGGTGCGGCCGGGGCGGCCGCGCTCGGCGTACCGGCACTCGTCGCGGCCGCGCAGACCGGTGCCGGCGCGCTCGCACTCAACGACACTATGACCACCGATGCCGCGTGGGCGGCTTTTCTCGGTACCGCCGATCTGGTCTGGACCCATGTGCCCACGACCTTCTACCAGGGCGCGTTCCTCGGCAACGGCGGCCTCGGCGCGGCCGTCTACCAGACCGGCAGCGCCAAGCGGCTGACCTGGCGGCTCGGCGACACCCGGGTGCGCGACCACCAGGGCACCGGCGGGACCCTGTTCGGCAACGCCCGGCTGCCGGTCGGCGACCTGACGCTCAACACGAGCGGCGACGTGACCGGAATGAACCTGCGCCTGTCCCTGTGGAACGCCGAGCTGTCCGGCACCGTCACCACCACGGCCGGCACACTGAACGTGCGCGCCTTCGTGCACGGCAAGCGCGACGTGCTGGTGGTCGCGGTGAGCGTGAAGTCCGGTACCGAGCGGGTGTCCTGGAAATTCACCCCGGCCCCGGCCCGCAGCCCGCGGCTGGACTTCAAGCCCGCCCCCTCGGGCCTGAAGACCAACCCGGCGCCGATCGTGAGCACCAGTGGCAACAACGGCACCTGTACCCAGAACCTGGCGGCCGGCGGCCAGACGGTGACCAAGTGGCAGTCGCGTACCGAGGCCGACGGCAAGACGCGGACGCTGCTCGCGACGGTGGCGCACACGTTCCCGGGCACCACCGGGAACACGGTCGCGACGGGGACCCTGACCGCCGCGAACGGGCAGGCCCTCGACCAGCTCGCCGCCGACCACCGGTCATGGTGGCACGCCTTCTACCCGAAGAGCTTCCTCACCGTCCCCGACACCCGGCTACAGAGCTTCTACTGGATCCAGCTCTACAAGATGGCCTGCGCGACCCGGCGGGACCGGCCGGTGGTCGCCACACACGGCCCCTGGGTCGAGAAGACCCCGTGGCCCGGCGTGTGGTGGAACCTCAACGTGCAACTGGAGTACTGGCTCATCAACGCGACCGGGCACACCGAGCTGGACTCGCTCTCGGCGTCGCTGGACCGGTACCGCAACGACCTCGCCACCAACACGCCGTCCGGGCAGCGGTCGGACTCGTACGGCATGGCGCGGACCAGCCAGGAGGACCTGCTGACCGGTACCGTCGCCGCGCCGGGCAGCGGCGGCGAGGTCGGCGACCTGACCTGGGCGATCCACAACGCCTGGCTGTCCTACCGGCACAGCATGGACGACACGGTGCTCGCGAACCTTGTGTTCCCCTTGCTGCGCAAGGCGATCAACTACTACCTGCACTTCCTCACCAAGGACTCGTCGGGCACGTACCACCTGCCCTCGACGTTCTCCCCCGAGTACGCCTCGACGAAGGACTGCAACTACGACCTGGCGCTCATCCACTGGGGGTGCGCGACGCTGCTCGCCTCGGCTCGCCGGCTGGGTATCACCGATCCGCTGGCGGCGAAGTGGCAGGACGTGCGCGACCACCTGACCAGGCCGCCGCAGGACTCGACGAACGGATTCTGGATCGGCGCGGACGTGCAGCTCA
>JBKPCQ010000331.1:0-15045 GCA_046727455.1 Actinomycetota bacterium | reverse complement strand
GCGCCCCGGCGTGCCCCGGCGCGAGGCCGAGCGCGCGCCGGTACGCCCGCTTGGCGCCCAGCCGGTTTCCCACGCTGTGCCGAAGCAGTGCTTGGACGTAGTGGGTGTGCGGCTCGTCGGGCGCCAGGGCGACCGCGCGGTTCACCGCCGCCATGCCGGCCCGCGGCCGGCCCAGCGCACACTGCGCCACGCCGGTCAGCAGGTACCCCCGCCAGCCCTGCGGACGCAGCCGGATCGCCTCGGCCGCGACCTCCACCGCCTCGGCGTACCGGCGCATGTGGATCAGCGCCGAGGAGAGCAGCAGGTGTCCCTGGTACGACCCGGTGTCCATGGCGAGCGCCGCCCGTGCCGCCTCCAGCATCGGGCCGTACTCGTCGGTCGCCTCGTAGCACCGCGCGATCAGCCGCAGGCCGCGGGCGTCCTCCGGATGGCCGGCGAGGTAGCCGGCGGCGTACTCCCGCGCCTGGGCCGGCCGGCCGATCTCCAGCAGCGCCTCGGCCGTACTGAGGCCAAAACTGCTCATGGGCGGGCAGATTAGTCGATCTGCTTTTCCGTGGCGATGCCTGATTCAGCCTGGCAGACCGATGGCGAGCAGACCGAGGGGCAGCACGTCCGCGGGCAAGGGGACCAGCGTCCGCAACCGGTCGGGGTCGGCTTCCCGCCAGGCGGTGACCAGGCCCTCGGCGGCGAGGGCGGCGCGCAGCCGGTGCAGGTCCGCGCCGGCCCGGAAGGCGGCCCGCGGTGCCGGCCCGGCGGCGGCCAGGACCAGCTCCCCGCTGGGCAGGTCGGCGAACTCGTCGCGCAACTTGTCGCGCACCCCGGCGTCGAGGAAGGTCAGGAACGGCGACGCGACGAGATCGAGGGCCCGGCCGACAGCCGCGCCGTCGACCGGCGCGGTGGCGACGTCCACATCGGACAGTACCGCCGCCGCCCGCTGCCCGTCGGCGCGCGCCTCGGCGGTGCCGGTGGGGAAGAGGTCGTGCTCGGCGTCGCGCACCAGCGCCGCCGCGCCCGGCCCGTCGGGGGTACCGGTCACCGCGAGCCCCCGCACCACCGCGACCGGTACCCGGTCGGCCTTGTTCTTCACCAGCTCCGCCGCCGCGCACAGCTCGTCGGCGACGGCGATCTGGGTGATGCTCAGCTCGTTGCCGTACCCGTCCCGCTCGCCCCGGTAGTCCCGCACCGGTTCGAGGCCGGCCGCGCCGAGCGCGACGTCGGTGAGCCCGGTGCGCCACGGGCGCCCCATCGTGTCGGAGACCAGCACGGCCACGTCGCGCCCGAACCGGTCGCGCAGCGCCGTCCGCAGCGCCCGGGCCGAGGCGTCCGGATCCACCGGCAGCAGCACGAGGTGGGCTCTGTCCACATTGGACGCATCGATGCCGGCGGTCGCCATCACGAAGCCGTGGTGGGTCTGCACGATCCGCACCGATCCCCGGCGGGCCACCGGGCGCGCGGTCTCCCGGGCGAGCACCGCATCCCGGGCCGCCTCGCGCCCGGGACCCTCGACCGGTACCCGTACCAGCCGCCCCTCCGCCTTGGAGACCACCTTGCTGGTCACCACGACCACGTCGCCGTCGGCCAGCCACGGCGCGGCCCTGGCGATCAGCCCGGCCAGGTCGTCCCCGGGCCGCACGTCGCCGATCCCGGTGACCGGAAGGATCTCGAGTCTCACGCCTCCTCCAGAGCTGCCCGTACGATCGCCAGGGTCGCCGACTCGCCGCTCATCCACAAGGGACAGGCGCGGACCCGTACCCCGTCCACCTCGGTACCGGCGTCCGCGGTGTCCACCAGCCAGGCGTCCAGGATCCCGCCGGCCGACCGGGCGCCGTAGAGCCCGCCGACCCCGGCCGCCGTGCACGGCACGTCGAGCGCCGCGAGGCACTTGTCCGCCATCCCGCGTACCGGTGCCCCACCGATGATCGGCGACACCCCGACGACCCGCGCCTGGTTGTCCACGAGGGCCGCGCGCAGCTCGGCCACCGCCAGGATCGGCGCGATCGAGACCACCGGGTTGCTCGGCGCGACCAGCACCACGTCGGCCTCGGCGAGGGCGTCGAGCACCCCGGCGGCCGGCTTGGCCGCGTCGGCGCCGACGAACACGAACCGCTCGGCGGGCAGCGCCGCCCGGTGCCGGATCCACCACTCCTGGAAGTGGATCGCCCGGCCGCCGGTCACCACGTGGGTCTCCAGCCGGTCGTCGGTCGCCGGGAGCAGCCGGACGCCGGGCCGCCAGCGGGCGCACAGCGTCTCGGTCACGGTGGACAGGGGGTACCCGGCACCGAGCATCCTGGTCCGCACCAGGTGCGTGGCCACGTCCTTGTCGCCCAGGCCGAACCAGCTCGGCTCGGCGCCGTACGCGGCCAGTTCCTCCTTCACCACCCAGGTCTCCCCGGCCCGCCCCCAGCCGCGCTCCGGGTCCGCGCCGCCGCCCAGGGTGTACATCACGCTGTCCAGGTCGGGGCAGATCCGCAGCCCGTGCACGGTCACGTCGTCGCCGACGTTGACGATCGCGGTGACCTCGGCACCGGTCGCCCGTACCCCGGTCAGAAAGCGCGCGCCACCGATGCCGCCGGCCAGTACCACGATCCGCATCCCGCCATCCTCCCGCACATCATCGACGTAACGGCGCTAGTATCTTGGCGCTCGCTGCACTCGCGCGGCCCCGAGGCTCTTCAGGCGACGTCTTCCCTCGTCGCTTCGCTCCTCAGTCCAGACGCCGCCCGCCTCGGGGCGTAGGCTGCCCGGAGCACCCGGCGGAGAATCCGGGCCGACCCGTACCAAGGGGGAGTTGTGACTACCCAACCGCCCATCCCTCCGGCGCCCACGGCCAGCTCGGCCCCGGAGCCGAAGGATCCGGTCAGCGTCACGGCACCGCTGCGCGAGTGGGGTGCCCTGCTCTCGGTCGTCGCGACCCTGGGCCTGCTGTTCTTCGCCCTGATCGCCCTGCTCGTCGACAGCGGCCCGGGCGGCCTCGGCGGGTTCAGCGAGCGGGCGAACGCCACGTTCGACGACTTCGTCCAGCCGGTCACCGTCTTTCTCCCGCTGTTCGCGGTGCTTCTGGCCACACACATCAAGCCGGCGGTACCGAAAGCGAAGCTGATCACCTTGCTCGCCATGATCGGGTACGGTGTCGCCGCGCTGCTCGGGTTGATCACGATGTTCACCGCGTTCATCAACACCGTCGGGCTGGATCTGCCCGGCGCCACGCTGCACGCGTTCCTGGCGCTGTTCATCCGGCTGGTCTGGCTGGCGCTGCTGGCGTTCGCCGGCTTCGTGGTGCTGCGCGTGTACCTGGGCGCCTACGTGGTGCCCAAGCCGAAGCCGGCGCCCGCCGTCTACCCCGGCTACCCGCAGCAGGGCTACCCCGGCTACCCGGCCGCGCAGGGCTATCCGCAGCAGGGCTACCCCCAGCAGGGGTACCAGCCCGGGTACCAGCAGCCCGCCTACCCGACCCAGGCATACCAGCCGCAGCCCGGGTACCCGAGCGGGTACCAGCCGGCCGCCCAGCCACCGGCCAGCGGTCCGTACCCGACCTATCCGGTCAACCCGCCCAGCTCGTCCCCGCCGGCCCAGCAGGCGCCGTGGAGCGCACCGGGTGAGGCCGCGCCGTCCAGCGGCGCACCGTCCAGCGCGCCATCGAGCGGCGCGCCGTCCGGCGGTGTGCCGGTGGACAACGGCCTCGGCCAGGGAGGCAACGACCACACCCAGGCCCTGCCGCCCCGCCCGCCGGCCGGCCAGCCGGGCGAGGAGCCGACCCAGCGCTGGGGCTGAGCGACCGCGACCGACGTCCGGCCGAGCGGCATCCGGCCGACTGACGACATAGGCTGCACAAGTGCCTGAACCGACGGACACCAGCCTGCGCCGGGCGCTGCGCCGCGCGGCCGACGGCCGCGCCCTCGACGTCACCGAGGCGGCGATCCTGCTCGGGGCGCGCGGCACCGCCCTTTCCGACCTGCTCGGGATCGCCGGGGCGGTCCGCGACGCCGGGCTGGCCGACGCCGGCCGGCCGGGCATCGTCACGTACTCGAAGAAGGTCTTCGTCCCGCTGACCCGGCTGTGCCGGGACCGCTGCCACTACTGCACGTTCGTCACCGTGCCGCACCGCCTGCCGGCCGCGTTCCTGGAGCGCGACGAGGTGCTCGCGATTGCCGCCGCCGGAGCCGCGCAGGGCTGCAAGGAGGCCCTGTTCACACTCGGCGACCGGCCCGAGGACCGCTGGCCGCAGGCCCGGGAGTGGCTGGCCGAGCGCGGCTACGCATCCACAGTGGACTATCTGCGCGCGTGCGCGATCGCGGTACTGGAGCAGACCGGCCTGCTGCCGCACCTCAACCCCGGCGTGCTGTCCTGGGCGGAGCTGCAGCGGCTCAAGCCGGTCGCGCCGAGCATGGGCATGATGCTTGAGACGAGCGCCACGCGGCTGTGGAGCACCCCCGGTGAAGCGCACTACGGCTCGCCGGACAAGGAGCCGGCGGTACGGCTGCGGGTCCTGGAGGACGCCGGGCGGGTCGGCGTCCCGTTCACCACGGGCATCCTGATCGGCATCGGGGAGACCGCCGAGGAGCGGGCCGACTCGCTGTTCCAGATCCGCCGGATCGCCCGGGAGTACGGCCATATCCAGGAGGTCATCGTCCAGAACTTCCGCGCCAAGCCGGACACCGCGATGCGCGCGATGCCCGACGCGGAGCTGCACGACCTGGCCGCCACCGTCGCCGTCGCCCGGCTCGTGCTCGGCCCGAAGGCCCGCATCCAGGCGCCGCCCAACCTGATCGCGGGGGAGTACGACCTCCTGCTGCGGGCCGGGATCGACGACTGGGGCGGCGTCTCGCCGGTGACCCCCGACCACGTCAACCCCGAGCGGCCGTGGCCGCAGATCGAGGAGCTGGCCAGGCGGTCGGCCGCGGCCGGCTTCACCCTGCGCGAGCGGCTCACCGTCTACCCGCAGTACGTGCGGCGCGGCGAGCCGTGGCTCGATCCCCGGCTGGCCGCCCACGTCGCGGCGCTGGCGGACCCGGCTACCGGGCTGGCCGTGGAGAGCGCGATGCCGAGCGGCCGGCCCTGGCAGGAGCCGGACGAGACCGCGCCGGGCGGCCGGGTCGACCTGCACCGGGACATCGACACGCTCGGGCGCAACGCCGACCGCCGCTCGGACTTCGACTCGGTGTACGGGGACTGGTCGGAGGTGGCCGCGCACGCGCGGCGTACCGGTGCCGGCGCCCCCCGCCGGCTGGACTCGGCCGTGCTGACCGGGCTGCGGCTGGCCGCGAGCGATCCCGCCGCACTCCTCGGCGAGCACCACGAGGTCGCCGCGCTGGCCCTGCTGGAGGCCGACGGCACCGCCCTGGAGGAGCTGGTACGCATCGCGGACGACCTGCGCCGGGACACCGTCGGCGAGGACGTCACGTACGTGGTCAACCGCAACATCAACTTCACCAACGTCTGCTATGTCGGTTGCCGGTTCTGCGCGTTCGCGCAGCGCGAGCGCGACGCCGACGCGTACCGACTGTCCGTCGAGCAGGTGGCCGACCGGGCCGAGGAGGCCTGGCGGGCCGGTGCGACCGAGGTGTGCATGCAGGGCGGCATCGACCCGAAGCTGCCGTCCGGCGCGTACGCCGAACTCGTCCGCGCGGTCAAGAAGCGGGTACCGGACCTGCACGTGCACGCCTTCTCGCCGATGGAGATCGTGACGGCCGCCGCCAAGGCTGGCGTACCGATCCGGGACTGGCTGGTGGGGCTGCGCGAGGCCGGCCTCGACACCATCCCCGGCACCGCGGCGGAGATCCTCGACGACGAGGTGCGCTGGGTCCTGACCAAGGGCAAGCTGCCCGCCGCGACCTGGGTCGAGGTGGTGACCACGGCGCACGAGCTGGGTATCCGTTCCAGCTCGACGATGATGTACGGCCACGTCGACCATCCGCGCCACTGGCTCGGCCACTTCCGGGTACTCGCGGGCGTCCAGGACCGCACCGGCGGCTTCACCGAGTTCGTCGCGCTGCCGTTCGTGCACCAGAACGCGCCGATCTACCTGGCCGGCATCGCCCGCCCCGGAGCTACCTGGCGGGAGAACCGGGCGGTGCACGCGATGGCCCGGATCCTGCTGCACGGGCGGATCGCCAACATCCAGTGCTCGTGGGTGAAACTGGGCGACGCGGGTACCGTCGCCATGCTGAACGGCGGCGCGAACGACCTCGGCGGCACGCTGATGGAGGAGACGATCTCCCGCATGGCCGGCTCTGAGCACGGCTCCGCGCGTACCGTGGCGCAGTTGGAAGCGATCGCCGCCGCGGCCGGGCGGCCGGCCCGCGAGCGCACCACCACCTACGCCCTCCGGTAACTCGGTGGAACGGGCCTATTTACCAGGTTCGGCTTGACGGGTCACGCATTACACGCGTGTAATTTCAGTGGGGTTGTTCAGCAGGGGCGGGCAAATCGTCACTGATTGGACTTGTACGGCGGAGGCAATGTCTTCGCGTGGGGGGTTGACGCCGGCGCCCGCGGCCGGTGGAAGGAGGCACGCTGATGGACGGCCGAGTTGCCGGGGCCGATCTGCTGGGCAACGCTCCCGAGTGGCAGGAGCGGGCCCTGTGCTCGCAGACCGACCCGGAGGCGTTCTTCCCGGAGAAGGGCGGCTCGACCCGGGAAGCCAAGCGGATCTGTTCGCGCTGCGAGGTTAGGGCGGAGTGCCTGGAGTACGCGCTCGGGCACGACGAGCGCTTCGGGATCTGGGGCGGCCTGTCCGAGCGCGAGCGCCGCAAGCTCAAGCGCAAGGCTGCGTAGTTGGCGCTCGCTCCGCTCGCGCGGCTCCGACGCTCCTCAGGCGACGTCTTCCCTCGTCGCTGCGCTCCTCAGTCCAGACGCCGCCCGCGTCGGAGCGATCATCGGTCGAGGTCGGGGCGGTTGTTAATCCAGCTCCTCGGGGTCGACGCCGAGGAGGTTGGCGACCTGCTCGAGGATCACGTCGTGGATGAGGTCGGCGAGGTCCTCGCGGTCGAACGCCCGGAACTCCAGGGGACGGCGGTACAGGACGATCCGGGGCGGTACGTTGTGCCGTCCCGGGCCGCCCGGCAGCAGCCGGGCCAGCGGTACCTCGCCGTCCTCCAGCACGTCGGAGTCGTAGACGTTGAGATCCGGCGGTACCTCCTCGACGGCGAACTCCACGCCGGCAAGCTCCTTGGCGTACCGCCGCTCCAGCGCCTCGACCGCATCGAGGACCAGGTCGTCGAAGAGTTCCGCCTTGGTGCGGGAGGCCGGCACGCTGGCCGGTACCAGCCGGCCGCGCAGGCCACGGCCGTGCCGGTCACGCCACCGCCGCCGACCCGGTCCGCCGGGCTGGCTGCGGCGCGGCTCGGGACTGGTCACGGACACAGCGTAGCTCCGCCCCGGTAGATGCCCGCTGGGCCGACCGGCCGCCACCCGGCGTGTCGCGCCGGCAACCGGATGAACCGGCGGCCCGGGGACGGTACCGTGCCGCCGTGAGGTCACCACGGCGTTGTACCCGCAACGGCTGCCCCCGGCCGGCCGTCGCGACGCTCACCTATGTGTACGCCGAGTCGACCGCGGTGATCGGACCCCTCGCGGCGTTCGCCGAGCCGCACACCTACGACCTGTGCGAGCAACACGCCCGTGGCCTCACCGCACCGCGCGGCTGGGATCTGGTCCGGCACGACGGCGACTACGATCCCCCGCCACCGTCCAGCGACGACCTCGTCGCACTCGCCGAAGCGGTCCGGGAGGCGGCGCGGCCGGGCACCCGCCGGGACGCCGACCCACCGCCGACGGGCGGCGCGGTCGGCCGGCGCGGTCACCTGCGCGTCATCCCGCCCACGCGGTAACTCTCGCGCTCGCTGCGCCCGCGTCGGGGCCGCGCGAGCGGAGCGAGCGCCAACTAACTCCGGGACGGCGGCTCGGCCAGCCGGGCGGTCGCGTCGTAGATCAGCTCGCGCAGCGGCCGGGCCAGATCCGGGTGCTCCTGCAGCGCGTCGGCCAGCCGCGCGCGCCATAGCCCGGCCTCGGCCTGCGGCGCGTCCAACCGCTCGGTCCACCAGAGCCGGTTGAACGAATCGGACAGGGCCTGCTGGTACCCCGGCCCGAACAGCCGGCCGAGCTGCTCGTTGAGCCAGCCGTAGAGGCGGTCGGTCTCGAGCGCGCGCACGATCACCCGGGCGCCGTCCCAGGCCAGCCTCGGGTGGTGTAGCACCTGCTCGGCCATGCGCCCATCGTCGACCTTCGACGCATCGGCGGGCAACCGGCCGGCTGGTGGAAAATGCTCCGGGTTAGGCTCGCGTCAAGGGCAGTCCCGTTCTGAGTCGAGGAGTCCGTGCCGGTGTCCGACCTGAGCCGCTTCGTCAAGGCGTACGATGTCCGGGGAACCGTTCCGGACCAGCTCAACGACAAGGTTGCGCAGGCGTTCGGGGCGGCCTTCGTGCGGGTACTCCGCCGAGAGGCGCCGGTACCGCGGATCGTCATCGCGTTCGACATGCGACCGTCCTCGCCCCGGCTCGCCCAGGCGTTCGCCGCCGGCGCCAACGCCGAAGGCGCCGACGTCGTCCTGGCCGGGCTCGGTTCGACGGACCTGCTCTACTTCGCCGCCGGGTACCTCGACCTGCCCGGCGTGATGTTCACCGCGAGCCATAACCCCGCGCAGTACAACGGCATCAAGCTGTGCCGGGCCGGGGCCAGGCCGATCGGGCTGGAGACCGGCCTCGCCGAGATCCGCGACGAGGCCCGGGCGTGGCTCGACGGGTCGGCGGGGTCCGGTGACGGCACGGGCGGTGTCGAGCCCCGGGACCTGCTCACCGAGTACTCCCGGCATCTGCGCACCCTCGTGGACCTGTCGGGCATCCGACCGCTGAGGGTGGTCGTCGACGCCGGCAACGGGATGGCCGGGTACACGGTCCCGGCGGTGCTCGGCGACGCCCGGCTCGACCCGCTGCCGTTCGACATCGTCCCGCTGTACTTCGAGCTGGACGGCACCTTCCCCAACCACGAGGCCAACCCGCTGGAGCCGAAGAACCTGCTGGACCTGCAGGCCGCCGTACGCGAGCACGGCGCGGACATCGGGCTGGCCTTCGACGGCGACGCCGACCGGTGCTTCGTCGTCGACGAGAACGGCGCGCCCGTCTCGCCGAGCGCGATCACCGCGCTGGTGGCAGCACGCGAGCTGGACAAGCACCCCGGCGCCACGGTCATCCACAACCTCATCACCTCCCGCGCGGTACCGGAGATCGTGCGCGAGCACGGCGGCCAGCCGCTGCGCTCCCGGGTCGGCCACTCGTTCATCAAGGCCGAGATGGCCCGCACCGGCGCGGTGTTCGGCGGCGAGCACTCCGCGCACTACTACTTCAAGGACTTCTGGGGCGCCGACACCGGGATGCTCGCCGCGATGCACGTGCTCGCCGCGCTGGGCGAGGCGGACGAGCCGCTGTCGCGGCTGGCCGGGGAGTACGAGCGGTACGCCTCGTCGGGAGAGATCAACTCGACGGTGGCCGACCAGCAGGCCAAGCTGGCCGAGGTCGAGGCGGCGTTCGGCCCGGGCAACGAGGTCGACCACCTCGACGGGTTGACCGTACGCTTCCCGGATGGCGCCTGGATCAACCTGCGCCCGTCCAACACCGAGCCGCTGCTGCGGCTGAACGTGGAGGCGCCCAGCGCCGAGCGGATGGCGGCGCTGCGCGACGAGGTGCTGTCCGCGGTCCGCTCGTAGAGGAGTCGTCGTGTCGCTTGACCCGCAGCTACTGGAGATCCTGGCCTGCCCGGACACCCACCACGCGCCGTTGACCTACGACGCCGCCGCGCAGACCCTCACCTGCACCGAGTGCGCCCGGATCTTCGAGATCCGGGACGGCATCCCGGTCCTGCTGCTGGAGGAGGCCCGGGGACCAGAGGGGGACCGATGATCGACGGTACCGCCGGCGTGCGCGGACACCGCAACGTCGACGAGTCCCTGCTCGACGACCAGGCCGCGATCGAGGCGTTCGACCCGGGCCAGATGCTGCGGCACACCGCCTCGGCCGGGGCGCAGGTGCGCGAGTCCGCGGCGCTGGCCGCCGAGGCCAACCTGACCGCCATCGCCGACGAGGGCCGGCCGCGCGCCGTGGTGGTCGCCGGGCAGGGTACCGCCGCGCGTACCGGCGACATCCTCGCCACCGTTGCCGGTCCGCGCTGCCCGGTGCCGGTGCTGGCGCACCGCAGCCCGGGAATCCCCGGGTGGGTCGGCGCCGCCGACGTGGTCATCGCCGTCTCCGCGTCCGGGCGCAGCCCCGAGGCGCTCAGCGCGGCCGAGGCCGCCGCGCGCCGGGGCGCCCGGCTGGTCGCGATCGGCCGGCCGGACTCCGCACTGCAATCGGTCGCGGAAGGGGCCCGGGCGCCCTTCATCCCGGTACCCCGCCGGGGGCCGGCCCGCTCCGGCATCTGGGGCCTGACGGTGCCGGTCCTGCTCGCCGCCCGTACCCTCGGCCTGGTCAAGGTGACCGAGGCGGACATCGCCGAGACCGCGGCCCGCCTCGACGCGGACGCCGAGCGCTGCCGCCCCTCGGCCGAGTCGTTCGTCAACCCGGCCAAGTCCCTCGCGCTGGACCTCGCCGGGTCGATCCCGATCGTCTGGGGTTCGTCGGCGCTGGCCACGGTCGCCGCCCGGCGGTTCGCCGACACGCTGTCGGCCAACGCCCGCTACCCGGTGGTCGCCGGGGCGCTGGGCGAGGCCGCGCGCGGCCGGGTCGGCCTGCTCGACGGCGTGTACGGCGCGCTGTCCGAGGTGGAGCGGGACATCTTCGCCGACCCGTCCGAGCGGGTCGAGGACGGCGCGACGCGTCTGCGGTTGGTGCTGCTGCGCGACGGCGGGCTGACCGATGATGACGGCAGCGAACCGGAGCCGATCGCGGTCGAGGACCGGCGGGCGCAGGCGGTACAGGAGATCGCCGAGCGGCGCGGGGTCCGGGTCAGCGTGCTCACGGCCGAGGGCGGCTCACTGCTGGAGCGCCTGGCGTCGCTGGTCGCGGTACCGGACTTCGCCTCCCTGTACCTCGCCATGGCCCACGGCCTCGACCCGATGGCGGTACCGGCGGTCTCGGAGGTCAAGGAGTACCTCACCCCGTGAGCGAGCAGCGCGAGCGAACCGGCTGGCTCAGCAGCGGGCGCGAGCGGCGGCTCCTCGCGGAACGCGAGGAGACCGCGTGAGTGCCGAGGGCGGGACGAGGGCGGTTCTCGCGGCGTTGGGCGCCAACCTCGGTATCGCGGTCACCAAGTTCGGAGCGTTCGCGCTGACCGGGTCCTCCTCGATGCTGGCCGAGGCGGTCCACTCGGTGGCCGACTCGGCCAACCAGGTACTGCTGCTCATCGGCGGCAAGCGGGCCCAGCGCGGTGCCACGCCGACGCACCCGTTCGGGTACGGGCGGGAGCGGTACGTCTACGCGTTCGTCGTCTCGGTGGTGCTCTTCGCGGTCGGCGGGCTCTTCGCCGTCTACGAGGGCATCCACAAGCTGGCCCACCCCGAGCCGATCACGTCGTGGCGGTGGGTACCGGTCGCCGTCCTGGTCGTGGCGATCGTCCTGGAGTCGTTCTCCTTCCGTACCGCGATCCGGGAGACCGACCAGGTGCGCGGTGGCGCCTCGTGGGCCGAGTTCATCCGGCACGCCCGCGCGCCGGAGCTGCCGGTGATCCTGCTGGAGGACTTCGCCGCGCTGATCGGGCTGGTCCTCGCCCTCATCGGGGTCGGGCTCACGCTGCTCACCGGCCGCGGTGCCTGGGACGGCCTCGCCACCGTGGCGATCGGCGCGTTGCTGGTGGCCGTCTCGGCCGTGCTGGCCGTGGAGACCAAGAGCCTGCTGCTCGGCGAGGCGGCAACGCCCGACCAGGTGGGGGCGATCGAGCGGGCGATCGCCGGCGAGGATGGCGTCTGCCGGCTCATCCACCTGCGTACCCTGCATCTCGGGCCGGACGAGCTGCTGGTCGCGGCCAAGATCGCGGTACCGGGACGGGAGAGCGCCGCGGACGTGGCCGCCACGATCGACGCGACCGAGGCGCGGATCCGTTCGGCGGTACCCATTGCCCGCGTGATCTATCTTGAACCCGACATCGACCGGGGAGGAGCCTGAGCATGGAGCGGCTGCACGGCCAGATCCGCCCCTACGCCTGGGGATCGCGGACCGTGATCGCCGCCATCCAGGGCCGCCCGGCGCCGGCCGAGGGGCCGGAGGCGGAGCTGTGGCTGGGCGCGCACGACGGGGCGCCGGCCACCCTGGCCGGCCGCTCGCTGCCGGACGCCCTCGCCGCCGATCCGGACGGGCTGCTCGGCCCCGGCGTGGTGGCCGAGTTCGGCGGCCGCCTGCCGTACCTGCTCAAGCTGCTCGCCGCCGATGCGCCGCTGTCGATCCAGGCGCACCCCGACCAGGCCCACGCCGAGCAGGCGTTCGGCGCCGGTCACCCGAGCTACAACGACCGGTACCACAAGCCCGAGCTGCTGGTGGCGGTCGAGGAGTTCGACGCCCTGTGCGGGTTCCGCGACCCGGCCGCATCGGCGGCCCGGCTGGAGGCGCTCGGGGTCGACGCGCTCAAGCCGGTGGTCGACGCCCTGCGCACCGGCTCGGTGGCGGACCGGCTGCGCGGCGCGGTCGAGCTGGTGCTGGGCTGGCCGGAGGCTGAGCGCGCCGAGCTGGTGGGCGCCGTCGCGGGCGCCGACCCGCTGGCCGCGGAACTGGCCGCGCACTACCCGGGTGACCTCGGGGTGGTCGTGGCGCTGCTGCTCAACCGGGTACGGCTCGGGGTCGACGACGCGGTCTGGATGCCGGCCGGCAACCCCCACGCGTACCTGCGCGGGGTCGGCATGGAGATCATGGCGGCGAGTGACAACGTGCTGCGGGGCGGCCTCACGCCCAAGCGCGTCGACGTGCCCGAGCTGCTCCGGGTGCTGCGCTTCGAGGTGCTCGCCGACCCGGTGGTGCGGCCGGTACCGGTCACGCCGGGCGTGGTGAGCTGGCCGGCGCCGGTACGGGAGTTCGTGCTGTACAAGGCGACCGTGGCCGGCGCGCCGGTGACGCTGCCGGCGGCCGGGCCGCGGATCGTGTTCTGCCTGCGCGGCGAGGTGGACCTCGGTGGACTGGAGCTACGCACGGGGCAGGCGGCGTTCGCCGGAGCGGCCGAGGCGCCGGTGACCGGCCGGGGGTACGGCGTGATCTTCCAGGCGGACACGGCCTGACCATCCGGGTCGGTCCCCCCACCGGCCGCCGCGTATGGTCGGAGGCGCGCAACGAAGCCAAGAGCCGTAACGACAGGGGTTGTTGATGACCAATACGCTGCCGCGTCCGGATGCCGCTGCCGGGGCACGCCCGGCGACCGTCGCCGAGGGCGACTTCAAGGTCGCGGACCTCGCGCTGGCCGCCTTCGGCCGCAAGGAGATCCAGCTCGCCGAGCACGAGATGCCGGGTCTCATGGCGGTCCGCGCCGAGTACGCGGCCAGCCAGCCCCTTCGCGGCGCGCGGATCACCGGTTCGCTGCACATGACCGTGCAGACCGCCGTATTGATCGAAACGCTCGTCGCGCTCGGCGCCCGGGTGCGCTGGGCCTCCTGCAACATCTTCTCGACCCAGGACCATGCCGCGGCGGCCGTCGCGGTCGGCCCGACCGGCACGCCCGAGCACCCGGCCGGGGTACCGGTCTACGCGTGGAAGGGCGAGACGCTGCCCGAGTACTGGTGGTGCACCGAGCAGGTGCTGCTGTGGCCGGACGGCGGCGGCCCCAACATGATCCTCGACGACGGCGGCGACGCCACGCTGCTGGTCCACAAGGGCGCCCAGTTCGAGAACGCCGGCGCCGTACCGTCCGCCGGCGAGGACGACTCCGAGGAGTACCGGGTGATCCTGGACGTGCTGCGGCGTTCCCTCGCCGAGGACGGCCAGCGGTGGACCCGGATCGCGGCCGGGATCAAGGGCGTGACCGAGGAGACCACCACCGGCGTGCACCGGCTGTACGAGATGCAGCAGCACGGCACGCTGCTCTTCCCGGCGGTCAACGTCAACGACTCGGTGACCAAGAGCAAGTTCGACAACAAGTACGGTTGCCGGCACTCCCTGATCGACGGCATCAACCGGGGCACCGACGTGCTGATCGGCGGCAAGGTCGCGGTCGTGTGCGGGTACGGCGACGTGGGCAAGGGCTGCGCCGAGTCGCTGCGCGGCCAGGGCGCCCGGGTGATCATCACCGAGGTCGACCCGATCTGCGCGCTCCAGGCGGCGATGGACGGGTACCAGGTCACCACGATCGACGACGTCGTGGCGACCGCGGACATCTTCGTCACCGCGACCGGCTGCAAGGACGTGATCACGGCCGAGCACATGTCCCGGATGAAGCACCAGGCGATCGTCGGCAACATCGGGCACTTCGACAACGAGATCGACATGGCCGGGCTGGCCCGAGTCGACGGCGTCCGCAAGGTCAACGTCAAGCCGCAGGTCGACGAGTGGGTCTTCCCGGACGGCCACGCGATCATCGTGCTGTCCGAGGGCCGGCTGCTCAACCTGGGCAACGCCACGGGGCACCCCAGCTTCGTCATGTCCAACTCGTTCACCAACCAGGTGATCGCGCAGATCGAGCTGTTCACCAAGACCGACCAGTACCCGCTGGGCGTGTACACGCTGCCCAAGCACCTGGACGAGAAGGTGGCCCGGCTGCACCTAGCGGCACTGGGCGTCAGGCTGACCCAGCTCTCCAAGGACCAGGCCGACTACCTCGGGGTACCGGTCGAGGGGCCGTACAAGTCGGCGCACTACCGGTACTGAAGCGTTCGGACGATCGGGGGGTGGCCGGACGGCCGCCCCCCGATCATGAGTCTGTCCGCCGTGCTGAACGCCAGCGATTTTTCTGCTCGCGTTTTGTCCGATCGAGGGCTGGGAAATCCCGGTCCGCCAACGCGCTGGACGGCCGTACATTGCCCGTCTGAGCAGGTGATGTGCGCTAAGGGGCCAGGCGGTATCGGCCGGTTGGCCAGTTACAAGTGGTGCGCCAGGATCGGCATTGTGACTGTGACGTAGCTGTTATCGGACCGTTGTGTAACGG
>JBKPCQ010000330.1:0-13106 GCA_046727455.1 Actinomycetota bacterium | reverse complement strand
CTTCAGGTATGTTCCTCGCCGACCGTGGGCCCAACTTCGCCGACCCCACCGTGCTGTGGGTGAACAAGGTCCTCTGGCTGATCATGGTCGTGGTCGAGCTGGTCGCCTTCGTCAATTGCCTCACCCAGCGGGCCGAGGCCTTCCCCGTCGTCGGGTCGGTCCCCAAGGGCGGCTGGCTGGCGATGACCGGCCTCGCCCTGTTCTTCACGTTCTTCATCGGGCTGGTGTGGCCGCTGATCGCCATGGTCGCCGTCGCCGTCGCCCTGGTCTACCTGCTCGACGTCCGGCCGGCCCTGCGCGACGCCGTGGACGGCCACGGCTCCTGGTAGCGCCCCGGGGTAGTCTCCGGGGTCATGGGTGTGACGCAGCACGGGCGCACGTACCGCCTCGATCTGGCCGATCCGAGCCTGCGCGAATGGGACTGCACCGTCCTGTTCGCCGATCCCGGGCAGGGCATCGTCCTGGACCGGTCGGCCTTCTACCCGGGCGGCGGAGGGCAGCCGCCCGACCACGGCGTCCTGTTGTGGCAGGGCGTACAGACCCGGATCGTCGGCACCCGCAAGGGCGACGACCTGTACCTCCTGCCCGCCGAGGGCGACCCCGTACCGCCCGCCGGTACCGCCGTCACCGGCGCGGTCGAGGACGAGCGGCGGACCCTGCTGATGCGTACCCACTCGGGCCTGCACGTGCTGTGCGGCGTGGTGTTCCGCGACTTCGGGGCGCTGGTCACCGGCGGCAACATGGAGCCCGGCGAAGCACGGATGGACTTCAACCTCCCCGAGATACCACCCGACTTCAAGGCGCGGCTTGAGGAGCTGGTCAACGCCGAGGTCGGCGCCGACCGGCGGGTGGCGACCCGGATCCTGCCGCGCGAGGAGGCGCTGGCGCTGCCGGACATCATCCGTACCCAGACCAACCTGATCCCGCCGGACGAGGCCGAGGTGCGCATCGTCGACATCGTCGGGCTGGACGTGCAGGCCGACGGGGGTACCCACGTCGCGTCCACCGCCCAGATCGGCAAGCTCCAGGTGGTGAAGGTGGAGAGCAAGGGCAGGGCGAACCGCCGTGTCCGGGTCCGCCTTGGCTAGGACCTCCCGGCCCACGGACTTCTTCACCGGGATCGGCTTCCTGGGCCGGGGCCTGGCGGTGTACGCCCGTAACCCCCGTCTCGTGCTGCTCGGCATGCTGCCCGCGCTGATCTCGTTCGCGCTCCTCACGGCCGCCTTCGCCGTGGTGCTGTACTTCCTCGGCGCCGAGTCCCGGGCGCTCACCTGGTTCGCCGGCGACTGGCCGAAGGACGCGCGCGATCTGGTGCGGCTGCTGGCGGCCGCCGCGATCGTCGGGGTGACCGGATTCTTCGTGGTGATCGTGTACACCAGCCTCACGCTGCTCGTCGGCGACCCGTTCTACGAGAAGATCTCCCAGAAGGTCGAGGACCGGCTGGGCGGGGCACCGAACGTGGTGAACCCGCCGTTCTGGCGGGAGCTGTGGCGCAACATCGGGGAGTCGCTGCGGTTGGTGCTGTTCTCCGCGGTGGTCGGGGTGCTGCTGTTCCTCGGCGGGCTGCTGCCCGGCGTGGGCCAGACCGTGGTACCGGTGATCGGCGCGCTCGTCGGCGGCTGGGCGCTGGCGATCGAGCTGACCGGTATCCCGTTCGCGCGGCGTGGCCTGAAGCTGCGCGACCGGCGCCGGATCCTGCGCCGGCACCGCTTCCTGGCGCTGGGGTTCGGGGTGTCGGTGTTCGTGTGCTTCCTCATCCCGCTCGGCGCGGTACTCGTGATGCCCGCCGCGGTCATCGGCGCGACGCTGCTCACCCGCCACCTGCACGGGCTACCGGTCGCGCCGTGACGCCGCACCTCCTCGCCGGGACGTAGGCTCGCGCCGTGGGGCTCCTGTTCATCCTGGTCGGGCTGGGGACCGTCGTGGTGGTGGTCTCCGCGGTCGCCGGTCGGCTGGGCGTACTCTCCCCGATCCTGCTCGTCGTCGTGGGGATCGGGCTGTCGTTCATTCCGGGGGTACCGGAGATCGCGCTCGATCCGCAGGTGGTGCTCATCGGCATCCTGCCGCCCCTGCTGTACGTCGCCGCGCTGGAGACCTCGGTGCCGGCGTTCCGGTACAACTTGCGGCCGATCCTGCTGCTCGCGGTGGGCCTGGTGGTCTTCACCGCGGCCTGCGTGGGGTTCGTCGTCCACGCGCTCCTGCCGGAGGTACCGCTGGCGGCCTGCCTCGCTCTCGGCGCGGTCGTGGCGCCGCCCGACGCGGTCGCGGCGACCGCCGTCGCCCGGCGGATCGGCCTGCCCCGGCGGACGGTGGCGATTCTCGAAGGGGAGAGCCTGATCAACGACGCGACCGCGCTGGTCATCTTCCGGGTCGCGGTCGCGGCGGCGGTCGGCCAGGCGGTGACGGTGGCCGGCGTGGCGTCGAACGCGGCCCTGGCCTCGGTGGGCGGGTTCGTCATCGGGATGGCCGGCGGCGTGGTGCTTGCCAAGATCCACCGGAAGATCACCAATCCGTTGCTGGACAACTCGGTGTCGCTGATCGCGCCGTTCGTCGTGTACGCGCCCGCCGAGCTGCTGCACGCCTCCGGGGTGGTCGCCGTGGTGATCGCCGGACTGTACTTGGGGCACCGGTACCCGTTGCTGATGTCCGCGCGGTCCCGGCTGCAGATGGACGCGTTCTGGCGGATGGTCAAGTTCCTGCTGGAGGGCGCCGTCTTCCTCCTCGTCGGGCTCCAGCTCCGGCGGATCCTGGACGAGCTGAACACGCCGTGGCGGACCGCCGTCGCAGCCACCGTCGTGGTACTCGCGACCGTGGTGCTGTCGCGGTTCCTGTGGATCTACCCGGTCACGTACCTGGTCCGGCTGGTGCCGCGGGCCCGTTCCAGGGGACGCACCCTGCCGTGGCGCGTGTCGACGCTCATCTCGTGGGCCGGCATGCGCGGCGTGGTGACCCTCGCCGCCGCCCTCGCGCTGCCGGAGACCCTGGCGCACGGGGCGACGTACCCCCGCTCCCTGTTCGTCTGGCTGGCGTTCTCGGTGATCGTCGTGACGCTGGTACTCCAGGGGGCCACGCTGCCGTGGATAGCGCGCCGGCTGCGGATCGCGCCGGACGACCCGCGCGACGACGCGCTCGCCGAGGCCGGCGTCCAGCAGGCCGCCAGTAGCGCCGCAGGGGAACGGCTGGACGCCGAGCTGGCGAACGACGGCCAGGTACCGGAGGACGTCGTGGTACGGCTGCGCTCGAAGCTGAACGACCGCACGAACCGCGCGTGGGAGCGGCTGGGCGGCCGCCGCCGCGAGACCCCGTCGGAGGTGTACTCGCGGCTGCGCCGGGCGATGCTGGAAGCTGAGCGGGATGTGTTCCGGCGGGCCCGCGACGAGGGGCGGATCCCCGAGGAGGTGCTCCGCCGGGCACAGCGCGATCTGGATCTGGAAGAGTCACTGCTGCAACGGGAGGACTGAGATGGCCACGTGCGCGCACCTGGCGGCGGTGGGTGACGCCGAGCCCGAGCCGGTGACCCTCGACGGTTGCGCCGGCTGCCTCGCCGAGGGCCGCGACGACTGGGTGCACCTGCGGTTGTGCCTGGCGTGCGGGTACGTCGGCTGCTGCGACTCCTCACCGCGCCGCCACGCCACGCTGCACTACCGCGAGAGCGGGCACCCGGTGATGCGCTCGTTCGAGGAGGGCGAGAAATGGCGGTGGTGCTTCGTGGATGAAGTGGTCGGCTAGCCTGAGGCGCATGACCGAGGGCTCGCCCGGCTCCCACCTCGACCTCGAACTGCTCGCGGCGCAGCTACGCCGGCACAGCGACGACCTGTCGCTGTACGCGGGCTTCCTGCTCAACGTGCTGTCCGCCGCGCTGCCGCCCGAGCTGGTCCAGGTCACCCGCGAGGGCAGGTGGAAGGCGCGGATGGCCGGGCGGGAGCCGGCGGTACTCGGTATCGCCGTGACGATCGGCGACCGCCGGTACGAGCTGGAGCGGACCGGGGTCGGCGCGCACCCGGCGTTCCGGATCCGGCACGAGTCCGGGGGGATCGTGCTGTCCACCCGTACGGTCAGCGCCGACGAGTGGTCCCACGCCCTGGCCGGGGCACTGGCCGGGGTGGCCGGCACCAACGCGGCCGCGGCCGCCGCCCTGCAGCGGTTGACGTCACCGTGACCGCGCCGGAATGGACGCCCGAATGGACGCCGGAGCGGATCGCCGAGGTGAGCGCCGCCGAACTGGCCGCCGGCCGGCTGCCGATGCGCGCCCAGTGGCGCCTGGCGGAGCAGCGGGAACGGGCCGAGCGCGGGGAGTCCGGTGCCTTCACCTCCGACCTGACCGTCGAGGAGTTCGCGGCGATCCGGTCGGTCGGGTTCTCCCCGGTCGGCCAGGTGCTCGGCAGCGCGGTCTACAACGTCGGCTGGGCGTACAGCGGCTGCGGCTACTACGGGTACTACGGCTACGGCGTGGCGCCGGTGGTCCCGGTACCGGCCACGCAGCAACTGCTCAACCAGGCGCGGCACCGGGCGGTGAACCGGATGCGGCAGGAGTGCGCCGCGCTCGGCGGGGACGGCGTGGTCGCGGTACGGCTGATGGTGGAACGGTTCCACGGGATCGGGCTGGAGTTCTTCGCCATCGGTACCGCCGTCCGGGCGGACGGTCCGTCGCGGCCGAAGCAGCCGTTCACCTCCGACCTGTCCGGGCAGGACTTCGCCAAGCTGCTGCGCGCCGGCTGGGTACCGGTGGCGCTGGTCCAGGGCGTCGGCGCGGTGGTCCGGCACAAGGACCGGATGCAGCTAGCCTGGGGATCTTCCTGGTACAACCAGGAGCTGATCGGCCAGACCAAGCTGGTCCAGGCGGCTCGGGTCGCCGCCCGGGACTCGCTGACCACCGACGCGCGGCACGCCGGCGGGCACACGGTCGTGCTGCGCGACACCGTGCTCCAGGTCTTCGAGCAGCGCTGCGCCAGCGGTAGCGAGGGCGAGGACCAGTACGCCAATGCTTTCCTGTGGGGCACCGCGATCGTGCCGTTCGAGCCGGCGAACGTACCCGAGACACCGCTGCAGATCCTGCGGCTGAACCGATGAAGGGAACGCGATGACCCTCGACCCCGCCGCGCTCGGCATCCCGACCGACGCGATGGCCCGGCTGGCCGAACTGAAGCCCGGCACCAAGGGGCACATCTTCACCTCGGACCTGACGGTCAACGAGTTCCTTCTCGTCAAGCAGGCCGGGTTCACCCCGCTCGGGCTGGTACTCGGCACCTCGGTGTACCACTGCGGCCTACAGGTGACCCGGTGGAGCAAGAACCAGGAGATGACCGTACTGTCCCAGGCGATGTACCACGCCCGGGAGCTGGCGATGACCCGGATGCAGGCCGAGGCGAACACGCTCGGCGCGGACGGCATCGTCGGCGTGCGACTCGTGGTGGAGTTCAAGGAGTGGGGCTCGGACGCGGCCGAGTTCCTGGCCGTCGGCACCGCCGTCAAGGCCGACGACGGCAACTCCTGGCGCAACGACCACGGCCAGCCGTTCACCTCCGACCTGTCCGGCCAGGACTTCTGGACGCTGCTGCAGGCCGGTTACGCGCCGCTCGGCATGGTGATGGGCGTGTGCGTGTACCACGTCGCGCACCGCACGCTCGGTAACATCCTGTCCAACCTCGGGCAGAACACCGAGCTGCCGCAGTTCACCCAGGCGCTGTACGACGCCCGCGAGCTGGCGATGGCGCGGATGCAGAAGGAGGCCGAGTCACTCAACGCGGAGGGCATCGTCGGGGTACAGCTCCAGCAGGAGAACCACCTGTGGGGGTCACACACGACGGAGTTCTTCGCGATCGGTACCGCGGTAAGGCCGCTGCGGCCGGACCACGAGATCGCCCGGCCCCAGCTCGTCCTGTCACTCGATACTTGAGCTCTTGGCGCTCGCTCCGCTCACGCGGCACCGAGGCTCTCCAGGCGACGTCTTCCCTCGTCGCTTCGCTGCTCAGTCCAGACGCCGCCCGCCTCGGCGCGGCACCGAGGCTCTTCAGGCGACGTCTTCCCTCGTCGCTTCGCTCCCCAGTCCAGACGACGCCCGCCTCGGTGCTAACCCACCCGGAGGCACTCGAAGAGGCGCTGCTCGCCACTCAGGGCGAGCAGGTCGAAACCGATCCGGCCCCACAGCGCCAGCTCCAGGTCGCTCGCCGTCCCCTGGGCGACCGCGCGCTCGTGGTGGTCGTCGGTGTCGAGCAGGGTGTCGGTGTCGAGCAGCGCCACGCCGCCGTTCGGCCGCAGCCGCACGTACCAGGTCTGCTCCAGATCGGTGGCGGACAGCGCGACCATGCCCTGCACGTCGGCGGGGCAGTGCCCCTTTCCGGCCGGCAGCCAGGTGTCGAGCACCTCGATCACGCCGTCGGCGGCGAGCTTGGCCTCCAGCGGCTCGGCGGGTCCGAGCGCCATCTGCGCGTCCCAGCGGTGGACCGCCGTCTCGTGCGCCATCCTGCGGTGCCAGAACGACACCCGCTTGGTCTGCGGCGCCCAGTTCCACGCGGGCATCTCCGGGTCGAGCGCGTCGAGCAGGCCGACCAGCGCGGCGAACCGCTCGTCGAACTCCTCCGGGGTGGCCGCCACCGGCGTCCGGTCGCGGGGTTCGGGGGCGGTGGTCACCCCCCGGCCGACGTGGCCGGCCACCCAGCCGTAGATCGCCGCGAGGTGCCCGGTGAGCTGCGCGACCGTCCATTCGGGACAGGACGGTACCGGAGCGTCCGGCGCGGCCTCGGCCACCGCGGCCCGGAACGCCGGGCCGTCGGCCCGCAGCGCGGCGAGCCAGAACTCCTTGTTGCCATGGGCCTTCATGACCGTCTCCCCCGGCGCGGAATGTTCATCAGGGTAAAGCCTAGGGTTGTCGGGTGCAGAACGGCAGCCGTGATCTGGCGTCGCGGACAACCCTGCGGCTCGGCGGCCCCGCCGGGCGCCTCAGCATTGCCACAGTTACTGACGAAATCCCCCAGATGGTACGTGGAAACGGGCCGGTCTTCGTGCTCGCCGGGGGCAGCAACGTGGTCGTGGGCGACGCCGGGTACCCGGGCACGGTGGTTCTGCTGCGCACCGAGGGATGCCTGGTGAGGCGGGACGGCGACGGGATCGGCCTGCGGATCGCGGCCGGCGAGTCCTGGGATGGCGTGGTCGCGCGTACCGTCGCCGAGGGTTGGTCCGGCATTGAGTGCCTGTCGGGCATTCCGGGCTCGGTCGGGGCGACCCCGATCCAGAACGTCGGCGCCTACGGGCAGGAGGTCGCCGAGACGATCACTGCGGTGCGCGCCTACGACCGGGTCTCGGACCTGGTCGTCGACCTTCCCCCGAACGCGTGCGGCTTCGGGTACCGGACCAGCAGGTTCAAGCACTCGGACCGGTGGATCGTGCTGGAGGTCACGCTCCGGCTCGCGGTCACCGGGCGGTCGGCGCCGATCCGGTACCCGGAGCTGGCCCGCGCGCTGGGTGCCGTCGTCGGCGACCGGGCCCCGCTCGACGAGGTACGGGCGGCGGTCCTCAAGCTGCGCGCCAGCAAGGGCATGGTGCTCGACCCGGACGACCCGGACACGTACTCGGTCGGCTCGTTCTTCACCAACCCGGTCCGGCCCGCGCCCGACTTCGAGCCGCTGCGCGCGGCCGGGGCGCCGGCCTGGCCGAACCCCGACGGCACGGTGAAGACCAGCGCCGCCTGGCTCATCGAGCGGGCCGGCTTCGCCAAAGGGTACGGTCGCGACGGCGTGGCCATCTCGACCAAGCACACGCTCGCGCTCACCAACCGGGGTACCGGTACCACCGCCGCCCTGCTCGACCTCGCACGGGAGATCCGGGCCGGGGTGCGCGACCGGTTCGGCATCACGCTTGAGCCCGAGCCCGTACTCGTGAATTGTGCGTTGTGATGGACGCCGCCGCCCTGTTCGAGCGCCACCGGCGCGAGCTGCACGTGCACTGCTACCGGATGCTCGGCTCGTTCGACGAGGCTGAGGACCTGGTGCAGGAGACGTTCCTGCGGGCGTGGCGCGCCCAGGCCAGCTTCAGCGGCGGTACCGCGATCCGGCCGTGGCTGTACCGGATCGCCACCAACGCCTGCCTGGACGCCCTGCGGCGCAAGGCTCGGCAGGTGCCGACGCTGAACTCGTTCGCGGAAGTGCCGTGGCTCCAGCCGTACCCCGACCGGCTGCTCGACGAGATCCCCTCACCCGACGACGCGCCCGACGCCGTCGTCGTCGCCCGCGAGACCATCGAGCTGGCCTACCTCGCGGTCATCCAGCTCCTGCCGCCGCGCCAGCGGGCGGTACTGCTCCTGCGCGACGTCCTCGGCTGGTCGGCCGGCGAGACCGCGGAGACCCTGGAGATGACCGTGGCCGCCGCGAACAGCGCCCTCCAGCGCGCCCGTGCCACGCTCCATGAGCGGCTGCCGGAGCCCCGGTCGCGGCCCAGCCCGGAGGAGCGCGAACTGCTCGCCCGCTTTATCGACGCCCATGAACGCCAGGACATCGCCGCCTCGGTCGCGATCGCCCGCGCCGACATCCGGATCACCATGCCGCCGCTCCACATGTGCTTCGACGGGATCGAGACGATGAGGCGCAACCTGGAGTCCGCGTTCGGGCCGGACTCGGCCGGTGACTGGCGGCTGGTACCCACCGGCGCCAACCGCATGCCGGCCGCCGCCAGCTACCTGCGGGCCCACGGCGACACCGGGTACCGCGCCTTCAAGCTCGACGTGCTGCGCGTGGTGGACGGCGCGATCGCCGAGGTGACCACGTTCGGCGCGAGCCTGTTCCCGGCCTTCGGCCTCCCGCCCACGCTCGACTGACCGCCGGGAACCTCCGGGCGGCGGTGGTCGTCCAGGAGGCGTGACCAGATTTGCCCTGATCCTCGTGCCGCTTCTGCTCGGTGGCTGCACTGCGGCGCCGCCCGCGCCGCCCGCGCCGTCCGCTGCGGGCGCGTCAGGCGCCGCGTGTGCCGTCGACGTCCGGCGGGACGTGCTGCCCGCGTGGGCGCGGACCGGGTTCGACGAGCCGTCCCCGTCAGGCGTTCCGTACGTCATGGGCCGGCGTGGCGACATCCTCGCGATCATGTTCGGTTACCCGTTGACCGCGCCGCCGCCGAGCGGCGGGCCGGCCAACAAGATTCTCTGGCGGTCCCGGGTACCGGTGACCCCGCCGGACACGCTGCGGATCACTGCCCGCTCGGACGATTCCGGCACCGTCGAGCGCGAGGTGGCGGGTGGGCCCGGGCCGTCCATTGTCGACCTTCCCCGGCCCGGCTGCTGGCACCTGACGCTGACCTGGTCCGGCCACACGGACACCCTCGACCTGCGCTACCAACCCGCCTCTTGACCCCCGAGAGCCGGGAGCGGACGATATATCAGCGGAGAAAGTTGAGGCAACGCTGAATCCGAAGGGACGAGACGATGGCACTGCGGCTCCTCGGCAAGGAGACCCAGAGCGGACGTATGACGAGTTCAAGGCGCTGATGCGCGGCAGCAGCCGAGCCTGGCACCTCGAACTCCGCGATACGTACAACGTCGAGAGTGAGGATGAACCCTTCCACAGGTTCCTAGCCGGCGAACCCGATGACTACAAATGGCTCGACGAGTGGCTGGCTTTCATCCGCGAGGTTACCGCTGCCGGGGTTGCGGTCCAGCGGGTCAGGGTGGTGACGATCCCGCACAGCGACTACACACGCTGGGGGTTCGCCGTCGCCCCGCACAACATCGCCGCAGGTGAAGACGTCCGGTACCTGCCGCGCCATCTGACCCGGGACATTCACTTCCCGCAAGACGACTTCTGGTTGTTCGACGACGACACGCTCGTGCTGAGCGTCTTCTCCGCGGACGGCAGGAGGGGCGGCTTCGCGCGGGAGCCCGACGCCGCCATCACCGCGCAGTGCCGAGCGATCCGCGAGCAGGTTTGGTCGCGGGCGATTCCTTTCGTCGAGTATCTCCGCTGACCCCGCCGCTTTGCCCACGACAGCAGACCAGGCGCTCGTCGCGTTGGGCGTCCGCCTGCGCGACATCCGCAGGGACGCCGGCTTGTCGAGTACTCAGCTCGCGGCCCTGACCGGCTGGCGCGCGCCGAAGATCAGCAAGATTGAGCATGGTCGGCAGCGGCCGAGCGAGGCCGACCTGTCGCAATGGTGTACCGCGTGCCGCGCAAGGGATCAACTGCCCGATCTGATCGCGGCTGTCCGTGCAATAGAGACGCAGTTCGCGGAATGGCGAAGGATACTGCGGACCGGTACCAGGCGCCGTCAGGAAACCTCAGCCAAGGTGTACGAGAAGGCGCGCCTGTTCCGTATCTGGGAACCGGCGGTCATCCCCGGCCTGCTTCAGACGCTCGACTACGCGACGGCGGTTCTCTCCATCACTGTCGATTTCCTTCGGCTCCCCGATGACGCCGCGCTGGGCGCACAGACGCGCCTGCAACGACAGCGCGTACTGACCGACGAGGACCGGCGCTTCCACATGCTCATCGGTGAGCAGGCCCTCCGCACCTACGTTGGCGGCCCCGAGGTCATGGCCGGGCAGTTGCAACACGTCCTGGGTCTACTGAAATTCCCGCACCTGCGGCTGGGTATCGTCCCGATGGACGCGCCGTATCGGGTTCCGCTCCACAACGGCTTCTGGATCCTTGACGAGAGCCTGGTCCAGTTCGACACGTATACCGCTGAGCTGTCGCTTACCCGGCCGGACGAGATCGCGACCTTCGCGCGCGCATTCGAACGGCTTGCGGCGCTCGCCAGCTACGGGAGCGAGGTGCGGAAGATGCTGTCGGCGGCCTCGGCTCGATACCGTGAGAAATCTTGAGAAAGAATCTTGGTCTCTCGCGGAGCGCGACCCTACCGTCACCCGCATGCGAGACGTGGACTCCGGGCACGAGGCGGACCTCGGCGCCCTTCAGCAGTACGAGATCCTCTGGATCCTGCCTCGCCAGCGTTCGCTGTCCGGCCGACCCGCCGGGTTCGCGGTGGAGATCGACGAATTCCTTGGTCCGGGTGATCGTGACCATCGCGGCGAGCGAACGGTCTGGGTCCGCGGGCCGGTTGTCGGCGCCGGTCTCCACTACGGAGAGATCATCACCGTTGCCGTTCCGCATGACCAGCCGCGTGCCCGGCGCACTGGTGGAGCGGTTCTTCCACCGGTGGTTCCCGACGCGTTCGCCTGGCCTGATTCCCAGCCCCTGGACGCGGAACCGCCGCCACTTCGCGGCTAGCGAGCCTGGCCGGGATACCTGGTTCATCCTGCCGATACCGCCGGCCAGGCGACCGTGACCTCGCCGAGGCGCCAGCGCGGCGGACGGTCGAGGATCGGCCAGCCGGCGTCGCGCACGGTGGTGACGGTACGGATCCAGCGCTGGCGGGCACCGAAGGTGGCGTAGGGCGCGGCGGCCCGCCACGCAGCGTCAAGCGCCGCAAGGAAGTCGTGTACCGGCTGTCCGGGTACGTTGTGGTGGATGAGCGCCTTGGGGAGCCGCTCGGCGAGGGTGCCCGGGGTGTCCAGTGTGGACAGTCGGGCGGCCAGGGTCAGGGACACCGGCCCACCGGCCGACAGCCGTACCCACGACGCCAGCCGGCCCAGCTCGTCACAGGTACCCTCGACAACCGCGCCACCGGGCGCGAGCCCGGAGCGCAGTGCCGACCAGGCCGGCCCGACCGCGTCGAGGGGGTACTGGCGCAGCACGTTCATCGCGCGTACCACCAGCGGGCGCAGGCCGGCCAGCTCGAACCCGCCGGGGGAGAAGGTGAGCCACGGCGGGTCGGCCGCGGTGGACGCGGCGGCCACCCGTACCGGATCGATTTCCAGGCCCACGACCCGCACGTCCGCGCGGACCCGGGCCAGCCGCGTGCGCAGTTCCACGGTGGTCACCGGGGTGGCGCCGTAGCCGAGGTCGACCACCAGCGGGTCGGCTGCGCGGCGCAGCGGCCCGGCGAGCGCCGCGGCGATCCAGGAGTCGACGCGGCGCAGCCGGTTGGGGTTGGTCGTGCCGCGGGTGGTCGCTCCGACCGGTTTCATTTCACGCGGTACACCTTGTGCTGCGCGGCCTGGGCGAGCGGACGTACGACGAGCCGGTCGATGTTCACGTGGTGCGGGCGGGTGGCGCACCAGGCGATACAGTCGGCGATGTCGTCGGCGGTGAGCGGGTTCGGCACGCCGTCGTAGACCCTCGCGGCCTGCTCGGCGTCGCCGCCGTGCCGGTTGAGTGCGAACTCCTCGGTCTTCACCATGCCGGGATCGATTTCCACCACCCGGATCGGCCGGCCGTTCAGCTCCAGGCGCAGCGTCTCGGCGACCGCGGTCTGGGCGTGCTTGGCGGCGGCGTACCCGCCGCCGCCCTCGTAGACGATCAGGCCGGCGGTCGAGCTGAGCACGACGACGGTACCGGTGCCGGAGCGCTCCAGCGCGGGCAGCAGCGCCTGGGTGACCCGGACGGTACCGAGGACGTTCACCTCGTACATCCATTGCCAGTCGCCGATCTTCGCGGTCTCGACCGGCTCGGTGCCGCGGGCGCCGCCCGCGTTGTTGACCAGGAGGGTGAGCGGGCCGCCGAGCGTGTCGACCGCCGCCGCCAACGCGTCGACGTCGTCCGGCCGGGTGACGTCGCCCGGCACCGCCGTCACCCGGTCGCCGATCTCCTTGGCGCGGGCTTCGAGCCGATCCGCCCGTCGGGCTACCGCGACCACTTGGAAACCCCCGGTGACCAGGCGGCGGGTGGTGGCCGCGCCGATCCCGCTGGAGGCGCCGGTAACTACAGCAGTAGGGAGCGACGGCATAGGCCCATTCCTGTCAGACGGAGGAGATCTTCTATTCGTTGTCTCTGGCACGTAAAATCTTTCACGCTGTCACGACTTTGGAGCCCAGGTTGGCCGGCCGTCATCGGAAGCGCTTCGCAGACGCCCGGATGCCGCGCGGCCTGCGTCCGCTGACAGTCACCGCGTTGTGCTGTGTGGTCGCCGTGGCGGCGGTGCTGCTTACCCAGACCGTATCGCCGAAGGGCGCGACGGACGCACCCCCGGCGTCCTCGTCCGGGCAGGGGGACGGCGTCGACCCCTCCTCCTCGGCCGACGACTCGACCGATCCGGCATCGGGGGACGGCTCCGGCACGCCGTCG
>JBKPCQ010000329.1:0-10979 GCA_046727455.1 Actinomycetota bacterium | reverse complement strand
GCCGGGAGCTGAGCCGGCCGGCCGCGACCGGGCTGGCCGACCGGCTGGTCACCGCCGGCCGGGCCGGCGGTCCGCCACCGCGCCGGATCCCGCCGCACCTCGCCGAGGTGTACGCCGAGCGGGACCTGTACCAGCACGCCCACCGGGCGGCCTACGTGGGGCTGGCGGAGACCGTCCCGACCGACGTCGACGGGCTGGCCGAGGCGCTGTACGAGCGGCTGCTGCGCGCCGAGGGCTGGCTGGCCTACCGGGACACCAGGGCCACGCTCGCCGAGCTGTACGCCCGCGGGGTGCCGGTCGGGGTGGTGAGCAACATCGGCTTCGACATCCGGCCGCTGGCCGAGGCGCTCGGCTTCGCCGGCTACATCGACGCGTACGCGTTGTCGTACGAGGTGGGCCGGTGCAAGCCGGACCCCGCCATCTTCGTCTCGGCGTGCGCGGCGCTGGGCGTCGAACCGGAGCAGACGCTCATGGTCGGCGACACGCCGGCCGACGCCGGTGCCGTGGCGGCCGGCTGCCGCGCCTACGTGGTACCCGCGGCGCCGCCGGGCGCGGAGAACGGCCTCGCCGCGGTGCTCCAGCTCGTCCGGGGGTCCTAGCGCTCGCATGGTGCGAGGCCTCGGCACCGCCTCGTACCAGCACGTGCCGGCGGTGGAGATGGCCACCGAGGGCACCGACGTGGTGATCACGCTGGAGCCGCCCGGGCAGGGCGGGTCAGGCGAGCAGGGTCAGCGCCCCCGGGACGCAGGTGACCGTCAGCGGCAGCGGCCCGACCCGCTCCCCGTCGGCGTAGGCGACGATCCCGGGAGCGTCCAGCGCCACCGTCCGCGCCTGGTGCGCGGTCACCAGCTCGTGGGTCAGATGGGTACCCCGGCGTACCCGGGGCAGGATCCGGACCAGGCCGGCCCGGCTGAACCGCCCCCCGACCACCACGTCGAGCAGCCCGTCCGTCGGGTCGGCGTCCGGGGAGATCCGGAAGCCGCCGCCGTAACGGGGCGTGTTGGCGACCGCGACGAGTACCGCGTCCGCCACGCTGTCCGTGCCGTCCAGACCGAGGGTGTACCGCCGGGGGCGCAGCCGGACCAGTTCCGCGAGGATCGCCGCGTCGTACCGCCGGCGCCCCCGCGGGAAGCGCATCCCGTTGGCCCGCTCGTTGACGATCGCGTCGAACCCGGCTCCGAGCACCCCGGCGAACCAGCGCTGCCCGCCGCCGTCGGACAGCGTCACCCGGCCCAGGTCGAACGTGCGGGTACGACCGGCGCGCAGCGCCCCGGCGACCGCCTCGGCGGCGGTCAGCGCGGCGGTCGGCAGGCCGAGGTTGGCCGCGATGTCGTTGCCGGTACCGGCCGGGACGATCCCGAACGGCACGGGGGTACCGGCGACCGCCTGGAGACCGCCGTGGACGGTACCGTCGCCGCCCACGGCGACCAGCGCGGACGCTCCGGCGGCCAGCGCCGCCCGGCAGGCCGCGGGTGCCTGCTCGCCGCTGTCCGCGGCCACCACCTCGACCGGTCGCCCTGCCTCGCCGAGTGCCTTCAGGACCGCCGGGAGCGTGCCGCGGTGCCGGCCGCGCCCGGCGGTCGGGTTGACGAGGACAGCCACCGGCCCGGTCGGCATCGGCGGGTCAGGTCATGTCGTCGTAGCGGCGTTCGAGCGCGCGCGGCGGCGCGACCGGCTCGACGCGGTCGACGGGCGGCCCGGCCTCGACCGGGTCGACCTCGTAGTCCAGCCGCTCGTGCTCCAGCGGCGAGATCTCGTCGTCGCCGAGGTCACCGAACTGGGCCCGCCGGGCCCGGGCCCGGCGGCGGTCGTTGAGGTAGGCGAACAGCACGGCGCCGAAGTACAGCGAGCTGAGCGCGACACCCATCAGCGTCATGCCGAACGGATCGGCGGTCGGCACGGTGATCGCCGAGAACAGGAAGAAGACGAACACCGCGATCCGCCACCAGCCGAGCAGGCGCCGCGCGCTGGCGATACCAGCGAGGTTGAACAGCACGACGACGAGCGGGAACTCGAACGCGATGCCGAACAGCAGCATGAAGTTCGTGATGAACTTGACGTACCCGCTGACCTCCAGCGCGGTCGTGACGTTGCTGGGGGTGAACTGCAGCAGGAACGCCAGGCCCTTCGCCACGACGAGGTAGGCGAGCACCGCGCCGATCGCGAACAGCGGCGCCGCGATCCCGGTGAACCAGTACGCCCAGCGGCGCTCGTGCTTGTGCAGGCCCGGCGCGACGAAGGCCCAGAGCTGGTACAGCCAGATCGGGCCGGCGAGGATCAGGCCGATCCACAGGGCGAGCTGCAGCTTGAGCGTGAAGACGTCGGTCAGGCCGGTCTGCAGCAGGTTGCACTGGCCCGGCTGCCCGAGGGCGGGCTTGCCCTTGGACGCCATGTACGTGCAGTAGGGCTGGGTGACGAAGTTGAGCACCCGGCCGGAGAGGAGCCAGCCGACGATCATGCCGGCGAGAACGGCCAGGGACGACTTGAACAGCCGGCTGCGCAGCTCCTGCAGGTGCTCCAGCAGCGTCATCGAGCCGTCGGCGGCCCGCTGGAACTGGGTCGGACCCCGCCGACGAGGCAGCATCTTCATCGGCGGCGGGCCGTTACTTGTCGCGGACGCGCTCGACCGGGTCGGTCACCGGCGGCTGTACCTGGCCCTCCAGCGGCAGGCGCCCCGACTGGGCCTCCGCCTTGCCGGCCACGTCGTCGTCGGCCAGACCCTTGGTCTCGGCCTTGAGGATGCGCATCGACCGGCCCAGCGACCGGGCGGCATCCGGCAGGCGCTTCGCGCCGAACAGCAGGATCAGCACCACCACCAGGACGGCGATGTGCCAGGGTCGGACAAAACCCATCGGGGCCACCTCACTGTCTCGCGTGGGGAACGAGACCATCGTACGTGTTCGGCACGGGTACCGTTCCAGCCGCCCGCGCCGCGCAAGTCTTGCCCGGTCCGGCCGGCTCCGTCAACCTTTTCCGCCGCGCGGCGAACCGCGCCGGGCCGCGATCCGCTCCTGGATGCCGGCCGCCTGCTCGGACAGGGTGTCCAGCCGCCCCTGCAGGTGCGCGACGGACTCCTGGAGAGCGACCAGGGCCCGCATCCGATCGCGCAGCCGGGCGGCCGCCCGGGCCAGCGCGATCAGCCGCACCAGCAGCCCGAGCAGCGCCAGTACCAGCAGCACCAGCGCGCATCCCCCGACGGCGAGGACGACCCACCACATGGTGACAGACTAGTGCCGCGGGACGCCCCGCGAGGATCGGCCTAGTCCGCGTCGACGCCGTAGGCCGCGAGGGCGACCTGCGCCTGGTCCCACACCGCCTCGGCGAGGGCCGGCGGCGACACGACGGTCACCTGCGGGCCGAGCCCGAGCACCAGCCGCCGGGCCCAGCCGAGGTCGGCCGCCCGCATCGAGACCAGCCAGGACTCCGGGGACTCCTCGACGACCTGCTCGCACGGGTAGTACTCGGTGATCCACCGCCCGCCCCGGCCGACCCGCAGCGTGATCAGCGGCTGGTCCGGCGTGGGCAGGAACACGCCCTCGGTCAGGTCGGTGGGCTGTGCCTGGGGCGGCGGCGCGGACGGCTCGTCCAGCTCGGTCATGCCGTCGATCCGGTCCACCCGGAACAGCCGGACCGCCTCGGCCCGGCGGCACCACGCCTCCAGGTAGGCGCGCCCCTCCGCGACCAGTACCCGCATCGGGTCGACGACCCGCTCGGTGGTCTCGTCGCGGGTCGCGGCGTAGTAGGTGATGTGCAGCGCCTTGCGCCGCTCCACCGCGCCCCGGATGGTGGCCAGCCGGTCGGCGTTGCCGGGCAGCTTCACGGCGACCGGCGCGTCGGCGAGCCCGCCGGCCGCGGACTCGATCTTGGCGAGGGCTCGCTCGACCGCGTCGCGGTTGGCGGTACCGGGGGTCTCCGCGAGCATCCGCAGCGCCACGACGAGGGCCAGCGCCTCGTCCGGGGTGAGCCGCAGCGGCCGGTCGATGCCGGCGTCGTAGGTGATGGTCACCCGGTCGCCGTCGAGCGCCATGTCGATCAGGTCGCCCGGCCCGTACCCGGGCAGCCCGCAGACCCAGAGCAGCTCCAGGTCCTCGCGGAGCTGGCGCTCGGAGACCCCGAGGTCGGCGGCTGCCTCGGCGACCCGGATACCGGGGCGGGCGAGCAGGTACGGCACCAGGTTGAGCAGCCGGCCCAGCCGGTCGGCCGAGGCCGCCGGGGGCATCAGGTCACCCCCGCGGGGGTGCCGGCGGTGGGGGTCGTCGTGCCGGCGGGCGCCGGTGCGGTACCGGCGGACGCGGCGCGTGCCCCCGCGCGGTGCACCTCGGCCAGCTCGCGCAGCCGGGCGACCACCGCGTCGCGCACCTCCGGCGGGTCCAGCGCCACCACGTCCGCCCCGTACCCGACCAGCCAGGCCGCGAACCACTCCGGCTCGGCGTACCGCAGGACCAGCCGGTCGCCGTCCGGCTCCGGGGTGACCTCCTCGGCCCAGCGGCGTACCCCGGCCGCCCGGCCGTGCCGGACCAGCACGGTGGCCCGGCCGGTGCGTTCGACCGGCTGCCCGGACCAGCGCGCGACGTAGCCGATCAGGTCGAAGTCCCCGGGTGGCCGGTACGCGCCCGGCCGGCCGGTACGCCGGACCGGGCCGACGATCCGGGACAGCCGGAAGCACCGCTCCGCACGCCGGTCCAGGTCGTACCCGACCACGTACCACCGGCCCCGCCAGCACACCACCCCCCAGGGCTGGAGCCGCCGGGTGGTGGCCGCGTCGTCCTCGGGGACGCGGTAGTCGAAGGTCACCGCGCAGCGGCTGCGCACCGCGCCGGTCACCGGCTCGAAGGCGGGGTCGACGGTCACCACCGGCTCGACGCCCAGGGTCGCCTGCGGATCCACGTCGATGCCGGCGGCGCGCAGCTTGGTCAGGCCGGAGGACGCCGCCGCGGCCAGGCCGGCGTGGTGCCACAGCCGGGCGGCGATGCCGACCGCGGCCGCCTCGTCGGGGGCGAGGGGGATGTCCGGCAGGGCGTAGTCGCGCCGGGCGATCCGGTACCCGGGCTCGGCGTCCAGGATGCTGGAGTTGCCGGTTTCCAGCGGTACCCCCAGCTCGCGTAGCTCGGCCTTGTCCCGTTCGAACTTGCGCTGGAACGCCTCGTGGTCCCGGGGGTCCTCGGCGTCGTGCTCGTAGCCGGGCACCGTCGCGGCGATCTGCGACGCGGTGAGGAAGCGGCGCGTCGACAGCAGGCAGATGACGAGGTTGACCAGACGCTCGGTGCGGGTCCGGGACACGTTCACCGACGCTATCACCGCTGGCCGCCGCGCACCGGGACGCCGGGTAGCGTGGCGGGCGTGGTGGCACGGATGGTCCGCTGGCGCGAGGGCACCGTCAACCGGCTCCGGCGACGCTGGCGCGGCGCCGTGGAACTCGACGTAGTCGTCGGAGAGCAGACGGTACCGGCACTGGCGTACCCGGCGCTCGTCGGCGAGCCGGAGCCCGGAGACCGGGTCCTGCTCAACGTCGGCGCGCTCGCGCTGGGCCTCGGCACCGGCGGCTACGCGCTCGTCGTCGCGCTGCCCGACCGGCTGCCCGCCGACCCGCCCGGGCCGGCCAGCCGGGCCGACGGGCACGCGGTGAAGGCCCGGTACACGCCGTTGCAGGCCATCGCGCTCAGCGTCGACGAGCCGGCGTCGCCGCACCACGCGCTGCTGTCCACGGTGGACGACCTGGCCGGCCTGCCGGTGGTGACGGCCGACCTGCACTCCGCGCTGCCGGCGATCCTCGCCGGGATCCGGGCGGACCGGCCGGACGCCCGGGTCGCCTACGTGATGACCGACGGGGGCGCGCTGCCGGCCTGGTTCTCCCGCACGCTCGACGCGCTCGCCGGACTGCTGGCCGGGGTGGTGACCGTCGGGCAGGCGTTCGGCGGGGACCTGGAGGCCACCACCGTCCACAGTGGACTTCTGGCGGCCCGGCACGTGCTGGGCGCCGACGTCGCCGTGGTGGCGCAGGGACCGGGCAACCTGGGTACCGGTACCGCCTGGGGGTTTTCCGGGGTCGCGGCCGGTGAGGCGGTCAACGCCGCGGCCACTCTCGGCGGCCGGCCGGTGGGCGCGCTACGCATCTCGGCGGCCGACCCGCGCCCGCGCCACCGCGGCGTCTCCCACCACAGTCTCACCGCCTACGGCCGGGTCGCGCTGGCCCCGGCCGACCTGGTCGTGCCGGCGGACCTGCCGCCGGTGCTGGCCGCGACCGTCGAGGCGGCGCTCGCCCCGCTCGCCGCGCGCCACCGGCTGGTCCGCGTCGGCAGCGGCGGCCTGGACGCGGCGCTGCGGGCACTGCCGCTGAAGCTGTCCACGATGGGCCGCGACCTGGACGCCGACCATGCCTACTTCCTGGCCGCCGCGGCCGCCGGGCGGCACGCGGCCGCCCTCTAGGCGAGGAAGATGATCCCGGCCCAGGCGGCGATGAACGCGACCAGGATCAGCGCCAGCACCCAGGTCGGCACCTTGTACTCGCCGCGACGGTTCCGCTCGATCTCCTCACGAATCTTGCGGCGGCGCCGGACCAGGAAGTTCTCACGCACCTGCCGGCGGGTGTACGCCCGCGCGTCGTGCTCGTCGCGGTTCGGTTCCATCGTGCCGCCAGCCTACGCCGGGCAGGTCGGCTCCGCCCGTCACATGCTCGCGATCAGCCGGTCCACCCGCTCGTCGTACGCCCGGAACGGGTCCTTGCACAGCACCGTGCGCTGCGCCTGGTCGTTGAGCTTGAGGTGCACCCAGTCGACGGTGAAGTCGCGCCGCTTCTCCTGCGCGTGCCGGATGAACTCCCCGCGCAGCCGCGCCCGCGTGGTCTGCGGCGGGGTCTCCTTCGCCTCGAAGATCTCCACGTCGTTGGCCACCCGGTCGACCTGGCCGCGCCGCTCCAGCAGGGCGTACAGGCCCCGGTTGCGGCGCAGGTCGTGGTAGGCGAGGTCCATCTGGGCGATCCGCGGGTGGGCCAGCGGCAGGTCGTTCTTGCGCTGGTACGCCTCGATGACGCGCAGCTTGGTGATCCAGTCGATCTCCCGGTCCACCGGGCGCAGGTCGGCCGTCTCCACCGCGTGCAGCACCCGGCCCCACAGCTCGACCACGCGCTTGGCCGTGGCGTCGCCGCCCCGGCGGTCGACGAAGTCGGCGGCCTTGGAGAAGTACTCGTGCTGGATCTCCAGCGCGCTGGCCTCCTTGCCGTTGGCCAGCCGTACCTTGCGCCGGCCGGTGATGTCGTGCGACACCTCCCGGATCGCCCGGATCGGGTTCTCCAGCGTCAGGTCGCGCATCACCACGCCTGCCTCGATCATCCGCAGCACGATGTCCGCGCTGCCGACCTTGAGCAGCGTGGTGACCTCGTTCATGTTGGAGTCGCCGACGATCACGTGCAGGCGCCGGTACCGCTCTGCGTCGGCGTGCGGCTCGTCGCGGGTGTTGATGATCGGGCGGGACCGGGTGGTCGCGCTGGACACCCCCTCCCAGATGTGCTCGGCGCGCTGGGACAGGCAGAACACCGCTCCGCGCGGGGTCTGCAGGACCTTGCCCGCCCCGCAGATGAGCTGCCGGGTGACCAGGAACGGGATCAGCACGTCGGCCAGCCGGCCGAACTCGCCGTGCCGGGAGACGAGGTAGTTCTCGTGGCAGCCGTACGAGTTGCCGGCCGAGTCGGTGTTGTTCTTGAACAGGTAGATCTCGCCGGCGATGCCCTCGTCGTGCAGCCGCTTCTCCGCGTCGACCAGCAGCCCCTCCAGGATCCGCTCGCCGGCCCGGTCGTGCACGACCAGGTCGGTGACCGAGTCACACTCGGGCGTCGCGTACTCGGGGTGCGAGCCGACGTCGAGGTACAGCCGGGCGCCGTTGCGCAGGAACACGTTGCTGGAGCGACCCCAGGACACCACCCGGCGGAACAGATAGCGGGCCACCTCGTCCGGGGACAGCCGCCGCTGCCCGCGGTAGGTGCAGGTGACTCCGTACTCGGTCTCTAGGCCGAAGATGCGCCGGTCCATGCATCGACCCTATCCGTCGCAGGGCGGTACGGGCAGATCACCCGCCGGGTACGGTGCCGGGGAGTTTGTCACCTGTCGCGAGTCTCGCGAGCCAGGAGTTCGTTGAGGCGGCCGTGGTCCAGCGCGCCGGACAGGCCGCCGTAGGTGCCGGCGCCGAGCAGTTCCTCGGCGGCCGCGCGAGCGGCGGCGTAGGCGCGCGCCGCGAGCTTGTGGCCGACGCTGATCCGGGCGACGCCCAGGGCCGCGAGTTCCGGGACGGTCGGCGCGCCGGGGCCGGCGAGGACGTTGAGCGGCCCGGCGATGCCGGCCACGAGACGGGACACGGTGTCCGGGTCGGTGACGCCGGGGACGAAGACGCCGTCGGCGCCGGCGGCGAGGTAGGCGGCTGCCCGTTCGAGGGCCGCCGGCAGGCGGGTGGCCGGCTCGCCGACCGACCGGAGGTACACGTCGGTACGGGCGTTGATGAACAGCGGTACCCCGGCGGCCTCGCGGGCGGCCGCGATGCGTCCGGCGGCGACCTCGACCGGGTACAGCGGGCCGGCCTCGTCATACCGGGAGTCCTCCAGGTTGACCCCGACCGCGCCGGCCGCCACCACCTGCCGGATGGTCTCGGCGACCCCGGCCGGCTCGGTGGCGTACCCGCTCTCGATGTCCGCGCTGACCGGTACCCGCACCGCGGCGGCCACCCGCGCGACGAGCTCGACGGCGCGGTCCCGGCCGAGCCGGTCGCCGTCGGGAGCGCCCAGGCTCCAGGCGACGCCCGCGCTGGTCGTCGCGACCGCGGCCGCGCCGGCGTCCTCGACCAGCCGGGCGCTGGCCACGTCCCAGGCGTTGGGCAGGATCAGTGGGGTACCGGCGCGGTGCAGCGACCGGAACAGCTCGGCGGCGTCCGTGGCGATCGTCATGCCCGGTAGTCCATCACGCGGCGCCCGGCCGGCGCTCGCGGATTCCGGACCTGACCGTCGCCAGCCTGGCTAGCTCTCCGGCTCCGCGGGCGGCTCGGCCGCCGGTGCGTCGGCCGCCGGTGCGTCGGTGGTAGCCGGTGCGTCGGTCGCCGGTGCGTCAGCCGCAGGTGGCTCCGCCGGCGGTTCGGTCACCGCGGTCCCGGTATCGGCGGGCAGCTCCGCCGGCTCGGTCGGCGGGGTCTCCAGCAGCGCGGTCAGCGCCGCGCCGACGATGCGCCGGAAGGTGCGGCCGGTGCGCCGCCGGTCCAGGACGGCGACCTCGAGCTGGTTGGCGGCGAGCGTACGCGGCTGCCCGCCCTCTCCCCCGACGCTGCCCAGCGCCGTCACCGCCAGGTGCAGGCTCTCGGTGAGCGAGGCCTCGGTACGGTGCTCGGTGCGGACTCCGCCGACCATCGCCTCCGCCTGCCCGCCCATGACGACGACGCCGGGCTCGTCCTGGACCGAGCCGTCGTAGGTGATCCGGTACAGCTCGTCCTGCTCGGCGGTGAAGCCGACCTGGGCCACGCAGATCTCCACCTCGAACGGCTTCTGCTGTTCGGTGAAGATCGCGCCCAACCCCTGCGCGTACGCGTTGGCCAGCGCCCGGCCGGTGACGTCGCGCCGGTCGTAGGAGTACCCGCGCAGGTCGGCCAGGCGGATCCCGAACGCGCGCAGGTTCTCGAACTCGTTGTACCGGCCGACCGCGGCGAACCCGATCCGGTCGTAGATCTCGCTGACCTTGTGCAGCGCGGTCATGTTCTCGGCGACGAACAGCACGCCGTGCTCGTAGGTGAGCACGATCGCGCTGCGCCCCCGGGCGATTCCCTTGCGGGCGTACTCGGAGCGGTCCCGCATGATCTGCTCAGGCGAGGCGTAGAACTGCATGGCCACGGGTGGTCGGCTCCTCGGTCTCGACGGGAAAGGCTACGGGCGGCGGGCCGGTCAGCCCCCGGGATTCTCCCGGCGCCGGCTGACGACCCCCTCGGTGACCTCGGCCGCCTCCTCGTCGTTCAGCCGCCGGTTGCCCTCGGCGGTCGCGGTCATCACCACGGGATAGATCCTGCGGATCAGGTCGGGGCCGCCGGTCGCGGTGTCGTCGTCGGCGGCGTCGTACAGCGCCTCGATGCTCAGGTTCACCGCCTCGTCGAGGGTCAGCCCGGGACGGTGCCGCTTCTTGAGCGAGGACTTGGCGAACAGCGAGCCCGACCCGATCGCGTCGTACCCGTCCTCCTCGTAGACGCCGCCGGCGACGTCGAAGCTGAAGATCCGGCCCGCCTTGGCCGGATCGGTGGCGTCCACGTCGAAGCCGGCGAACAGCGGGATCACCGCCAGCCCCTGCAAGGCGGCCGGGAGGTTGTTGCGGATCATCGTGGCCAGCCGGTTGGCCTTGCCGTGGAGCGAGAGCATGGTGCCCTCGATCTTCTCGTAGTGCTCCAGCTCGACCTGGTACAGCCGCATCAGCTCAAGGCCGACCCCGGCGGAGCCGGCGATGCCGATCAGCGAGTACTCGTCGGCGGCGTGGACCTTCTCGATGTCCCGGCTGGCGATGAGGTTGCCCATGGTGGCCCGCCGGTCACCGGCCATCACCACGCCCTCGGCGCAGGTGATCGCGACGATCGTGGTGGCGTGCGGCGCGACGTCGGCGGACAGGCCCGGCGGCAGCGGGCGCCGGCCGGGCAACAGCTCAGGGGCGATCCGGCTGAGGAACTCGGTGAACGAAGAGATGCCCGGCATCATGAACGCCGCCGGTATACGCCCGGATGGATCAAGACCCGCCGACACGAGCTCCCCTTCAGATGTGCTGCCCTGGTGGACCGGTGCTGGAAAAGACTATCCCGCGCACGGGCGCGGGAGGGTCAGCGCGGGCGCATGTCCGCTGAGGGCTTACTCGCCGCCCTTCTGGACGTACCCGCGGACGAACTCCTCGGCGTTCTCCTCCAGCACGGAGTCGATCTCGTCGAGCAGGTCGTCGACATCCTCGCTGATCTTCTCATGCCGCTCGGCGACCTCC
>JBKPCQ010000328.1:0-5860 GCA_046727455.1 Actinomycetota bacterium | reverse complement strand
AGCTCGGGGCGCCGCTGGACGGCGGGTAGCTCGGGGCGCCGCTGGACGGCGGGTAGCTCGGGGCGCCGCTGGACGGCGGGTAGCTCGGGGCGCCGCTGGACGGCGGGTAGCTCGGCGGCGGCGGCGCGTACAGCGGCCGGGTCGCCGAACTCTCCTCGTCGGGCGCCGCATGCGCCGGTGATCCCGAGATGGGTGATCCGGAGACCGGTGCCGGCGCTCCCGGGACCGGCGACTCGTACGCCGACAGTGGCGGTGACGGCGGCGGTGGGTACGCCGTCGCGGCCGGCGAGTAGGCGCTGACCGGGCTGGACGGGTACGGCGAGTAGGGCGGGTACCCGGACGGCGGGGCGGCCGCGAACGGCGCGGCCGTGGTGGGCTGGTCGCTGCCACGCCACCGGCGCGGGCTGAGGATCGTGGCGAACAGCGGGACGGCGAGCAGCAGGGGCAGCCCGATCTCGACCGGGGCGGCCAGCGCCTCCGGGGCGCCGAGCAGCTTCGGCTTCATGGTCTGCGCGAAGTTGGCGGTCGCGAACAGCCCCCACCCGGCCATGCCGAGATATGCGAGCCCGGCCAGTACCGGACCGAGCGGCGACAGCCGGGGCAGTACCAGGAGCGCGTACAGCCCGCCGGCCGCGAGCAGGGCGATCACGGCGATCGCCAGCCCGCCCCAGTCGTGGCTGCTGCCGTCGCTGACGAGCTGCCGCGCCAGCGCGTTGCCCATCCGCACGATGCCGATGCCGGTCAGTACATAGACGCCTGCCGCCAGGACGAGGGACAGGGCGATCGAGCCGAGGTGCCGCATGGGGTGCCTCCCGCAAGGTCCGGTCGGCCAGAAGGTACCCCCTCAGGTCAACTGCGCGGCACCCACGAACGGCTCCTAACGCGACTGCTCCTCCCTGGCGTTGTCCCCGGGCGGGGTGCGCCACGGCGAGCCGAACTGGCCCGGCACGACGCGCTCGGTCGACACCTCGTCGCCGAACCCGCCGCCGAGCGGGGTGGTCGTCGAGGGTGTCGGGTTCCAGAAGTCCTTGGACTCCTCGGTGCCGAGCCCACCCTCGGTCGGGCCCTCGCCGGGCAGGGGCTCGGCGGCCGGGGTCGGCCACCGCCGCCACCGGGTGAGGCTGGCGGCGCCGACCAGCAGCAGCGCGCCGAGCAGCAGGGTGGTCCCGTTGACGACCGGGTCGTACAGGTGGGCCCGGTGGTTGAACAGCGAGACGTCCCGCTCGCTCAGCAGCTTGTACACGTCCTTTCCGTCGAACATGACGGCGACGTAGCTGACGACGTAGAAGAGCCCGGCGGCCACCGCGCCGAGCGGCGAGAACCGCAGCGTGGCGAGCAGGCCGAGGAGGAGGCCCGCGCCGCCGAGGAACACCAGCGGCCACACGAAGTCGGTGGCTTGCCATCCGCCGCTTCCGACCGACTTCGCGAACGCGGCCGCCGACTTCGGCTGGCCGTACGCGATCAACAGCCACGCCGCGGGCGCGATCACGATCGCGGCGATCAGAGTCCAGACGTGTCGCATACCGCGCACCGTACCGTGTCCGCATCGATTGAACACCCCATCGTAGGGAGATCTTGGGCCACCACGGCAGGATGAGGAGTATGAGCTTCGGAGATGTGCTCTGGCGGCCGCCGGAGGGGCTGCCCTCGCGGGTGGGCGACTTCCTGGCCTGGCTGGACCGGGAACGGGGGCGGACCTTCGGCGGATACCCCGACCTGTGGGAGTGGTCCACCACCGACCTGGCCGGCTTCTGGCGCGCGATCTGGGACCACTTCGAGGTGATCGCGCACCGGCCGCCCACCGACACGCTGCCGGACGCCCGGATGCCCGGCGCCCGCTGGTTCCCCGGCGCCACCCTGAACTACGCCGAGCACGTGCTCCGGATGCCCGGCCTGGCCGACGACGACCCGGCGGTCCTCGCCTACTCGCAGACCCGCGCGCCGGTCACGTTGACCGTGGCGGACCTGCGCGAGCGGGTCCGGCGGGCCCGCGCCGGGCTGGTCCGGCTGGGCGTGTGCGCCGGAGACCGGGTGGCCGCCTACGCGCCGAACATCCCCGAGACCTACGTGCTGATGCTGGCCGCGGCGAGCCTCGGTGCGGTGTTCTCATCGTGCGCGCCGGAGTTCGGTACCCGCTCGGTCGTCGACCGGTGGCGGCAGATCGCGCCGAAGGTCCTCGTCGCCGTCGACGGGTACGTCTACGGCGGCAGGCGCGTGGACCGCCGGGCCGAGGTCGCCGCCGTCCACAGTGCACTGTCCTCTGTGGAGCACGTGGTCACACTGTCCTATCTCGACGGTGAAGACGGCGACGGGTGGTGCGAGCTGACCAGGGACACCGACGAGCCGCTGGCCTTCATGCCGGTACCGTTCGACCATCCGCTGTACGTGCTCTACTCCTCCGGTACTACCGGGCTGCCCAAGCCGATCGTGCACGGACACGGCGGCATCCTCGTCGAGCACCTCAAGATGCTGGCGCTGCATCACGACGTGGGTCCGGGCGACCGGTTCTTCTGGTACACCACCACCGGCTGGATGATGTGGAACTTCCTGGTGTCCGCGCCGGCGGTCGGCGCGGCGGTGGTGATGTACGACGGCGCGCCCGACCCGACCGGTCTGTGGCGCCTCGCGGCCGAGGCCGGCATCACGTACTTCGGCACCTCCGCACCGTTCCTGCTGGCCTGCCGCAAGGCCGGCGTGGTGCCGAAGGAGGTCGCCGACCTGTCCCCGCTGCGCGGGGTCGGGTCGACCGGCGCGCCGCTGCCGCCGGAGGGCTTCCGCTGGGTGTACGAGGCGGTCGGTGACCGGCTCCTGCTCGCTTCGCTGTCCGGGGGTACCGACGTGTGCACCGGCTTCGTCGGCGGCTCGCCCCTGCTGCCCGTGTACGAGGGCGAGATCTCCTGCCGCTGCCTGGGCGCGCGCGTGGAGGCGTTCGACGACAGGGGCGAGCCGGTCATCGGCCAGCTCGGCGAGCTGGTCATCACCGCACCGATGCCGAGCATGCCGGTCGGCTTCTGGGGCGACGAGACCGGCGAGCGGTACCGCGAGGCGTACTTCGACGTGTACCCGGGCGTCTGGCGGCACGGCGACTGGATCACCGTCACCGAGCGCGGCACCTGCGTCATCACCGGCCGGTCCGACGCCACCCTGAACCGGGGCGGCGTCCGGCTGGGTACCGCCGAGTTCTACTCGGTCGTCGAAGGGCTGCCCGAGGTCGTCGAGTCCCTCGTCGTGCACCTGGAGGACGCCGACGGCGGGCCCGGCGACCTGCTGCTGTTCGTCGTGCTCGCGGAAGGGCGGGAGCTGGACGACGCGCTGCGCGGGCGGATCGCCCGGGAGCTGCGGACCGCGCTGTCGCCCCGGCACGTCCCGGACGAGATCCACCAGATCCGGGCGGTGCCGCGCACGCTGTCGGCGAAGAAGCTGGAGGTGCCGGTCAAGCGGATCCTCACCGGTACCCCCATGGAACGCGCGGCGGCGACCGGCGCGCTGGCCAATCCCGAGTCCCTGGACGCGTTCGTGGAGCTGGCCGCTACCAGGCCAGGTTCCGGGTGACCCGTTCGGCGCCGACCCGTTCCCAGACCTCCTCCGGGTTCAGGTGTCCACAGAGGACGATCGAGGCACCGACGGCGAGCGGGGCGAGCAGCCAGTCGAGCGGCTCGGGGTACTTCGCGGCGTCGATCATCACCCGGTCACCCGGCTCGATCTCCAGGCCGGCCGCGCGCGCGGCCGCCGCGTCGAGCAGGTCGTCCTGGTCGGCGACCGGGCCGGGCGGGGTGAACCGGTCGCCCTGCCCGCGCACCTCGACGGCGTAGTCGAGGTATCCCTCGGGCACCTGCCGCAGCGGCAGACCGAGGCCGTGCAGGCCGACCAGGTACCGGCTGGGTTGGGTCAGCTCCGCGGCCTGTTCCGGCGTGGTGAAGCCGACCTCCGCGGGCCCGGGTACGCCGACCACCTTGACGCCCGCGCACCAGCAGGCGAGCAGGATCGCGGCGGTCTGCCAGTGCGGCGGGAGCAGGACGACGGCGCTGTCGCCGGGGGCCAGCCCGACCCCGTCGACGAGGAGGTTGGCGGTCTTGGCGACCCAGTTCGCGAGCGTCGCGCCGGACAGTTCGGTGCGCTCGCCGTTGCCGTCGTCGTACCAGGTCAGCAGCGGCCTGGCCGGGTCCACGGCAACAATGGCGGCAAAGCGCGCCCCAACCGTCGTCATGTCGCACATCTATCACAACCGGGTGGGCAGCGTCTCGGGTCGTCCTGATGACGGCACGGCGCTCGGCGGCTTTGTCGACCCCGGGCGGGTCGGGGCTGCCGGAAACCGGTTCTTCCAGCCGGAGCGTTACGGACTGCTGCGACGGTGCCCGCTCCGTCACCGGGTGAACACTGCCTGAACGGCCGGGAAGCTCCCGGGCCTTTCTGGCAGGTGTCTTAACTGATCAATCGCGGCGCATGGCCTTTCGTTGGCGTACCCGTCGCGTTGCGGTCACTGAATCCGGGCGCGGCCGGCGTAGGCTTGCTGAGGAAATGGCAGTCGTAACGGAAGGACGGTCCCCCGGTGACCGGCGGTCGAGCACCCCGCGTGCTACTCGACGCAACAAGTGTTCCCGCTGATCGCGGCGGTGTCGGCCGATACGTCGACGGCCTGCTCGGCGCACTGGGCGGGACCGACGTCGACCTGGTCGTGGTGTGCCAGCGCGCCGACGTGGAGCGTTACTCACGGTTACTGGGCAATGCGACGGTGATCCCGGCGCCGGCCGCGGTCACGCACCGCCCGGCCCGGCTGGCGTGGGAGCAGACCGGCCTGCCGCTGCTCGCCCAGCAGGTGAGCGCGCAGGTCCTGCACTCGCCCTTCTACACCTGCCCGCTGCGCGCCGCCTGTCCGGTGACGGTGACCGTGCACGACGCGACGTTCTTCACCGAGCCGGAGCACTACGACAAGTCCCGGCGCACCTTCTTCCGCAGTGCGATCAAGACCTCGCTGCGCCGCGCGGCCCGGGTGATCGTCCCGAGCAAGGCCACCCGCGACGAGCTGATCCGCCTGCTCGACGCCGACCCGACCCGGATCGACGTGGCCTACCACGGGGTCGACCACGACGCGTTCCACGTGCCGAGCGAGGACGAGAAGGCGCGGGTGCGCGCCCGGTTGGGACTGGGCGACACGCCGTACGTCGCGTTCCTCGGCGCCAAGGAGCCGCGCAAGAACGTGCCGAACCTGGTCCGCGGCTGGGTCCTCACGGCCGGCGACCGGGATCCGGCACCCGCGCTGGTGATCGCGGGTGGCTCCGGCCACGACGACGAGATCGACCAGGCGGTCACCGAGGTCCCCGCCAACCTGCGCATCCTGCGGCCCGGCTACCTGCGTTACACCGACCTGCCCGGCTACCTCGGCGGCGCGCTGGTGGCCGCGTACCCCTCGCACGGGGAGGGGTTCGGTCTGCCGGTTCTGGAGGCGATGGCCTGCGGCGCGCCGGTCCTCACCACGCCCCGGCTCTCGCTGCCGGAGGTCGGCGGCGACGCGGTCGCCTACACCGGCGAGAGCCCCGAGGAGATCGGCCGCGACCTCGGCGCGCTTCTCGACGACGAGCTGCGCCGGACCACCCTTGCCAAGGCGGGCGTGGAACGGGCCAAGGAGTTCAGCTGGGAGTCCAGCGCGGACGTCCATCTGGCGGCGTGGAACCGGGCGATCGGGTGACCCGGCCGCCAGCCACCCCTCCGGTCACGCGCGTCGCATGAGCAGTCGGCATGATGGGCGGATGCTCTACGCGGTCATCCCGGCCGGCGGCAGCGGTACCCGGCTGTGGCCGGTGTCCCGGGCCGGCAACCCCAAGTTCCTGCACCCGCTGACCGGCAGCGCGATGACGCTGCT
>JBKPCQ010000327.1:0-4175 GCA_046727455.1 Actinomycetota bacterium | reverse complement strand
CCCCCGAGGACCGGACCGCGCGCCGGGACACGGCCGCGACCGTGAGCACGACGGCGAGCAGGCCGATCTTCACCAGCAGCAGCTTGCCGTAGGTGGTGTGCAGCAGGGCGTTCAGCGTGGCGACCTGGATGAGCGCCTGGGCGGTGCCGGCCAGCACGAGCACGGTCACCGCCAGCGCGGCCCAGTTGGACCAGACCGGCAGGATCGCGTCCAGCTCCTTGTCAGTGGCCCGGCGCAGCAGGAGCGCGGCCAGCATGAGCAGCCCGCCCAGTCGCCCGGCCATGCTGGTCAGGTGCGCGGCGTCCGCCACGATCGACAGCAGCGGCGCGTTCGAGTCGGAGGGATGCCCGCTCAGCGGCCAGGTCGCGACACCGACGATGCCGACGAGCGCGACCAGCACCCGCAGCGCCCGGCCGCCCCGGCCGGCGAGGAACGGGGCCAGCAGCAGGGCGGCCACGAGCGCGGAGGCGAGACGAGCCAGTTGCGCGCGGCCGAACGGGCTGTCCATGACGTCGCCGAGGGTGCCCGCCGAGACGGAGAACAGGCCGCCGCCGTTCTGGTAGGGGCCTGGAGGTAGAGGGACAGGAGCGCGGACAGGCCGACCAGGCCGAGGCCGAGGTAGGCCAGCCGGACCGGGGCGCGCGCGGGCAGCCGCTTCGGCCACAGCGCGATCAGCACGAGTACCGGGCCGGCCACCAGGATCAGGCCGGCGTAACTGAGGTACCGGGTGATCGAGACCCCGGCCGCTACCACCGTGTCCGTCGACGCCGCCCCGGGCTTCGGCGTGGTCGTCGAGGGTGCGCCGACCGCGTGGCTGAAGCCGGCGGCGACCGGATGGCTGTCCGCCGAGATGACCCGGTAGCTGACCAGGTAGGTACCGCGCGGCACGTCGGCCCGGACCGGGATGTGCAGGTCCTTGCCGGTGACCGAGGCTTCACCCTTGTCGATGCGCCTGCCGTCGGGGCCGATCACCTGGTGCCCTGCACCGGGGACGTGCGGACCAGCGCCGCGTGCGCGCCCGCCGGGGCGGCCGGCAGCGCGAGGACGCCGAGCAGGCCGAGGGCCAGGGCCGCGAGGACCTTCATCACGTCTTCACGGGCCACAACTGAATAGTCGTCCGCCCGAGCCGGAAAGGTCCCGAATCAGAAGTCGATGCGGCTCGGTACCGTGCCGAGCTGACGCAGCAGCCCGAACAGGTCTGTCTCCCCCCAGAACCGGACGATGCGCCCATCCTCCACCTGGTACATCTTCAGCCCGGTGAGAGTGACGTGCTTACCGGTGGCCACGTGCCGGTAGGTGTCCCGGAAGTACACCACCACCCGGTCGCCGGCCGCGAACAGCTCGATGACGTCGGTGCGCCAGTCGTCGAGCCCCGGCTGCGTGACGGCCGCCTCGACGTGGTGGCGCCCCCACACGTGGGTGCCCGCTCCCCAGATCTCCACGTCGTCCGCGACCAGCTCGGCGAGCCGGTTCAGATCCTTGCTCTCGAAGACCTTCAGGTACTCGCGGACGATCTCCTCCGGTTCCATGCCGGAAGGCTAACCGGTGTTGGTCGGCGGCAGTTGGCACGCGCCGTGGGTGTCCGGGTCCAGACACTCCCACTGGCCCAGTTCGGCGAACGTCTCCGGCAGGCCGTCGCGGGTGACGAGGACACCGCCGACGAGCAGGCGGTACGTGTCGCCGCTCGCCAGCGTGGACACCGGCTCGTCGGGCTGGCCCGGTACCCGGATCACCTGCTCCTCCGGCCCGGTGGCCTCGATGACGACGGCGTCGTCCATCGGCGCCGGCGAGACCTCCAGGCTGTCCCGCAGGTCGGCCGGCAACGGTACGACCCGCAGGCTCGTCAGCGTCGAGCGGGACACCAGCACGAGCGTGCCGTGCCGGCTGCGCGCGTCGCGGATGTGGCCGGTCTCCGCGTCGAACATCAACGGCGTCACGTCGGGCAGGTCGATCGCGCCGGACCCGAAGAACCTCTCGCTGCCGGCCTGGACGGCGAGGTAGTACAGGGCCCGGGAGCGCAGGTACGCCTGGGCGATCCGCTGTGCCTGGGCATCGGAGAGCTTCGGGTCGAGGTTCTGCACGGTGACCTTCTCGACCGGCAGCGGCTCGGCGGGGCACGGGGTGAGCCCGTACTTCTGCTCCATCAGCCGGCAGTGGGCGGTGTTCGTGGCGGCCGGCCTGCCGTGGCAGCCGGCCAGCACGAGCAGGGCGGCGGCCAGCGCGACCGCCGCCCGCGACGCGGTCACCCCAGCGACCACGCGATGAGGTGGCCGCTGGTACCCGAGCCGAAGCCGCCGGAGTTGCCGTCGACCATGTACAGCACGCCGTTGGCCATGATCGGGCTGGACCAGTGGTGCAGCCCGATCGCGCCGGTCCACGCCACCTTGCCGGTCGTCGGGTTGATCGCCTGTACCTGGTGCAGCTTCTGCGTGGTGGTGTGCTCGCCCGCTCCGTTGGCCGCGTACAGCACGCCGTTCGCCACGAACGCCGACGAGGTCCAGCCGTTGAGCAGCGACCACTTCAGGCTGAGCGACGGCATGCCGGCCGCGTCGACGGCGATCTGGAAGCCGGCGACCCCGCCGTGCCCGGTGACGAACACCCACACCGCGTGGGTCGCCGGGTCGGTCCACACCGCGCCCTGCGAGCGCATGTTGCCCATCGCCCCGAACGAGAAGAGTTGCAGCTCGCCGCCGGTGTTGCCGGCCGCACCCTTGCCGGACAGGTTGGCCAGGTTGAGCAGCCGGATCTTGCTGTCCTTGCCGGGCTGGACGCCCAGGTGCGGGAACTTCGCCGACACCGTGGTCGGCAGGATCAGCAGGCCGCCGCTGCCGATGTCCTGGTCCGACTTGACCGAGGCGGACCAGTTGCTCGGGGTGTAGCTGTCGGCCGGGTACCCGCCGCCGTTGCGCATCACGGTGTGCCCGTCGGCGGGCAGCGCGACCCAGCTCTGCCGCCAGACGTGGCCGGGGACGAAGGTCGACCCGTTGTTGGTACCGCCCATCTGGAAGAACCGGTCGAGCGAGGCGTCGAACGCGGGGCCGCGCGCCCACGGGTTCGCGCCCCGGACCGAGCAGCTCGGCGTCTCCGTGTCCGGGTGGTCGGAGCAGGACAGGTTGAACACGTGCGTCGAGGCGTTCCCGAGGTCGATCGTGGTGACCCGGCCGTGCCCCTGGTTGGAGGCGTACAGGTACGAGTGGCCGTTCTTCGCCGTCGCGACGGTCAGCGCCGAGCTGCTCTTGCCCGGCCCGGTGGTGACCGGCCAGCCGCCGGACTTCACCTCGGTACCGTCGCCGACGTTCACCTTGTGCGCCTTGCCGTCGTTGGCGTTGATGTAGATGAACTTCCGGCTCGGGTCGATGGCCGGGCTGGAGTTGGAGATGCCGCCGGGACCGAAGTTGTCCGACCAGATCACGGTGCCGGTACGGGCGTCGCTGGCGATGAGATGGCCGTGCTCGCCCTGGACGTAGACGACATCCCGGACGCCCTTGGGCGTGGTCACGTCGCTGAGGAACACCGGTGAGCCGTCGGGCGCGTCCGGTAGCGCGACCTTGAACAGCGGCTTGAGTCGGCTCACGTTGCCCAGGTTGACGGTCGTCTCGGCGGTGTCGTTGGCCGACTTGCCCGGGTCGAACGCGAACTGCGGCCAGTCGTACTTTGTCGCGGGCTTCGGTGCGGCATGCGCGCTCTGCGGAGCGAGCGCGGCGACGAGGACGCCGACCGTGGCGATGGCGAACGGGTACCGCTTGGCTCGGAACACCTCACTCCTCCGACTGCTCGTGGGCGGTGTCTGTCGAGGCACGGGCGGATGCCATCAGCCGATACCGGCTGACCCACGATTGCAAACGTATGCACAAGCGTCAATGGTGCGGTTCCAGGGAGCGGAACGCGGCCGGATCACGCGTAAATGTAGGGTGGACGGCATGACCGAACCGGTACGGCTGCAGCCCGGCGACACCGCACCCGACTTCTCCCTGCCGACCGACGCCGGGAAGCCGTTGTCGCTCAAGGACCTGCGCGGCCGCAAGGTGGTGCTCTACGCGTACCCGGCCGCGATGACGCCCGGCTGCACCACCCAGGCGTGCGACTTCCGGGACAACATCGCCTCGCTGCGCGGCGCCGGGTACGAGGTGGTCGGCATCTCGCCGGACTCTCCCGCGCGGCTGGCCAAGTTCCGC
>JBKPCQ010000326.1:0-4240 GCA_046727455.1 Actinomycetota bacterium | reverse complement strand
TTCCAACGCCGCGATGCGCGAGGCCTACGACGCGGGCCGCGTCCAACTCGTGCTCGACGAGGCGCCGTACGTTCCCGGGCCGCCGCGCTGGACGGTACGCCGCCCGCTGGTCTGGGCGATCGGCCAGGGTGTGGACGTGGCTGCCGATCCGCTGCCGGTGGTGCTGTTCTCGAACCCGTGCTTCTGGCGTACGTCAGTGCTGGAAACGCTGGAACGTGCCGATCGGCGCTGGCGGGTGGCGTTCGAAAGCAACAGCCTGCTCGGCGTGCTCGCCGCGCTACGGGCCGGGCTCGGCGTCGCGGCGCTCATGCCCGCGAACCTCGAACCGGCCATGGCCTGCTACGACGCGGACGCCCTACCCACCCTGCCGGACGTCGAGCTCGGCCTCGCCCGGCACCCACGGACCGAAGGTGATCCGCTGATCGACGCCGTGGAGACCGCGCTACGACGCATGATCTGAGTTTCGCGGCTGGTCAGCGGCCGGTTTCCGTCCAACCCACAACAGGACCTGGCCAGGCTCCCATACGTCGGCGTCGTGGACGTACCAGTTCCGGGGCTGATGACCGGCAGGCTCCCTTGATCGAGTAGTCGCAATTCCCCTCATCAACGCCGCATAGGGACGCTCTGGCACAGGCCGGGACCTGGGCTGCGGCGCGAAGCATCGTACGTGTTCAGCTTGAGACGGCGACCGAATCGGGTGGGAGCCACGGGCCGGTGGTGAACAGTTGCTGGAGCACGTCGAGCAGGTCCGCGCCATGTTTGGTGGCGGTGGACAGGTAGGAGCGCAGGGCGGCGAAGTCGGCCAGCCCTTGTAGCGTCCGCCACGTTCCGGAGATCTTCTGTTGCAGCTTGGTGAAGCATCCGCATTTGCCGAGTTGAGAGTGGGGCTGGAGGAGCGGCTGGGACTCCACGTGTGTCCTAAGGCCCTACCACGGGGGCCCTTGGGCCCTACCACCGGGGCCCTTGGGCCTACCAATGTGCACCTCGTCAGGAGCACTGTCGCACGTGGTTACCATCCGTGTGCATTGCGCACAAATTTGGTTCGCGACGACAATGCCCAACCACGTCGTCAGAAGGAAGGCGAGCGTCGTGAAACGACGCTTAGGGCAACGACGACTGCCCGCGGCCATTGGCCGGCGCAAATGGTTTGGGGCACCTCTTGGCCTTGTCTGTCTCAGCGCTGCCCTGCTTGTCGGCGCGTGCAGCGGTCAGGCGAGAACCTCGAAACCCAGCGTGAGTATCGCGCCGTCGGCTACCGCGGCGACCTCCGCCACAACGGGTCCGATGACCGGCGAGGAACTTCTGTGGCTGGAGGCGATCAGCACACTGCACAAGAAGATCGACAAGGTCCTGACGGACTCCCCGTCGACAATGACGCCGGACACGTTGCGCTCGCTAGCCGAGCAGCTGCGCGGCTGCACTCGTGAGCTGGTCCGCCTCGGTCCCCCTAAACCCCGCTTGCAGCCGGTTTCTGACCTGGCCAAGCAAGGCTGTGCGAAGTATGACCAGGCGGCGGAATACTTCGACACTGCTGCGAGTATCGGCATTCCCGTGGCCGGAACGGATGCGGAGCGAAGGTTCAAAGAGGCGCTCGACCGCGGCTTCGCCGCTCCGGGGGAAGGCAGCAGGCTTCTTGCAGAAGCCGAGGCCAAGGGCTTCGAGATCAGGGAAGCAGCCAAGTAACTTGCCGGTGCCTCACCGGCTCTAACCCGCGTCTTTCGTGGTAATCGCGTTGTGGGGCCGATTGTCGGCGTGTAGTTAGACGAAAGTGCCGCTCCTGTAAGGGAAGCTGTGATTGCGACATCGACAGTTCTCGGTGGCGGGAGGGACACGCTCCAAAGTGCTTTGTCAAGGATCTCGTGGAGTCCAGGCTGAGCATCCTCATTTGCCGCTGACAATGCGCGCCTGACCTGCCCGATGAGGTTCTGCCCCCGAAACTGACCAGCAACCCCGGCTTGCCCAGCAGATCCTCCAGCCGGCCGCACGCTGCCGGGCCCGGCCGAGCGGCCACGCCGGCGGCGAACGCCGCTTCGAACCGGTGTGCCGCCGAGGCAACCACCCGATCCAGCTGCCCGTCGGTCGGCGGATCGACGCGCTCGCTGCGGCACCGCTGCCGTACCGCATTGGTCAGCCGGTGATACTCGATCGTCCGGCGCCGCCAGGAGTACGCGTCGCCCCGGACTTGTTCCCCACCAGAGCCCAGTCCGGGTCGACCAGCGTCCACGCATCGATCAGTTCGTCCGGCCTGTGGCCGGGCCGGCCTGGCGGAGCCGGGCGACAGCCAGCTCCAGAACCGCGCGGATCGCGGGTGACAGGTCGGCGTGTCGCCGGTGGACGACCGCGAACGTGTCCCACAGGCGGGGGCGCAGCGGCGCGGTGACGAGATTGCCCGGTACCCGTCCGGCCAGGCCGCGCAGCAGGCCCCGGTTGGCGATGGTGTCGGCGAGCCCGCGCCCGGCGATGTCCAGGGCCGTCTCCACGTCGTCGACGTCGGCGACCGGGCGCAGCGCCGCGCCGGTCGCCTGTACCCGCGCGGCGAGCTGCCGCCGGGTGGTGTCCGCCTGCGCCCACGAGGCGTACGGCAGGACGAGCCGCGCCCGGGCGAGCTGCTCGGCGGTCACCGGGCGAGGTGCCGGTATCGTCGAGTGCGTGATGTGGTGGCAGCTGCTCGGCGTGCTGGCCGGCGTGGGTCCGGCCGGGTTCGTCGCCGCCGCCGGGGTGCTGCTCGCCACCCTGCTCACGGTCCGCGCGCTGATCCGCGGCGTCGCCGTGGCGCACGGCCCGCGGGTCATCCGCCGGCTCCTCCGCGAACAGGCCACGACGGCGGTACCGCGCCATCGCGACCCCGACGCCCGCGGCCGGTCCCGGCCCCGAGCGCCCACCGCGGCCCTCGCGGCCGCCTGAGTCTTCTTCTCCCCACTCCTGTGCGGCTGCTCCGTGACGGTCACCCGCCCACCCGCCGCCCGAGGAGTCGTCCGTGTCCATTCCCCTACTCGACGGCGCCGTCGCCGCCGTGTACCCGTTCATCGCCGGCCTCGCCGGCACCGTCGGTCCGGTCGCCGCCATCGTCCTGTGCACCGTGGCCCTGCGCCTCCTGCTCCTGCCCCTGACCCTGGCCGCCGTGCGGGGCGAGCGGACCCGGCTGGCGCTGGCGCCGCGCGTGGCCGAACTGCGCCGCAGGCACGGCAAGGACCCGACCCGGCTCACCACCGAACTCACCGAGCTGTACCGGACCGCCGGCACGTCGCCGTTCGCCGGGCTCCTGCCGATGCTGCTACAGACACCGGCGTTCGTGGTGTGGTACCGCATCTTCACCACGCCCCAGGTCGCCGGCCACGCCAACGCTCTGCTGGCCCACCCGTTCCTCGGCGCGGCGCTGTCCGCCCGGCTGCTCACCGGCGCCCACCCGTTGGCGTTCGTGCCGCTGCTGCTGGCCCTGGCCGTCCTCGCGGTAATAGCGCTGCGCCGGGCCCGCCGGACCGCCGCGGCCACCGGCACGGACCCGCCGCGCGGGCTGTTCGCCCTGCTGCCGTTCACCAGCCTGCTCAGCGCACTGGTGATGCCCCTGGCCGCGGTGGTGTACCTCGTCGCGACGCTGAGCTGGACCGCCGCCGAGAACGCGGTGTTGCGGCGCGGTCTACCGGCCCGCTGACGCGACGGCACGCAGTGCCGCCGGCAGGAGTTCGGGTGCGCTGTCCTTGTCCAGGAACCGGGACGCACCGGCGGCCAGCGCGTCGGCGCTGACCCAGCCGTCGATGCTGATCGCGACGGCCGGTATGCCCAGCTCCCGGGTGAGGGTGCGCAGGAGCCCGAGCCCGTGCTCCACCCGCGGCAGGAGGACGTCGACGATGACGACGGCCGGCGCCGCCTCGCGCGCGATCTTGAGCGCGGAGGCGGCGTCGGCGGCGACCCCGACCACCTCGAAGCCGGGCGACGCGGCGAGGAAGCTGCGCAGCGCGGTGCGGACCCGTGGGTCGTCCTCCACGATGAGGACGCGGACCGCCGCGCTGCCGTTCTCGCGGGTCACCAACGCCTCCTTGGACATGTCGAGGCTAGTACCCGCCAGTGAAACACCGGATGCGCGGCGCCGTCAGGGAAGTTCGACCCGTTCGGTCCGCGACACTTGTCGCGGGTCAGGGGCTGGGAACCAGGCCCTCGCGGACGGCCCAGAGGGCGGCCTGGGTGCGGGAGGCCAGGCCGAGTTTGGACAGCACGTTGCTGACGTGGGTACGGGCGGTGC
>JBKPCQ010000325.1:0-9414 GCA_046727455.1 Actinomycetota bacterium | reverse complement strand
TACTTCCGGCTGCGCGAGCGCGGCCTGCCGGTGGTACTGGTCAACGCGGCCATCGACGACCTCGGCTTCCCGTGCGTGGCCACCGACGACGCGCACGCGGTCGACCGGGCGTACAACCACCTCGTCTCGCTCGGCCACACCAGCATCGGGCTGGTGCTCGGCCCCGGCGACCACGTGCCGTCCAACCGCAAGCAGGCCGCGTTCGAGGCGCACGTCAGCGACTCCACCGGTCTCGTGGAGCGCACCATCTTCTCGATGGAGGGCGGGCAGTCAGCGGCCACCCGCCTGGTCAAGCACGGGGTCACCGGCATCGTCTGCGCGAGCGACGTGCTGGCCCTGGGCGCGATGAAGGCGGTCCGCCGGCTCGGCCTGTCCGTGCCCGCCGACGTGTCGGTCGTCGGCTTCGACGACTCCGCGTTCATGAACTGCACCGACCCGCCGCTGACCACGGTCCGCCAGCCGATCGACGCGATGGGGCAGGCGGCCGTCGCGCTGCTGGCCAGCCAGGTCGCCGGGCACGTGGTACCGACCGACGAGATGCTCTTCGAGCCGGAACTGGTGGTCCGGGGCTCGACGGGGCCGGTCCGTACCCGCGACGCGGGCGAGCGCCCGCGCGCCCGCTCGGCGGCGCGGGCCGCCGCGCGGGTGCGCGCCTGACGGGTCAGCTAGGGAATCACGTTCGAGGAGGCCTGGACCGAGACGCCCGCCGGGAACGGGAACACCGAATCGGTGAACGTCGTGACGAACGCCTCCACGTCGTCCTGCATGAACTGCGACGCGAAGGTGACCGTGCAGGTGCTGCCGGACCCACAGACGCCGATCCGCCGGTTCACCCACACCGAGTAGATCTCGATGTAGTACGGCGTCGGCCCTACGTCGCGGTTCGCGGTGGCGGTGAAGGTCTGCTGGCCGCCGACGAAGTCCCCGGCCGACAGCGACACGGTCCAGCCGGTGTTCGCCCACGTCGCGTGGATGAACGGCGCGGTGTACTCGGAGCCGTCCGGCTGCTGGTTCCCGTCGGGTGCGGTGAACACCCTGGGGGCCAGGTACGCGGCGAACAGGTGCGTGGTCGCGGTGAACTGGGTTACCTGTACCGAGCACGAGATGCCCGAGCCGCACTGGGTCAGGAGCCGGTGGGTGTCGCCGTCGTAGATCTGGGTGTAGAACGGTGACGGCCCGACGTCCTCGGCGGTCGTCGCGGTCAGCATGGTCGGCGCGCCGACCACCACTGTGCTGGGCGTCGCCACCAGCTTCATGTTCAGCTTGTCGACCAGGGTCCGCCAGTCCACGGTGACGAGGCTGGACCGGGCCAGCTCGACGGCCGGTGGGAAGGTCTGCGAGGCATCCGACACCACGGCGTAGAACGTGAGCACCGTCGGAACGTTGTTGGTCACCGGGACGGAGCAGACGGTTCCGCTCCCACACGAGCCGACGTACTGCTGCTGGATGGTGTCGTATATGCGGATGTAGTACGGCGTGGGGCCGACGTCCATGTTCGCGGTGGCGATCATCGTGGCGTACTGGGTCGGCCACAGGACCGTGGGGCTCGCGGAGAGACTGACGGTCCACGCGCCGTCGAGCGCCGGGTCAGCGGACGCCCGGCGCGGCTTGGCCGGGAGCGCGGAGCCCATCGCCACGTTGGGCGCGGTCGGGGGCGCTGCCGGCTTCGCCTTCGGCGGTGTCGGCCTGTGGTCGAGCGCCCGGCCCGCGGGCGTCGGGTGGGCGCTGGCAGGCGACGGTACAGCCAGCACGGCACCGGTCACGAAAACGGCGGTACACGCCAGAATGCGCGCGATCCTCATGCGAGCAGAGTAGGAAGGGGCGCCGGACGCTCGCGGCGATAATTGACCAGAATTGTTCAGTGATTAGGTCGGTGGCCGCACAGCCGATGCCGCTGCTCGGCACGCCGGCGGGCCGCCAGCGGTGCACCAGGGTGACGCCCGGCTTCAGCACGCGCAGGCACTCCCGCATGACCGGGTTCAGGAAGCCAGCGCGAGAACCGCCGCCCCGGCGCCGTCGCTGCTGCGTCGTCTGCTCCAGGTACGCGACCCTGGGCTGGCTGGCCTTCAGCCGGCCTGCGCGCCGACACTCCCAACGAGGTCGATGAGGCGCAGAGCAGCAGCGAGTCGCCATAGGCGAGGCAGACCGCCCAGGCGCCGGTACCGGTGTCGAATCCGGCGGGCCGGCCGACCACGGCCCGCGCCTATGCGGTCGTGCCGAACGCCGCCAGCGCGCCCGTTGTGAGCGGGGAAGCACTCACGCCCCAACCGGCGATCAACAGGAGCGGACGGGGGACGACCCGGCGCCACGACCAGACCAGCGCCAAAGAGGTGGGCTGTCTGCGGCCGAGCCGCCCACGGCGACGAGGAACGGACGGGACACCGTCGTCGAGGCCGGAGTCCGACCCCGCCCCGTCCAAACGTCGTGACCGGGCTGCGGGCTTCGGGTCGTCAGGGACGTTGGTACGGCTGAGGGACGCTTCGTAGGAGTGGAGAGTGGCGTTCTCCCCGCCCGGAGCCTGCCGAGTGGTAGGTGTCGGGCAACCGCCAAGTCGCACCGACGACCGGGAAGGGGACCGCCGTGAGCAACATCTACCAGAGCAGGGCCGTGGACAGGAGCCGGACACCGGTGGCGGTGGTGCCGTCCGAGGTATTGATCTCGTTGGGGAAGATCGTCGAGTCGGCCAAGGAAGGCCTGCTGGCCTCACGGTCGGTGCGGGCCGGCAGGTGCTGTCGGCGATGATGGACGCCAACGTGGCGGAGCTGGCCGGGCCGAGGGGCAAGCATCTGCCCGGCGGGCCGCAGTGCGCCACGAGCGCGAGGACGGCTCCGTCACGTTGGGCGGGCGGCGGGCGGCGGGTGCTGGTGCGCGGGCCGCAGGTGCGCGCCGCGGATGACGGCCGGGGAGTTGCGGGCAGGCGAGAAGCTTCCCCAAGGGAGTCAGGTGCGGCCCGCGAAAATACCGCGACATCCCGCGGTCAAACCATCGCCGATCATCTACATAACGATCCCGGGCTGTCGTGTTAGCTAGGGGGAAAGAACCTCCAGTGCCCCTCGGAGACGACGTCGACCGTGCCGTCGGTCACCTTGATGGCGGTCTCGTCGTCGATGGCGTACGCCGGGCCCCCGAGCCCGGATACCCACCTCTCCGCCTCCTCCATCGTGTTCTCCGGCATGAGCTCGTGACCAAGGTGCGGGAAGATCGAGAAGTCGACGATCCCCAGGGTGTTGTCGCCTCCGGTGGGCGGCTTCCAGTTGACGAAGTCCTCCCCGATGCGGGGGGTCATCACCATGCTTCCGGCGCTCACCCCCACCCAGACCGTGTCAGGCAGGGACGGCAGGAGGTCCGCCAGTCCGGACTGCCGTAGCCAGTGGCAGAGGTACACCGCATCACCGCCGTCCACCAGTAAGACGTCGGCCTCCCGGACCCAAGGGACCCAGCGCTCCTCACCGATGCTGGACAGCGCGGTTAGCTCCAGCAGGCCCAACGACTTCCAGCCCAGGTCGCACATGGGTGCCGGGGTCTGGCCGGCGATGAAACGCCAGGCCGAGTTGGGAGTGCACATGGGGTGCCCGTACTCCGCCGTGGGGATGCAGAGGGCGTTGGAGTCGGCGATCGGTTTGCCCAGCAGGTCGACCAACGCGTCGTAGATGCTCGGGTTCTTGACGCCCCCGGACGTGAGAAGAAGCTTCAAGGTGCCTCCCGATTCGAGTGCGATGGATTGCTGTACGGTACAGACCGGGGAGCGCCGCGAGACTCATCGCTGCTGAACGGGGCAAGACTACCTGTCCAGGCGTCCTGGCCGACGGTGGTCAGCAGCCAGCCATGGGGGCGTAGCTCGCGTGGGTTGTCGCTGTTGTCCACGCTGATGCAGGCCTCGAGCTGTGGGGCCGGCTGCTCGGTTCTGGTTTGCGGACGTTGAACCGGGCGATCGGCTTGGTGGTGGTACGCGCGACTTCGGTGAGCAGTTGGTCGCCGTGGTAGATCCGGAAGGTGTGGTCGGCGGTCTCGTCGGTGACGGTGCGGCCGGCGTGGGCGATGTGCTGCCACGGACAGCTCGCCGCCCACGGCCTCGGCCCGGTCGGACATGTTCGCCACCCCCGCCCGGCGCCCACGGTGTCCGGTGCGAACCAAGGCCCGTCGTCGGACACGACCAGCTCGACCGCGCCCGGCACCCGGCCGGCGCGCACCGAGACCCGGGACCCACCCGCGTGCTTGGCCAGGTTCTGCCGCGCCTCCAGCGCGCAGAAGTACAGCGCGGACTCGATCTCGGTGGGCAGCCGGCCGAGATCGTCGACGGCGATGTCGACCGGAGCGGTGACGGCGGCCGCCAGGCCCGCTCCGACGCCGGCCTCCGCGAGCTGCCTCGGGTAGATGCCGTGGGCCAGATCGGCCAGTGTCGTGATCGCGTCCACGGCTGCCGGCCGCTGGCCCGCGACGACGCCGGCCGCGCGCGGCGACTCCCGCGCCACGAGGGTACCGGCGAGCCGGAGCTGTACCGCCAGCGCCACCAGGTGCTGCTGCGCCCCGTCGTGGATGTCGCGTTCGAGCCGGCGGCGCTCCTCGTCCTGGGCGGTGACCACGCGCTCCCGCGACGCCAGCAGCTCCGCCGCCCGCCGGGTGCTGTCCCGCAGCCGCTCGGCCAGCTCGGCCCGTAGGGCGACCGCGCGCAGCGGGAGGCCGGCCTGGGCGGCCAGCCCACGGAACAGCCTCTCCTCGGTCGCCTCGGCGAGCAGCCGCGCCATCCGGTGCGGTCCGTGCTGTGCGCCGGACACGGTGGGCCGGCGACCGCCGCTCGCCTTGACTGGAGCCATCACAAAACGGAGGGCAACCGCCATGAACTTCGCGGCACGACGCCCGATCCTCACGTTCCTCCTCATGATGTATCCGCTCGCCTGGGCGCTCGCCTTCGCCGGGTTCGCCCTGCACCTGCCCGGCACCCCGGCCATCGCGATCGCCAACCTCATCGGCGTGCTCGGCCCGGCCGTGCTCGTCAGCTACCGGATCGGCGGCGGCGCGGCGGTACGCCGGCTGTTCGCCGGGGTCCTCCGGTGGCGGGTCGGGATCGGCTGGTACCTGTTCGCGATGGTCGCGATGCCGGCGTTCACGATCCCGGTCTCGCTGGTCACCGGTACGCTGCCGCACTCGAACGCCGGCTGGGTCGGCCTGGGCCTCAACTACCTGATCGCCCTGCTGGTCGGCGGCGTAACCACCAACCTGTGGGAAGAGGTCGCGTGGGCCGGGTTCGTGCAGAGCCGGCTGACCGCGCGGCACGGCCTGGTCGTCGGCGCGGTCGTCACGGCTCCGCTGTTCTTCGGGCAGCACCTGCCGCTCGTGCTGGCCAGCGGGAGCGGGCCGGTGGTCATGCTGGTCATGAGCGCGGCCTTCATCGCGCTGGCGATCTTCTTCCGGTACGCGGTCGGTACGATGCTGATCGAGACCGGTGGCAGCCTGCTGATCGTGGGCCTCCTGCACACCTCCTCCGACGCCGCCGGCGCGGCCTTCGGCTCCGGCTCGGAGCAGATGCTCGCGGCCGTACCGATCGCCCTGCTCCTCCTGGCCTACCGGGCCGTCCGGCACCGCTCGCTCAACGCCCGGGCGGTACCCGCCGAGCCCGCCGCGGTGGCGGCGTGATGTCCACCCGGTCCGTCTCCGGCGCCGGTCAACGGCTTCGCCGGGCAGCAGGTCGTGGACCGCGAGTGGAATTGACCCGGGAGATCACGAGTTTCCGGCAGATCCCGAAGTCTCGCTGCGGGATCTGCCGGGAAACGACGATCTCAGCGCAGCGGGCCCTCGCCGTCGCTGTCGGGGTCGTCGACCACGTGCATCGCGGCCTCCTCGGCGCTCGCAGCGCCCGCGTCGATCCCGACGTCGCGAGCCACCGTGTCGGCCTCCGCGTCCTCGCCGAACCCCTCGTCCTCTTCGACAAGCCGGCCGGCGCGCGGCTCGGTCTCGTACCCGCGCCGGGTCAGCTCGTCCTCGTCGTCCGCTTGCCCGGCGTACGGGTCGACGTCCGGCTCCTCCTCGGACAGCAGCTGCTCCAGCGACTCACCCGCCCGCTGCTCGGCGACGGTCGTACCGAAGCGGTTGGCGCCGCTCCACCGGTCCGCCGCCGCGATGCCGACGTCGAGCGGATCCGCCACGGCGTCGTCGTCCAGCGTGTCGGACTCGTCGAGAACCCCCTCGTCCTCGATGGAGTCCCACTCGTCGTCCCCACGTTCATCAGGGTCCATGTCACAGAACCCTAGCCGAGACCCGACGCGACCCCGACCCATACCGGGCCGGGGTCGCGTGGTCGGTCGTCAGGCGACGCCGACCAGCTCGGGCTCAGGTTCCGCGACCGGCTCGGTGGAGACCTCCACCGCCCGGGCGGGCAGCCAGAACGCGGCGAGCAGGGCGCCGGCCAACGCCACGCCGGCGGCCACCAGGACCGTGCTGTCCATGCCGTGGATGAAGGCGGTCCGGGCGGTCGCCGCGAGCGCGCCGCCGACCCGGTCGGGCAGGTGGGAGGCCACCGCGAGGGCACCGCCGACGCCGTCCTGGGCCGCCTTCGGCATCGGGTGCCCGGCCAGGGTGTCACCGAGCCGGCTCCGGTACGCCGTGGACAGGATGCTGCCCAGCACCGCCACGCCCAGGGCGCCGCCGATCTGGCGGGTGGTGTCGGTGACCGCCGAGCCGACCCCGGCCTTGGCCTTGGGCAGCGCCCCCATGACCGCCTCGGTGGCCGGCGCCATCACGGTACCCATGCCGAGCCCCAGCAGGGCCAGCACCCACGCCACCTCGCCGTACCCGGACTGGGTGCCCGTCGTCGACAGGATCCACAGGGCGGTGGCGACCACGGTCAGGCCGGCGGCCACCACGATCTTCGCGCCGATCCGCTCGGCGAGCTTGATGCCGATCGGGGCGCCGACCACCAGGGTGGCGACCGGGATGACCCGCTGCCCCGCCTGTAGCGCGGAGAAGCCGAGCACGAACTGGAGGTACTGGCTGAGGAAGAACATCGTCCCGAACAGCGCGAAGAACACCAGCGTCGTGGACAGCGAGGCGGCCGCGAAGCGGGGGTTGCGGAAGTACCGCAGGTTCAGCATCGGCTCGGCGACCCGCGTCTCCCACACCGCGAACGCGCCGAGTACCGCCGCCGCGAACGCGAACCCGCCGAGCACGGCGGTCGACGTCCACCCCCGCGTGGGGGCCTCGATGATCGACCAGACCAGCGCGGTCAGGCCGACGATCGACAGCAGGGCGCCGACGATGTCCAGGCGCGGGGCGGCCGGGTCGCGCGACTCCGGCACCAGCCAGATGCCGGCGACCAGACCGGCCGCCACGACCGGGACGTTGACCAGGAACACCGAGCCCCACCAGAAGCGCTCCAGCAGCCAGCCGCCGATGGTCGGGCCGAAGACGATGCCCAGCCCGGACACCGCGGCCCAGATGCCGATGGCCTTGGCCCGCTCCTTGGCGTCGCGGAAGCTGTTGGTCAGGACCGACAGCGTGGACGGCATGATGAGCGCCCCGCCGACGCCCATGGCCGCCCGCGCGATGATCAGTTCCTGGGCCGAGCCGGACCAGGCCGCCCACACCGAGGACGCGCCGAAGATCGCGAGGCCCGCGAAGAGCGCGCGGCGGCGGCCGAACCGGTCACCGAAGCTCCCCGCGGCCAGCAGGAGCCCGGCGAAGACCAGGGTGTACGAGTCGACCATCCACTGGAGCTGGCGCTCGGTCGCGTCCAACGACCGGGCCAGGCTGGGCAGCGCCACGTTGAGCACGGTGTTGTCGAGCCCGATCACGAGCAGGCTCACGCACAGGACGCCGAGCGTGGCCCATCGGCGTCGGTAGGCGGTGACGGCGTCCATGACACCTCTCCTTTGCATCGCGTGGGAGCCGGGTTGCTCCCACCGCGCTGCCAGGTTCGCCCGGAGGGGGTACCGGCCGAATCCGTACCGCCACTGGTGGCCCTACTGGGCTCACCGCACCGCCGTGTACCGGCGGATCAACTCGGTCCGGGAGGAGATGTTGAGCTTCGGGTAGACCTTGTGGAGGTGGTACTCGACCGTGCGCGGGCTGAGGAACAGCTGCGCGGCCGCCTGGCGGTTGGACAGCCCCTCGCTGACCAACCGGACGATCTGCAGTTCCTGCGGGGTGAGCTGGGCGAAGTCGTCGGCCTGCGGCTCGGCGACCGCCTCACCGGCGGCACGCAGCTCGGTACGGGCCCGCTGCGCCCACGGCACGGTTCCGAGCCGGTCGAAGGTCTCGACCGCGGCCCGCAGGTGCCGGCGCGCCTCGGCCGGCCGGCGTGCCCGGCGCAGGTGCTCGCCGAACAGCAACTGGGTGCGGGCCCGCTCGAACGGCCGGTCGGTCGCCGCGTGCAGCCGCAGCGCCTCCTCGTACCGCGGGGCCGCCTCGTCCGGGTCGGCGAGCAGCGCGCGGCACCGGGCGGCCAGCGGCGGGAACGCCGGGCTCGGGGACAGCGCCGCCCACGCCTCGAAGATCGTCAGGTCCATCGGCGGTACCGGCTGGCCGGACCGGACCAGGATCTCGATCCGGCTCGGCGTCGTCATGATGGACACCACCGGGTGCGTCATGGCGGGGCGCTCGGCCAGCTCCCGAACCTGCTCCAGCGCGCGGTCGAGCCGGCCCAGCGCGAGGCTCAACTCGGCCCGGGTCGCCACCACCACGACCATCGGAAGCCAGACGCCGAACCGTTCGGCCAGCGCCATGACCTGCTCGCCGAGGGACCGGCACCGCTCCTCGTCGCCCCGGAACGCGGCGAGCCCGGCCAGCGTCGCCAGCGCTATCAGCGGCGGACGGGCCTGCCGCAGCTCGTCGGCGAGCCGGATGCTCTCGGTCGCGTCCGCCTCGGCGACCGCGAGCTGGCCGACGGACAACTCCAGCAGCGCGCGTACCTCCAGCGCCGGAGGCAGCGCACCGATCGCCCCGGTCCGGCGCGCCAGGGCGATGGCGCGGTCGTAGAACTCCCGGGCCACCGCGTCGTCACCGAGGAACGTCGCCGCCGCGGCGCCCCACGTCAGCCGGAGCGGGTCCGGGTACCCCCGCGCGTGCTCGATGAACGCGAGCAGCGGCGGGGCGGCGCCGGCCGGGTCGCCCGCGACCAGCCGGGCCATGCCGGCGAGCAGGCCACCGACCGGCGTGTCCAGGCCCCGCGCGGACAGCGTGCGGGCCAGCTCGTCGAGCTGCGGGGCCTGGCTGAAGTCGCCGGAGAACGCGGCCGCCTCCATCGCGGCCACGAGCATCTCCACCGCCATGGCCGGGTCCTCGTCCGCGATCGCGACGGCGGCCGCGCGCAGCACCGGTACCGCCTGACCGGGGCGACCGACCCGGGTCTGGATCGAGCCGCGGACCAGGGCCATCCGGGCGCGCTGCCGGCTGTCCGGGTTTTCCACCCGGGCCAGCAAC
>JBKPCQ010000324.1:0-6548 GCA_046727455.1 Actinomycetota bacterium | reverse complement strand
AGCCCGTCGGCGAGCCGTAGCGCCGCTTCCGGCCGGGCCCCGACCGGCAGGGCGGGCGGCGGCCCGGGTGGCGGCCCCGGTGGCGGCCCGGGTAGCGGCCCGACACCGGTCACCTACCGCGTCCCCACCGACAACGTATGCCCCTCCATGGACCTGCGCACGATCGAGGCGCTCGCGGGCGGCCCGGGCAACCCGCAGCACGCGCACGACACCGCCGTCGACTACGAGTGCGCCGGCAGCTTCGGTCCGTCCGGAAAGATCGTCATGGACGCCCACGTGCTGATCTTCCCCGACGCGGCGGCAGCGGCGGCGAGCTACGCCGCCGACAAGACCGGTGCCGACCACGTCACCGGCCTGGGTACCGACGCCACCGGGGCCTTCCCGATGTCCGGCGGCTACTCGCTCGTGGTCCTGGACGGCAACCTGGAGTTCCGGATCCTCCTGATCGGCGTCGGCGGCCGGCCGACCCCGGCCGCCCTGCGCCAGCCCGCGATCGACACCGTCCGCAACTCCCTTCCCAGGTTGAGATGACGCGGCTCGTCCTGCCCCGTGGCTAGAGCGCGAGGGGTACCGCCGCCGGGTCGACCGGGCTGGGCAGGGAGCCGGCGCCGCCGAGGTACGTGTGCATGGCCGCGGCGGCGGCCCGTCCCTCCGCGATCGCCCAGACGATCAGCGACGCGCCGCGGTGCATGTCCCCGGCGATGAACACGCCCGGTACCCGGGTCTGCCAGTCCGGCCCGCAGTCCATCCCGCCCCTGGGGTTGCGCGCGAGCCCGAGCTGGTCCAGCAGCGGACCCTCCTCGGTGCCGTCGAAGCCGATCGCGAGCAGTACCAGGTCGGCGGGCAGCTTCCGCTCGGTACCGGGGACGACCGTGACGAGCCGCCGCCCGCCCCGCTTCACCACGGTCACCTCCGTGATCCGGACCGCCTCGACCGAGTCCGAGCCGACGAACTCCTGGACGACGACCGCGAACTCCCGGGCACCGCCCTCCTCGTGGGCCGGGTACTCGCGCAGGATCCACGGCCAGGTCGGCCACGGGTCGCGCGCCTCGTCCCGCTCGCGCGGCGGCAGCGGGTACAGGTCGAGCTGGGTGATGCTGGCCGCGCCCTGCCGGTGCGCCACGCCGAGGCAGTCCGCCGCGGTGTCCCCGCCGCCGATGATGACGACCCGCTTCCCGTTGGCGTTGATGGGAGTCGAGGGCTGCTTGCCGGCGACCACGCGGTTGGCCGGTACCAGGTGATCCATCGCCAGGTGCACGCCGGGCAGGTGGCGGCCGGGTGTGTCCGGGACGTCCCGACCGGCCAGCGCACCGGCGGCGAGCAGGATCGCGTCGTGGTGGCTCCGTAGCTCCGCTACGGTGATGTTCACCCCTACAGCGCAATTCGTCACGAACTGAACACCCTCCGCAGCCAACTGCGACAGCCGCCGGTCGATGTGGTGCTTCTCTATCTTGAAGTCGGGGATGCCGTACCGCATCAGCCCACCCGGCTCGTCATCGCGCTCGTACACCGTCACCGCGTGTCCGGCCCGGGCGAGCTGCTGCGCGGCGGCCAGCCCGGCCGGCCCCGACCCGACCACCCCCACCGACCGGCCCGACGCCTGCGGCGCCGGCTGCGGCGTGACGTACCCGAGGTCGAACGCCCGGTTGATGATCTCGACCTCGATCTGCTTGATGGTGACCGGCGACCCGCCGTTGATGGCCAGCACGCAGGCCGGCTCGCACGGCGCCGGGCAGAGCCGGCCGGTGAACTCCGGGAAGTTGTTGGTCGCGTGCAGCGCCTCGATCGCCGAGCGCCACTGGCCGGTGCGTACGAGGTCGTTCCAGTCCGGGATCCGGTTGCCCAGGGGGCAGCCCTGGTGGCAGAACGGCACGCCGCAGTCCATGCACCGGGTCGCCTGCTCGCGGATCAGCTCGTCGGGCGCGGACGGGTACACCTCCCGCCAGTCCTGGATGCGCACCGGTACCGGCCGCCTCGCCGGGAGCTTGCGCTCGTACCGCAGGAAGCCTTGGGGGTCAGGCACGCGCTGCCTCCATCACGGCCTCGTCGACGTCGCGACCGGCGGCTTCGGCGGTCCGGATGGCTTCGATGACCCGCTGGTACTCGCGCGATACCACGGCGGTGAACTCCTCCACGGCGGTGACCCACCCGGCGAGCAGCCGGGCGGCCACCGGTGAGCCGGTCTCCGCGAGGTGCCGCTCGACCAGGTCGCGCAGCATCCGCTTGTCGTCGCCGGCGACGGGCTGGAGGTCGACCAGCTCCCGGTTGACCCGGCCGGTGTCCAGCCGCCAGACGTAGGCCATCCCGCCGGACATACCCGCGGCGAAGTTGCGGCCGGTGGGGCCGAGCACGACGACGGTACCCCCGGTCATGTACTCGCACCCGTGATCGCCCACGCCCTCGACCACCGCGACGGCGCCGGAGTTGCGCACCGCGAACCGCTCGCCCACCCGGCCGCGCAGGAACAGCTCGCCGCCGGTGGCCCCGTACAGGATGGTGTTCCCGGCGATGATCTGCTTCTCGGCGCCGTCGGCGCCGCCGACGACGAACGGAGCGGTCTCGTCCGGCCGGATCACCAGGCGCCCGCCGGACAGGCCCTTGCCCACGTAGTCGTTCGCGTCGCCGGTCAGCCGCAGCGTCACCCCGTTGGGCACGAAGGCGCCGAAGGACTGCCCCGCCGTGCCGCGCAGGTGCACCTCGATCGTGTCGTCGGGCAGCCCCTTGCCGCCGAACCGGCGGGTCACCTCGCCACCGAGCATCGCGCCGACGCTGCGGTGCTCGTTGCGCACGGCGATGTCGATCCGGGTCGGCGTGCTCTCGGTCAGCGCGGGCGCCGCCGCCACGATGAGCCAGTTGTCCAGGGCGCGGTCCAGTCCGTGGTCCTGCGTGGTGACGCGGTGCAGCGGCGCGTCGTCCGGAAGATCCGGCACATGCAGTACCGGGGACAGGTCCAGGCCGTGGGCCTTCCAGTGCTCGATCGCCGGTACCAGGTCCAGCAGCTCGGCGTGCCCGATGGCCTCGTCGAGGGTGCGGAACCCGAGCTGGGCGAGGTAGGACCGGACCTCCTCGGCGAGGAACAGGAAGAAGTTCTCCACGAACTCCGGCCGGCCGGTGTACCGCTGGCGCAGCACCGGGTTCTGCGTGGCGATACCGACCGGGCAGGTGTCCAGGTGGCAGACGCGCATCATGACGCAGCCCTCGACGATCAGCGGAGCGGTGGCGAAGCCGTACTCCTCCGCGCCCAGCAGCGCCGCGACCAGCACGTCGCGCCCCGTCTTGAGCTGTCCGTCGACCTGTACCGTGACCCGGTCGCGCAGCCCGTTGGCGAGCAGCGTCTGCTGCGTCTCCGCGAGGCCCAGCTCCCACGGCGCCCCGGCGTGCTTCAGGGAGTTGAGCGGCGCGGCGCCGGTACCGCCGTCGTGGCCGGAGATCAGGATGACGTCGGCCTTGGTCTTGGCCACGCCCGCCGCCACCGTGCCGACGCCGACCTCGGCGACCAGCTTCACGTGCACCCGGGCGGCCGGGTTGACGTTCTTCAGGTCGTACACGAGCTGGGCCAGGTCCTCGATGGAGTAGATGTCGTGGTGCGGCGGCGGGGAGATCAGGCCGACGCCCGGGGTGGCGTGCCGGGTCTTGGCGATCCACGGCCACACCTTGTTGCCCGGGAGCTGCCCACCCTCGCCGGGCTTCGCGCCCTGCGCCATTTTGATCTGAATGTCGTCGGCGTTGACCAGGTACTCGCTGGTCACCCCGAACCGGCCCGAGGCGATCTGCTTGACCGCGCTGCGCCGCAGCGGGTCGTACAGCCGGTCGACGTCCTCGCCGCCCTCGCCGGTATTGGACCGCCCGCCCAGCCGGTTCATCGCGATAGCCAGGGTCTCGTGTGCCTCGGCCGAGATCGAGCCGTACGACATGGCCCCGGTGGCGAACCGCTTGACGATGCTCTCCGCCGGCTCCACGTCGGCGAGGTCGACCGGCTCCCGCTCGCCCAGCCGCAGCACGAACAGGCCGCGCAGGCTGCCCGCATCCGCCGCGAGCGCGTCGACCTTGGCGGTGTACGTCCTGAACACCTCGTACTGGCCGCTGCGCGTGGCGTGCTGGAGCAGGAACACCGTCTCCGGGTTGAACAGGTGCGCCTCGCCCTCGCGGCGCCACTGGTACTCGCCGCCGACCTCCAGCCGGCGGTGCGCCCGCTCGGCCTGGTTGGCCGGGTACGCGCGGGCGTGCCGGGCGGCCACCTCGGCCGCGATCTCGGCCAGGCCGATCCCGCCGATCCGGCTGCTGGTACCGGTGAAGTACCGCTCCACCAGCTCCGGGTCCAGGCCGACGGCCTCGAAGACCTGGGCGCCGCAGTACGAGGACACGGTGGAGATGCCCATCTTCGACATGATCTTCAGGACGCCCTTGGACAGCGCCTTGACGTAGTTGGCGATGGCTTTGGCCGGATCGATGCCGACCAGCGCGCCGGTGAGGATCAGGTCGTCGATCGACTCGAAGGCCAGGTACGGGTTGACCGCCGCGGCGCCGAACCCGATCAGTACCGCCGCGTGGTGCACCTCCCGGCAGTCGCCCGACTCGACGATCATCGCGACCCGGGTGCGGGTCTGCTCCCGGACCAGATGCTGGTGTACCGCCGCCGTCAGCAGCAGCGACGGGATCGGTGCGAGATCGGCGGTGGAGTCGCGGTCGGACAGCACCAGGATCCGTACCCCGTCCTCGATCGCCTCCGAGACGTGCCGGCAGATCTCGGTCAACCGGCCCTTGAGCCCCGGCCCCCCGTCGCGCACCCGGTACAGCCCCGACACCCGTACCGCCTTGAATCCGGGCAGGTTGCCGTCCTCGTCGATGGACAGGATCTTCGCCAGCTCGTCGTTGTCGATGATCGGCCGGGGCAGCACGATGTGCCGGCAGCTCGCCGGCCCGGGGTCGAGCAGGTTGCCCTCCGGCCCGATCGTGGAGCCGAGGCTGGTCACCAGCTCCTCCCGGATCGCGTCCAGCGGCGGGTTGGTGACCTGCGCGAAGAGCTGCCCGAAGTAGTCGTAGAGCAGCCGGGGCCGCTTGGACAGCACGGCGATCGGGGTGTCCGTGCCCATCGACCCGATCGGCTCGGCACCCAGCCGCGCCATCGGCGACAGCAGGATCTTCAGCTCCTCCTCGGTGTACCCGAACGTCTGCTGGCGCCGCTGCACCGAGTCGTGCGTGTAGATCACGTGCTCGCGCTCGGGCAGGTCGCCCAGCCGCATGATCCCGGCCATCAGCCAGTCGTCGTACGGCTGCTCGGCGGCCAGGGTGGCCTTGATCTCGTCGTCCTCGATGATCCGCCCGGCCGCGGTGTCGACCAGGAACATCCTGCCCGGCGCCAGCCGCCCCTTGGCCTCGACGGTGGCCGGGTCCAGGTCGAGCACCCCGGCCTCACTGGCCAGGACCACCAGGCCGTCGGTGGTCCGCCACCAGCGGCCCGGTCGCAGCCCGTTGCGGTCCAGCACCGCGCCGATGACGGTACCGTCGGTGAACGCCACCGCCGCCGGCCCGTCCCACGGCTCCATCAGGCTCGCGTGGAACCGGTAGAACGAGCGCTGCGCCGGGTCCATCGCGCGGTCGTTCTCCCACGCCTCCGGGATCATCATCAGTACCGCGTGCGGCAGGCTCCGCCCGGCCAGGTGCAGCAGCTCCAGTACCTCGTCGAAGTTCGCCGAGTCGGAGGCGTCGGGCGTGCACACCGGGAACAGCCGCCGGATGTTGCCGGGGATCAGGGGCGAGGCGAGCAGCGCCTCCCGGGCGGCCATCCAGTTGCGGTTGCCCCGGATCGTGTTGATCTCCCCGTTGTGCGCGATGAACCGGTACGGGTGCGCGAGCGGCCACGAGGGGAACGTGTTCGTCGAGAACCGGGAGTGCACCAGCGCGATCCCGCTCTCCACCCGCGGGTCGGTCAGGTCCGGGAAGAACGTGCGGAGCTGGTCCGGGGTCAGCATCCCCTTGTACACGACGGTCCGGCCGGACAGCGACGGGAAGTGCACCCCGACACCGCGCTCCCGGGTCTCCCGCTCGGCCTGCTTGCGCACGCAGAACATGACCCGCTCCAGCTCCAGGCCGGCCAGCGGCTGGCCGGCCCAGCCGGCCGCGCTCGTGGTCAGCCGGTTGGCGGCGAGGAAGACCTGCCGGATCCGCGGCATCGCGGCCAGCGCGCTCGCGCCCAGCCCCTCGGCCCGTACCGGCACCTCCCGCCAGCCGAGCACCCGTGCGCCCTCGACCAGCGCGTACTTCTCCAGTACCGTCACCGCCCGGGCCTCGTCGCCCGGCGTCGCGGTGGCCGGCAGGAAGAACAGCCCGGTGGCGTACTGCCCGGCCGGCGGCAGCGAGAAGTTCACCACCTCGCGGTAGAACCCGTCCGGTACCTGGATCAGGATGCCCGCGCCGTCGCCGGTGTTCGGCTCGGCGCCCCGGGCACCACGGTGATCCAGCCGGCACAGCGCGGCGAGGCCCTCGACCACCACGTCATGGGACCGGCGACCATCGATGTCCGCGACGAAGGCGACGCCACAGGCGTC
>JBKPCQ010000323.1:0-5367 GCA_046727455.1 Actinomycetota bacterium | reverse complement strand
CCGCACCCGCGAGGGCGAGCGGCGCACCGTACGGGCCGGCAGCGACCCGGTCGCCGACACGCTCTACTCCGACGCCGACTTCGACGTGGTCGACCGGCTCGTCACGGTGGCGCGGGAGCGCGCCCTCCCGCCGGCCCGGATCGCGCTGGCCTGGCTGCTGCACAAGCCCGGCGTCACCTCACCGATCGTCGGCGCCACGAAGCTGTCCCACCTGGAGGACGCGGTGGCGGCGGTGGAGGTACCGCTGTCTCCGGAGGAGATCGCCCGCCTGGAGGAGCCGTACCAGCCGCACCGGGTCGCCGGTCACTCCTAACGCCGCTGGACCGCCCGGTCGATGCCGGCGCGCCAGCCCTCGTCGTCGGCGTCCGGGCGGAGCACCGACAGCGCGGCCACCGCGCCACCGACCAGCCCGGCCCAGTCGTACCGGTCGCCGGTGCCCTTCTGGATCAGGAATGCCAGGTCGTTGGAGTTGCTGACCGCCCAGCCCGGCACGCGGGGCAGCCGGCGGACCGCAGCGCCGCCGTGGTCGGTCATCAGAAGAACATGGAAGGGGTACCGGACGGCGCCGCCGAACTTCGTCACGGCGATGCGCGCCTGCTCGGCGAGCCCGTCGTCGAGCAGCCGGCCGAGCCAGCCCCGGCGCGGTGCCTCGATCACCACCTCGACGCCGTCGCCGTGTTCGCCGGGATCCGCCGCCTCGGCGACCCGGCGGACCAGCTCGATGACGGCGGCCGCCTCGGAGCGCCGGAACTCCACCCAGTCAGGCACGCCGCCATCGTGTCAGGTCGGCCGTGACCCGGGAACCTGGCGCTATCTGCGATACGGCTGTCAGGATCCTGGCTGACAGGAAGGCGGCATCTTATCCTGTCGGCAGGTGCCATTGGGGGCGCACACCAGACGGCACCCGGCGGCCACCGGGTGCCGTTCTGGCCTCCACCCCACCGTGCGGGAGGGAGGGTCTCAACTGATGCCATATTGGCGCACCGGCCTGCCTCCTCGCAATGACGTGCCGAGGGGCGGACCAGATGACCATGTACTACCGGGGGCGATTAGCGCTCATCACCGACGAGGTGTTCGAGGTCAACTTCCCGTACCGGCACCGGTACGCGCTGCGCGAACTGCAGGACATCTACGTGGTCCGGGGCGGTCGGGACCTGCTGGCCCTGGGCGCGACCGGGCTGGTGTTCGTTCTCCTGGTCGGGGTGGGGCTGGCCACGCCGCTGCTACGCACGCCGCAGCAGTGGCTGACGGCCCTGGTCGCGGTGATGCTCCCGGCCATCGTGGGTGGTGCGTGCGGGCGGCTGCGCCGGCCGCGCTACGAGCTGCGGGCGACCTACCGCGGCGACTCCATCCAACTGTTCAGCACCTCGGACGCTCAGGTGTTCGGTCAGGTCAAGCGGGCGTTGATCCGTGCCATGGAGGCGGGTGAGCGTTGGTAGCGCCGCCACCGGGGTCCACATTGGACGCTAGGGAGTGTAAGCTCGCCGCGTCCCGGAGCTTGTTCGGTTAGAGGGGTTCAATGGGTGAGTCCCCAGCGGTGGCACGCCGCCGCGTGAGTCTCGCGCTGCGGGCGGCGCGCGAGGCGAAAGGGCTCACCCAGGCGCAGGTCGCCGACGCCATGGAGTGGTCGCTGTCCAAGGTCATGCGGATCGAGGGCGGCGGCGTCAGCGTGTCCGTGAGCGACCTGAAGGCGCTGCTGCCGTACCTGGAACTCGACGAGGATGCGGAGCAGCTCGTCCAGGACGCCAAGGTCGCCCGGCGGCAGCGGTACTCCGTCGACCCGCTGTACCGCGAGCACCTGTCCTCGGCGCTCCTGCAGTTGATGCAGTTCGAACAGGAAGCCGTCGCCATCCGGTACTTCCACCCCTTGATCGTCCCTGGCATGCTCCAGACGCCCGCCTACGCCTCGGCGATCTTCCGGCTCGATCTGGCAGGGCTCTCGGAGGAGACGATCAAGGTCAGGATCGAGGCCCGGCTCGAACGCCGGAGGCGCCTGCTCGCCCGGTCGATTCCCCCCAGGTACCTCGCCATCCTGGACGAATCCGTGCTCCACCGCGAGATCGGCGGACCCAAGGTCATGGGGGAGCAGTTGCGCGCGCTGTCCCGTTTGATGCGGGAGGCGGGCTTCCTGATACGCGTTCTGCCCTTCACCGATGCCGTTCCCATCGCCCTCCTCGGCCCGTTCGGCATCCTCGACATGGGCGACGCGCGCGAGGTCTTGTACCGGGAAGGCCCACGCTCCGACGCGATCGTCCGACGCCCACGCGAGATCGCCGAGCATCGGGACATCTTCGAACGGCTATGGCCCCTCGCCTACGACGATGCCGACTCGGCTCGACTCATCGAGAAGCAGGCCGAAGCCCTGCTCGCCCCGGCGCCGCGCGGCAGGCCGCTTGGCAGCTGACGCACCGGATCCCAGTCGCCCGCCGGTGCGCAGTCACCCGGCGGGTTTTTCGCGGACAGCAGATCCGCTTGATTACATTGATCACTCTCGATAGCCCCCTGAGACAGAGAGGCACGCTGAATGAACATGAGTGATTCGGAGTCGCGGCTAGCCTGGCGCACGGCCCGCCGCTGTGGCGAGTCTGGCACCTGCGTCGAGGTTGCCCTGTTGGACGACTGCGTGGCCGTGCGCGACTCCACGAATCCGCAGGGGCCGGTCCTGCGGTTTGGCCACCCGGAATGGGACACCTTTGTCGCCGGCATCCGGGCCGGAGACTTCGAGTCATTGTAGGCGCTGGTCAAGCGGGGCGCCAGGCGTTGAGCACCTCGTCAGGCGCCCCTTTTCCCGCACCGCGCCGAAAAACTTCCACCGCTCCCCGGCCCGATTCCGATCGTGCTCCCCATTTCGTACCGTGAATCTGGGGCGAGGGAGGCGAGAATGGCCGCGAGGGATATTCGGTTGGAGTGGCGGAAGAGTAGCCGGTGTGGGGAGTCGGCGGCGTGCGTCGAGGTCGCGTTCACCGCTGAGCACGTGCTGGTCCGGATGGCTGACCAGCCGGACGGACCGGTGCTCAGCCTCTCCCATTCGACGTGGAGCGAGTTGGTCGCCGGGATCCGCGCGGGCCAATTCGACCGGTAGGCGGGTCATCCGAAGAGGACTCGAATAACCCGCCGACCGCAGCGGAATCAGGACTCGCCGCCGGTCTCCCCGACCGGAGCGGCGAGCACGTCGTCGATCGCGTACTTCTGGGCGGCCTCGGCCGGTACCTTCGCGTCGACCGCACCGCGCCGGGCGAGTTGCCGCAGCGTCGCCACGGCGATGTTCTCCGCGTCGACGTGGAAGTGCCGGCGCAGCGCGTGCCGGGTGTCCGACATGCCGAACCCGTCGGTTCCGAGCGAGGTGTAGTCGCCGGGCACCCAGCGGCTGATCAGGTCCGGTACCGCCCGCATGAAGTCGCTGACCGCGACCACCGGCCCGGGCGCGTCGGCCAGCTTGGCGGTGACGTACGGAATCCGGGGCTCGTCGCCCGGATGGAGCAGGTTGTACTCCTCGGCCTCCACCGCGTCGCGGCGCAGTTCGGTCCACGAGGTCGCGGACCAGACGTCGGCGGCCACGCCCCAGTCCTGGGCCAGCCGCTCCTGCGCCCGCAGCGCCCACGGCATGCCGCTACCGCTGGCGAGCAGTTGGGCGCGCGGCGCGTCGGCCGCGAGCGACGGTGCGGGGGAGTACCGGTACAGCCCGCGCAGCAGCCCGTCGACGTCCAGCTCGGCCGGCTCGGCCGGTTGCACGATCGGCTCGTTGTACACGGTCAGGTAGTAATAGATGTCTTCCGGCCGCTCGCCGTACATCCGCCGCAGGCCGTCCTCGACGATGTGCGCGATCTCGAACGCGAACGCGGGGTCGTAGGAGACCACGCCCGGGTTGGTCGCGGCGATGAGGTGCGAGTGCCCGTCCTCGTGCTGCAGGCCCTCGCCGTTGAGGGTGGTACGCCCGGCGGTGGCGCCGAGCAGGAAGCCGCGCGCCATCTGGTCGGCGGCGGCCCACAGGCCGTCGGCGGTGCGCTGGAAGCCGAACATCGAGTAGAAGATGTACAACGGGATCATCGGTACGCCATGGGTGGCGTACGCCGATCCGGCGGCGGTGAACGACGCGACCGACCCGGCCTCGTTGATGCCCTCGTGCAGGATCTGCCCGGTGACCGCCTCCCGGTATGACAGGAACAGCTCCCGGTCGACCGGGGTGTAATTCTGCCCGTGCGGCGAGTAGATCTTGGCGGTGGGAAACAGCGAGTCCATGCCGAAGGTACGGGCCTCGTCCGGGATGATCGGCACCCAGTGCTTGCCGAAGTCCTTGGCTTTCATCAGGTCCTTGAGGAGCCGGACGAAGGCCATGGTGCTGGCCACCTTCTGCTTGCCCGAGCCGCGCTTGACGTCGGCGTAGGCGGACGTGGGCGGCAGGGTGAGCGGCGGGGCGGTCCGGCGGCGCGACGGGATGTACCCGCCGAGGGCGTGGCGCCGCTCGTGCAGGTACTGGATCTCGTCGTTGCCCTTGCCCGGGTGGTAGTACGGCGGGAGATAGGGGTTCTCCTCCAGCGCCGAGTCGGGGATGTCCAGGTAGAGCCGGTCCCGGAAGCCCTTGAGATCGTCGAGGGTCAGCTTCTTCATCTGGTGCGTGGCGTTGCGGCCCTCGAAGTGCGAGCCCAGCGTCCAGCCCTTGACCGTCTTGGCGAGGATCACGGTGGGCTGGCCGGTGTGGTTGACAGCGGCCTGGTATGCCGCGTACAGCTTGCGGTAGTCGTGCCCGCCCCGCTTGAGGTTCCAGATCTCGTCGTCGGACATGTGCTCGACCATCTTGCGGGTGCGCGGGTCGCGGCCGAAGAAATGCTCACGGACGTACGCCCCGGACTCCGCCTTGTAGGTCTGGTAGTCGCCGTCCGGTGTCACGTTCATCAGGTTGACCAGGGCGCCGTCGGTGTCGGCGGCGAGCAGCGGGTCCCACTCGCGGCCCCAGATCACCTTGATGACGTTCCAGCCGGCGCCGCGGAAGAACGACTCCAGCTCCTGGATGATCTTGCCGTTGCCCCGCACCGGGCCGTCGAGGCGCTGCAGGTTGCAGTTGATGACGAAGGTCAGGTTGTCGAGCTCCTCGCGGGCGGCGAGCCCGATGGCGCCGAGGGACTCCGGCTCGGTCATCTCGCCGTCGCCGAGGAACGCCCACACGTGCGACCGCGAGGTGTCCTTGATCTTCCGGTTGTACAGGTAGTGGTTGAACCGCGCCTGGTAGATCGAGTTGATCCCGGTGAGCCCCATCGACACCGTCGGGAACTCCCAGAAGTCCGGCATCAGCCGCGGGTGCGGGTAGGACGACAGCCCGCCGCCCTGGTGGGAGATCTCCTGCCGGAAGCCGTCGAGGCTCTCCTGCGG
>JBKPCQ010000322.1:0-38571 GCA_046727455.1 Actinomycetota bacterium | reverse complement strand
ACGCGGGGCGATCCGCTCGCCGTAGGCGCTGAGGATGTAGTCCAGCTCACGGTACGAGGTGACCAGACAGCCCTTCGGTACGCCGTGGACGTCAATGGCCCCGTTGCCGGCGAGCGCGATCACCGGGGTGACCGGCACGGTGGCGCCCACCGTCTTGGACAGCGCCCTGGTCACCTGCTCGGCGAGCAGCCGGGCCTCGGCGACGTACTTGTGCCGCCGGCCGTCCACCTGGATCACGTCGCCCGCGAGCCGGACCCGGCTGCGCCCCTGCGGCTTCACCACGACCAGGAACACCCCGCCCGGCCCGATCGTCAGGAAGGCGTTCCGGGTGGGCACGCCCAACTCCTCGATGTCGAGGACCTTCCACGCGGAGCCCAACTTGGCCAGCCGCTCCACCGTCCGGCTCCGCCCAGCCTCCTCGCGACGGGCCGCACGGTCCACACGACCGCGCCGCGCCCATCCCAACTGGATCGAGCGCGGCGCTTCAAGAAGCTTGTGCCGGGGGTAGTAGTCCCCGGACAGCATGCCCGGCGGTCGGCTGGCGTCGATGTATCCGGTCATGGGGACCTCCGGGTACAGCGATGAGCATGGTTGTCTCACTACGGTACGTGGTCAACTGCCTACATCACAGCCCTGAGTCAAGAGTGATTAGGCGAGTGAATCGCGTGAATGTCCGGTTCACGCGTAAGATCTTTGACCCGTACCGTCTATCGCAGTGTGATCTGCCGCCCGAGCAGGCCCTGGCGCGCCCGGCGCTCGGTCGCCGTCAACGGCTCGCCGACCGCCACCGCGTCCCGGTACCGCTTCACGAAGTCGCCGGCCGGCGCCTCCCAGTCGTCCGCCGGCGGGTCGCGCGGCAGGTCCCATACCGGTACCAGCAGGCCGTGCGCGCGGAACATCCCGGCGAACCGGGTACCGTCGCCGAGCGGCAGCTCCCCCGCCGCCGCGAGCCGGGCCAGCGCGTCCAGCGCGGTGTCCTCCTCCTCCGGCAGCACCCAGCGCACGTGCGCCTTCTCCGGCACCCGGCACCAGTACGCCGCGTGTGCGGCGCCCAGCCGCACCGTCGGGTAGATCGACGCGTTGGCGCGCTCCAGCGACGCGGCCACGTTCGGGTCGTCCGCGGCATCGTCGTCCAGCCAGAACTCGAACCCGTCGTGAATCGTGACGTCCAGTAGCCCGTCGGCCAGCACGTCCTGCAGCCGCGGCCCGGCACCCGCCAGGGGCGGTACCGACACCGTGCCGCCCGGCTCGGTCTCCAGCGCGTTCAGCAGCGCGACGGCCAGATCGCGGGACACGTCGCCGGACTGCACGTGGCGCTGCAGCCCGATGAACACCCGCCCGTCCGGCCTGGTCATCGCCGGCCACGCCATCGGCAGCACGGTCGCGAGCAGCACCGGCCGGTCACCGTACCGCTGCGCGTAGTCGGGCGCGAGGCGCAGCGGTACGGAGGCGGCCGGTACCAGCTCCCGCAGCGCGATCCATTCCGGCTCGTCCACCAGTCCGGCGAACGGGCGGGGCACGAAGACGTCGCGCAGCTTCTGCCGCCTGGGCGCCTCGGCGGAGGACCTCCGACCACGCTTGCTCACGACACCGCAGCCTAGTCGGTGGGTGCGACGCGGAGCCGGCGGCTCACCCGGCGGCCCGGTGGCCGTTTCCGGACGGCGCCTGCTCTCCCGACATCGGGTAGCTGAGCCGCGCCCACACGCTCTGACCCAGCCCGTCCCGGTCGACCCCCCAGGAGCCGGCCAGCGCCGAGACGATCGCGAGCCCGCGGCCGTCGATCGAGTCCGCGCCGACATCACGCTGGCAGGGCGTGTCGCCCGCGCCGCCGTCGGTCACCCGGACCTCCAGGTGCTGGTACCCGTTGCCGGAGCGGATCTTCCAGGCCACCCGGATGACGTCGCCGGGCAGGGGCTGGGCGTGCCGGATGGCGTTGCCCACCAGTTCGGCGATCACGGCGACGGCGTCGGCGAGCAGCTCGGTGGTTGCCAGGGGGCCCAGTTCGCTGGCGAGGCGGTGGCGGGCGAGGCGGGCTCCACGGGCGTGGTGGGGCACGACGACGCACCAGGCGCGCTCGGCGACTGCAGTCCCCCCCACGCTCACGCCTCCCCGGGGCCTAGATCCGCACGCGGCAAACGTACCTCTGCGACGGTACCGCCCCGCTCCCGAGGACGTAAGGACACCCAGCCGTTCTGCCGCTCGATTATCCGCCGCACCAGGTACAACCCTAGTCCCACGCCGCCGTACCGCCGCTCGCTGCCGGATTCCGCCTGCCAGAAACGCTCGAACGCCCGCTCCACGTGTTCCGGGCGTACCCCGATACCTTGATCGGTAACCCGGAAGCCCACCGTTCCCACATCGACGACGCCCGAGACCTCCACCGGCGAGCCCAGCGGCGAGTACTTGATCGCATTCGTGATCAGTTCGGCGAGGACGGTCGCCAGGCTGGCCCGCTCCCCGAGCGCTTTCGGCAGCGCGTCGGGCAGCTCCATCCGGACCTGCCGGCGGGTCTCGGCGGGCAGGTCGGCGACGGCGGTACGCATCGCCTCGGCGAGGTCGAACGGCAGCGGCAGCGGGGCGGCCAGCCGGGAGCCGTCGCCAACGGCGGAGAGCAGCCGCTCCACGAGCCGGGCCAGCTCGCCGGCACGCTGGCCGAGCCGTCCGGCGGCCTCGCGGCGGCTCGGCTCGTCCAGATCGGCCCAGTGGTCGACGAGCGTGTCCGCGTACCCCTTGATGACCGTCACCGGCGTGCGCAGCTCGTGGCTGGTCACCGCGACGAACAGCTCGCGGGCCTGCTCGCGGCGGTGTGCTTCGGTGATGTCCCGCAGCGTGATCACCCGCCCGTCGCCCCCGGGCAGCTCGGTGGCGAGGATCTGCAGCCAGCGCCCGTCCGCCATGCGGTGTTCGAGGACCTGGCCGACAGCCGGCAGCGGAAGCGGCAGCCGCCGGCCCAGCGTGGCCCCGGAGGAGCGGCCGATGACGGTCGCGGCGGCCGGGTTCCAGGAGCGCACCACGCCGCCCGGCCCGACCACCGCGATCGCGTCGGCGAGCGTGGCCATGGCCGGCGCCTCCGCGTACACCGGCAGGCCCCGGCCGTCGAAGTAGAGATGGGCCGCGATGCCGGCGAACAGGGTCAGCGCGGAGCGCTGGAACGAGGTCACGGCACCGGTGTCGGACAGGTACCCGTGCAGCGTGCCGACGACGTGGCCGGCGACCTCCACGCGGGTGGCGAGCATCCGCCGGATGCCCCGGCCGGAGAGCTGCCCCGCCTCACCGGGCAGGTCCTCGACCGGCAGCTCGATGATCCGCTCCCGGGTGCCGCCCGGCGCCGCCCAGTCAGGTGCGTCGACCTGCCGGCCGACGGCCCACAGCGACGCGCCGCTGGCCGCGATGACCCGGCCACCGGCCGCCCCGTACTCGGCGAACGAGGCCCCGGCGGCGCCCAGCGCCGCCTGGGTCAGGTCGACCAGGCGCTGGATCGCGGGTAACCCGGCCTCATCGCTGTTGACCATGTCAGCGAGCGCGCTGAGGTCCGCGAACATGCGCTCCATCTCCGCCACGGTTCCCTAGTGTGCCCGCAACCTCGCCCCGCTGGCAGACCCGGCGTGCGAACGCGCTCCGACCGGGACCCACCCGGCGACGAGCGGGCCGGCGGTCAGCGGCCGAGCCGGTCGAGAACGTACCGGGGGCGGTCGGAGATGATGCCCTCCACGCCGCGCTCCAGGACCAGGTCGACCTCGGCGGGGCTGTTCACGGTCCAGACGTAGACCTGGTTGCCCTGGTCGTGCAGCCGGCGGGCGAGCCAGGGATGGCTGCGCAGCAGCCGCACGCTCGGGCCGGCGATGGTCACCCCGGTGGGCAGCCGGCCGTACCGCAGCCACGGCGGCAGGATCTCCAGAAGCTGGACCACCGGCAGGTGTGGCATGGCCTCCCGGAACCGGCGGACGGCGCCGAAGGAGAACGACATCGCAGTCACGCTCACCCCGGTGGGGTCCGGCTTGTCCAGGCCGTTCCGGCGCAGTACCTCGACCAGCCGCTCCTCGACCTCGCCGCCATACCGGCTCGGGTGCTTCGTCTCGACCAGCAGCCGCATCGGCCGCCCCGCGTCCCGGGCAGCGTCGATCAACCGGTCCAGGGTCAGTACCCGGACCGGCGCGCCGTTCCCGGCCCGCTCCAGGATCAGGTCGTCCAGCCCGGGATGCCACGAGCCGAAGTCCAGCGCGTCCAGCTCGGCGAGGGCGTGCTCGCTGACCAGCCCGCGACCGTTGCTCACCCGGCCGAGCCGGCGGTCGTGCAGGCAGACCAGGTGCCCGTCATTGGTCAGCCGGACGTCGCACTCCAGCCCGTCGGCGCCCTCCCGGATCGCGCGCAGGTACGCCGGCAGCGTGTGCTCGGGCATCGCGTCCGACGAGCCCCGGTGGGCGAACACGAGGGGCGCGTTCACCGGGCGGTGGGTCGGTCTCCGGACACGGGACCCGAGCCTACTGGCGCGCGCTTCACAGGTGGTTCAGCCACGTCGGGTTCGCGTTCACCCAGGTGTCCAGGGTGTCGTCGACGACTGCCCGGAACAGGGCGGGGGCCTGGTCCTCGTACGGCAGCACATAGCTGATGCCGCCGATCCACTCCGGGTAGGACGGGACCCTGATGCCGACCAGCGACGACGGTGAGATGTCCCGCAACGCGAGGGCCAGGTCGATCACCGAGACCCCGTTGGTGTCCACGGTGAGCGAGCTGCCCACCTCGCGGATGAACTGGTCGAGCCGTACCGGGTTGCGGACCAGACCCTGGTCGCCCGCCTCCTCGAAGATCGCCCGGAGGAACTGCTGCTGGTGGCGCTCCCGGTCGTAGTCGTCGTTCGGCAGGCTCTTGCGCTGGCGCACGTAGTCCAGCGCCTGCCAGGGGCGCAGGTGCTGGCAGCCGACCTCGTACACGGCGCCGGTGTGGATGGACGTCGTCTTCGCGTCGACGCACATGTCGACGCCACCGAGGAGGCTGACCACCCGCTGGAAGCCCTGGAAGTCGATGATCGCGGCGCCGTCGAACCGTACGCCGGTGAGCTGGGTGAGCGTCTTGGAGACGAGCTGGAACCCGCCGATCCCGCCGCCGCCGTAGTTGAACGCTCCGTTGATCTTCTCGGTGCTCCCCCGGAAGTCGAGGTCGGGGTCGGCCGGGATGGCCACCCGCAGGTCGCGCGGGATGGAGATCAGGTATGCCCGGTTCATGCTCGCCGGGATGTGCAGGATGATGATCGTATCGGAGCGCTGGCCGTCGACGGTGTCGTTGGGCCGGGCGTCCGAGCCGAGCAGCAGGAAGTTCAGCGGGCCGACGATGTGGGCGGGGACGGCGCCGGCGGACGGCTGCACCCGGGACCCCGGATCCAGCAACGGCGCGTGGTTGACCGCCGAGTCGTACCGGTGGGCCAGCGTCAACGCGGCGATCACGGTACCGGCGGCGAGCACGACGAGGGCGGTACCGGTGGCGATCAGCGCCTTCGCCCATCTCGGTCCGCGTACCGGCGGCTCCTCCTCCGGTACCGGCGGCGCCTCGGCCGGTGGCGGACCGTCCGGCGGCTCTCCACCCCCGGCCGGTGTCCCACCCTCGGCCGGCTCGGCGTCTGCGGGCGGCGCCACCTCATCCGGTGCGGGCGCGTCGGCGTCCGCCGGCTCCGCCAGGGCGGGCGGTGCCGGGTCGGACTGACTGATCGCGGACGTCGTGCCTCCCCGGCCGGTGGATGGGTGGATTCACCCTTCACTGTACGAACCCGCCCCGGTCCGCGCCGACCGGTGGTGCCAAACGCGACGTAACTACCGATTACCCGAGGGTGTCAACTCGATGACACCCAGTCGGCGTGGCCCAGCACGAAGTTGTCCACGGTGTCCGTCCGGATGGCGTTGAGCAGCTGGAGGCTGGTCTCGTTCATGGTCTCCACGTCGCCGAAGCCAGCGACCGTCTCGGAGTGGAACTGGCCGCCGTTGGTCTTGATCGTCATGATGTCGCCCGAGCCGATCTTGCGCATCGCGAAGATCCAGTCCTCCAGCCCGATATGGCCGCTGTCGATCGTCATCGCCTTGCCGACGACATCGAGGACCTTGCGCAGCTTGCCGGGGTCGGTGAGCACCTTGCTGCTCAGGATCCCCTTGAAGACCGCCTTGATGAACTGCTGCTGGTGCCGTTGCCGGCCGTAGTCGCCGTCGGGGATCCACTCGCGCTGCCGGACGTAGTCCAGCGCCTCCCACGGAGCGAGGTGCTGGTATCCCACCTTGTAGGTCTTCGGGGTCACCCCGGCCACCGGATGGGCCTTCGCGTTCCCGTCCATCCAGGACGGCGACTTGAACTTGCCGTTCCGGTCGTACCCGACGTGGATCGACTTGGTCTCCTCGTCGACGTACATGTCGACGCCGCCGAGCACGGAGACGACCTCCTGGAAGCCGGCGAAGTCGACGATCGCGCCGGCCTGGAAGTCGATGTTCCAGTCCCGCTTGATCGTCTGCTGGAGGAGGACGAAGCCGCCCTTACGGGCGTCGAGGCCGGCCAGGCCCTGACCGCCGAAGGCGAACGCGCTGTTGATCTTGTCGTGACCGCCCCGGTACCTCGGCTTGCTGTTGTCGTACGCGGGGATCTCGACGTAGGTGTCCCGGGGGATCGATACCAGATAGGCCCGGTCGTGGGTGGCCGGGATGTGCAGGATGATGATCGAGTCGGCGCGGACCAGGTCCGACGGGTTCTGGTTGGGCCGGCTGTCGATGCCCACCAGCAGGATGTTCTTGGCTCCGTTGATCGTGACGTGCTGCGGCGGAGCGGCGGGATCCAGCAGGTCGGTCTGGTTGAAGCTGCTGGTCGCGGCCGCGAAGATCAACCGCTGGCCGACGATGACGCTACCGCTGGCCAGCATCATCAGGGCACCGAAGATCACCAGGAGCTTGGCCCACAGCGGATCCTTGCCGGGGCCGCCCCGCCCGCGGCCGGGTCTGGGCGGGGGCGCCGAGCGCCGGCCACGCCTGCCGTCGTCGTCGCGCGTCGGGTCTATCACCGCGCTGGACGCGTACTGCAAGGCCGGCTCCCGGTCGCGAGGGGTCAGGGCTAAGACGCCACTCTACGGAGGAGGGGGCGGCGAAGCGAGTCCGCTCAGGAGGTTTAACCAGCCTCTCATCCGCCCGGTTTGGGCGATGGCGCGCCCGACGCCCCGGCCAGGTACTGGGCGACCGTGTCCTTGGCGACGGCGTCGTAGAGGGCGGACGCCTTGGTCCGGTCGGAGAGCACCACGCTCTGGTCGCCGACCTGGCCGAACCCGCTGAACGGGCTGGTCATGAACGTCAGGTCGTTGCCCCGCAGGTTGTGGAACTCCAGCGCCATGTCCTTCACCGAGAAGTCCTTGTCCACGGTCATGGCCTTGGTCACCGCGTCCAGGAAGCTGGTCAGCTTGCCGGGGTTTGTGAGCGTGCCCGAACTGGCCGCCTTATCCATGATCGCCCGAAGGAACTGCTGCTGATGCTTTGCGCGGGTGATGTCGCCGTCGGGGAACTGGTACCGCTGGCGGATGTAGTCGAGCGCCTCCGCGCCGGTGAAGTGGCGCATGCCGGCGTTGAAGGTGCGGTACGGCCGGTGGATCGACTTGATCGTCTGGTCGACGTTCATGTCCACCCCGCCGAGCGCGTCGGTGACCCGCTCGAAGCCGGCGAAGTCGATCACCGCGAGGTGGTCGATGTGGACGTCGGTGAAGCCCTCGATGGTGCGGATCACCAGGGGCAGACCGCCGTACGCGAACGCGGCGTTGACCTTGTCCCGGTCGTGGCCGGGAATCGGCACGTACAGGTCGCGCGGGATCGAGATCAGGTACGCGTGCTTGTGGTCGGCCTGGATGTGCATGAGGATGATCGTGTCCGAGCGCGACTTGTCCGCGTTCGCAGCTGTGAAGTCTGGATTGCGCGAGTCCGACCCGAGCAGCAGGATGTTCATCGCGCCCGGCGCGACCTTCGCCGGCCGGCCGCCGGTGATCTGCGCGAACGGATCGGTCCGGGTGATCTGGCCGTCCAGGTGGTCGGCGTACAGGTACGCCGCGAAGCCGCCGATCAGACCGAGCAGCGCCAGGGCGAGGCCGGCCACGAGGGCGATGCGACCCCACCGCGGGCGGGGACCCCGGCGGCGGTACGGGGTACCGCCCGGAACCGGTGGCCGGGTGCCTGGGCCGGCGGGTCCGCCGGGTGCCTCGGGCTGGGCCACGCCGACTGCGGCGCGGCCGGTAGCGGAGGGACTGCCGGGGACTCTGGCCCGACCCGTGGGTGTGGTCATGGCCCCAAAGGTACCCAGCGGGGGCTAAACGACCTTGGCGCCACGACGGATGCGGCACGAACCCGGGATGTGATTCACACCTTTTCCGCGAAGTACCGGATGGTGCGAAGCAGCCCGTCCTCGGGTCCGACCTGCGGCTCGTAGCCGAGCCGGGTGCGGGCCAGGGTCAGGTCCGGCCGGCGCTTCTCCGGGTCGTCGACGGCGCGCGGCACGTACGTGACCGGCGACGCCGAGCCGGCCAGCGCGACGATCGTCTCGGCGAGCCGCCGCATCGACATCTCGTGTTCGGTGCCGCAGTTGATCGGGCCGGTCTCGCCCGAGTCGAGCAGCAGCACGATGCCCCGGACGAGATCGTCGACGTAGCAGATCGACCGGGTCTGCTCCCCCGTGCCGTGTACCGTGATCGGCTCGCCGCGCAGCGCCTGCCCGATGAACGTCGGGATCGCCCGGCCGTCGTCCGGGCGCATCCGGGGGCCGTAGGTGTTGAAGATCCGCACGATGCCGACGTCGAGGCCGCGGGAGCGGTGGTACGCCATCGTGGCCGCCTCGGAGAACCGCTTGGCCTCGTCGTACACGCTGCGGATGCCGTTGGGGTTGACGTTGCCCCAGTACGACTCCGGCTGCGGGTGGACCAGCGGGTCGCCGTACGCCTCCGAGGTCGACGCCATGATGAACCGGGCGCCGTCCTGTACCGCGCGCTCCAGCAGGTGCAGCGTGGCGACCGAGCCGACCCGCAGGATCTCGATGGGTAGCTGCTCGAAGTCGGTGGGGCTGGCGGGCGAGGCGAAGTGCATGATCGCGTCGAACCGCTGGGCGAGCGCGGGATCGTGTGGCAGGTCGTCGGACACGTCGGCCTTGACGAGCGTGAACAGCGGGTTGTCGGCGAGATGGGCGACGTTGCTCTCGGTACCGGTGACGAAGTTGTCTACGGCGACCACCGCGGCGCCGCGGCCGACCAGCGCGTCGACCAGGTGCGAAGGGACGAAGCCGGCCCCGCCGGTCAGCAGGATGCGGTGCCCTTCGCCATAACGCGGTGTGATCGCCATGGGGGTCAGCCTAGTCGGCGATACCGGGCCGGCGTTGTCGGGCGGGGCGGACGCCGTCGTCCGCCCCGCCCGCCCACCCCACCTCAGTGGGCGCCCGCCCCCGTCAACGAACGCACTTCCAGCTCCGCGTACTTCTCGTCCTCGCGCTCCTTCGAGGACAGCGCACCGACCGCCGCGCAGAGGAACCCGAGCGGGATCGAGATGAGACCCGGGTTGCTGAACGGGATCGGCGCCGGGGTGGTGCAGCTGAACAACGCGGTCGGGTTGTTGACCTCCTTGGAGGTCTGTACGACGCCGCAGTCCTTGGCCTGCGTGGCGGTCAGCTTCACCGCCGGCAGGGCCTTGCTGGCGCCGCCCCACGCGACCGGTGACAGGAGTACCACGAGCACCGCCGAGATCAGGCCGCCGTAGATCCCCCACACCGCACCGCGGGTGTTGAACCGCTTCCAGAACAGCGAGAACAGGATCGCCGGTAGGTTCGCCGAGGCCGCGATCGCGAACGCCACGGCCACCAGGAACGCGACGTTCAGGCCGCGGGCGAAGATGCCGAGGACGATCGCGACGGCCCCGATCCCGAAGGCGGCGTACCGGGCCACGTTCACCTCGTCCCGCTCGCTGGTCTGCCCCTTGCGGATGACGTTGGCGTACAGGTCGTGCGCCACGCTCGACGACGAGGCGAGGGTGAGGCCGGCCACCACCGCGAGGATCGTGGCGAACGCGACCGCGGAGATCACCGCGAGCAGGACCGCGCCCCCGTTGGCCCCGCCGAAGTACCGCTCACCGAGGTACTGCGCGAGCATCGGCGCGGCGATGTTGGCGCCCGGGTCCTGCTTGAGGATGTTCGCGCTACCCACCAGAGCCGCGGCACCGAAGCCAAGCGCCAGGGTGAGCAGGTAGAACGTGCCGATGATGCCGATCGCCCAGACCACGCTGCGCCGCGCGACCCGCGAATTGGGCACGGTGTAGAAGCGCACCAGGATGTGCGGCAGGGCGGCGGTACCCAGGACCAGCGCGGCCCCGAGCGAGATCAGGTCCAGCTTGCTGATCGCGGTGGCGGTCGGGTTGCCGATGATGTCCTTGCCTAACCGCTGCCCGGCATTGAGGAACGCGGCGCCCTTCCCCGACTTCGCTGCGGCGTCGCCGAGCAGTGTGGACAGGTTGAACTTGTACGCGACGCCGACCAGCAGCGCCATCAGGATCGCGCCGCCCATGAGCAGGAACGCCTTGACGATCTGGACGTACGTGGTGCCCTTCATGCCACCGATCACCACGTACACGATCATCAGCACGCCGATCAGGGCGATCGTGGCGATCTTCGCGGTCTCCGCCGACATCCCGAGGAACGTGTGGCCGGGGGTGATGCCGAGAAGCAGCGCCACCAGCGAGCCGGCGCCGACCATCTGGGCCAGCAGGTAGAAGATCGACACCACGATCGTGGAGATCGACGCGGCCGTCCGTACCGGGGGCTGGCGCATCCGGAACGCCAGCACGTCGCCCATCGTGTACTTCCCCGAGTTGCGCATCAGCTCGGCCACCAGCAGCAGGGCCACCAGCCAGGCGACCAGGAAGCCGATGGAGTACAGGAAGCCGTCGTACCCGGACACCGCGATGATCCCGGCGATGCCGAGGAAGCTCGCGGCCGACATGTAGTCCCCGCCGATCGCCATGCCGTTCTGGAAGCCGCCGAACTTGCGCCCACCGGCGTAGAAGTCGGTGGCGTCGCGGGTCTGCCGGCTGGCCCAGACGGTGATGGCCAGCGTCACGATGACCAGCAGGATGAACAGAACGATGGTGATGGTACGGGCGTCGCTGTTCATGCGCCGGTCCCCCCTTCGATCTCGTGGCGCAGGTGGTCGGCGGCCGGGTCGAGCCGGCGGCCGGCGAACCGGGTGTACGCCCAGGCGATGAGGAACGTCGATGCGAACTGGAGCAGCCCGAAGATCAGGCCGACGTTGATGTTGCCGACGACCTTGTGGTTCATGAAGCCGCGCGCGTAGGCGGACAGGAGCACGTAGAGGCCGTACCAGGCGAGGAACAGGGCGGTGGTCGGGAACACGAAGCCCCGGAAGGTGCTCCGGAGCGCCCCGAACTCGGACGACTGCTCGACCTCGAGGTACCGGCTCTCCCCGGAAGGTACGTGGCGGGTGTCGGTGGTCATGGCGGGACGGTAGGAAGCGCGCCACCCACTTGATCCGGTCGTGCCCGGTACCTGCGCCGAACGGCCGTACCCGTGCGCCGAGCGTTCTGCTCGTTACCGCTCACCGCGTGAGTGCCGTTTCGATCATCCGCAACCGGCCCGGCCGAAGCCTGAAACTGGGCCACGACCTGCGCAAACCCTTGCCCATCGAACGCCCGTACAACCAACGTCCGCCCCAAATGGGATGTCCGAGGTGGCCACACTGGCGAGGGTCACTGCAAACCGGCGCAAATTTCTTGAGACCTACTGGCGGCCCACTGCAAACTCGGCCCTGACGACCAGGGCCATGAGCAAACGGGAGGCGTCGTGTCGCTAAGGTTCCTCGGAAGGACGACAGGCGGCGGCGGATGCCCCACGCTGTACGAGACTGACCACAACACCTATGTAATCCAGGGTTGGGGGGTGACCGATCACGGTGTGCTGGCGGCACTCGGCGAGGTTCCGCCGCACGAGACGGTCATCGAAATTCCGAAGCGGCTGATGCGGCATCTACCGGAGGACGCCAACGTGCAAGCTCCAACCGACGACGACTGGGATGAACTCTTTGCGGCAGTCTCGAGCTCGGCATACCACCTGGAGATGCGCGACACGTACGCCGTCGGCGAGGAGGCCGATGCCTTCGCCGCCTTCCTGGCCGGGCGCCCGTTTGACCAAGCCCAGAACGCCAAAGTTTGGGGCCGCTGGCGCGAGCTGGTCCGGCGGGAGACCGCCCGGGGCGTGAGCTTTCGTAGGGCGCGCATCGTGTCCGAGCCGGTGACCGCCTACACCCGGTTCCTGCATGCCACGGCCACCGAACCCAACATCGAAGCGGGGGAAGACATCCGTTGGCTGGCGAGGAGGTTGGCTTCCACCGTTGCCTTGCCCGGCAACGACTTCTGGCTGTTCGACGGCCAACGGGTGCTCTTCAACCTCTTCACCGGCGACGGAGATTGGGCAGGCCAGGAGGCAACCGACGATCCCCGCGTCGTGGAGCTGTGCCGGTCGGCGTTCGATGCGGTGTGGTCCCTGGCCACGCCGCACAAGGACTACCGGATCACCTGAAGACGCCCGTTGTCTAGGTCGCTCGCTACCTCTAGCCGTTCCTTGCCGGTCGTTCCGCCGTTGCAGCAAGCCAAGCAGGCGCTTGGCGGCCGGCTGCGAGAGATCCGCATCGCAGCCGGCCTAACTCAACGGGACCTGGCCAAGTTGACCGGCTGGCATTCCAGCAAAGTCTCGCGCATCGAGTACGGCAAGCAGACGCCGTTTGAGCATGACATCAAACAATGGTGCCTGCACTGCGGCGCGCTGGACCAGGTTGCCGACCTGCTGGCCATGGTGCGTGTCCTCGACGCCATGTGGGTGGAGTGGCGCCGAACGCTCGGCACCGGCCTGCGGCACCGGCAGCGTGAACAGATCGCCTTTGAAGGCGGTACCCGGCTGCTCCGGTGGTACGAGCCGCTCGTGGTGCCCGGCATCGTGCACACGCCTGACTATGCCCGCGGCGTCCTGTCCCGGATCATCGCGTTCTACGGCGTCGTCGACGACCTGGAACAGAGCGTCGAAGTCCGCATGGAGCGGCAACAAATCCTCTACCGCGGCGACCATCGCCTGCAGCTGCTGCTTGCCGAGCAGTGTCTCTACACGTCCGTAGCCGACCGGGCGGCAATGGCGGCCCAACTCGACCGGCTCCTGGCGGTGCAGGGGCTGGCGCGGGTCAGCCTCGGCATCATTCCCCGCGGCGCAGGATTCGACGTGATGGTTAACTCCTTCATCATCTTCGACGACACCAAGGTGATGGTAGAGACCGTGAGCGCCGAGCTGACCATCACGCAGAGCCGAGAAATAGGACTCTACGTCAAGGCATTCCAGGCACTCGCCGCCCGAGCCGTCTACGGCGCTGAAGCCCGGTCGCTGATCATTGCCGCGATGGATGCGCTCCCTGGAGCGGATGACATCGCCGCACTGGAGTCCTGAAGCACATACCCGCGCCCACGGCAAGCGTCCTACTGCAAACCGCCGCATACTCATTGAGCCCATTGACTCCGCGTCAGTAGCGTCATCGCCAAGTGTTGGCGGCCGAGCGGGTTCGTCCCTAACTGCACCAGGTCGCCGGGCCTGCGTCCTGGCGGTTGTAGGTCGGCGCCCCAGGGCCGGGAAGTTCTTGTACCCGGCCGCCAACGCCTGTGTCGTCCAAATCGCGCCGATAGCCGGCAGCCGCTCTCGACTTCGACTTCAACTTGCTGCGCGTCAGCCGCACGCCTCCTGGCCTCGCGCGGCATCAGTCTCAGCGGACCGTTCCCCTTCATCGGCGCGGCTGTCGGGGGGCGGCGGTGAGTGTCGTCGCGCAGCGCCGCCGGTCTGACCGTCATGTTCGGTAAGGAACCCATAGGCATGAGCACGCACGAGCACACCGACTTCCGCTTTGACCGGCCGCACGCTGCGCGTATCTACAACCATTGGTTGGGCGGCAAAGACAACTTCAAGGCTGACCGCGACGCCGGTGACGCGCTGGCCGAGAAGCTGCCCAGCCTCCCGATCGCCGCCCGTGCCAATCGCGGCTTCATGGTACGGGCGGCCCGCCATCTCGCGGCAGCCCAAGGCATCCGGCAATTCCTGGACATCGGCACCGGGCTACCGACGGCACCGAACCTGCACGAGGTCGTGCAGGGTATCGCGCCAGCGGCACGGATCGTCTACGCCGACAACGACCCGTTGGTGCTGGTGCATGCCCGCGCGCTGCTCACCAGCACACCCGAGGGCCGTACCGCTTACCTCGACGCGGATCTGCATGAGCCAGTGACGATCGTGAACGAGGCCAAACAGACGCTGGACTTCACGCAGCCCGTAGCGGTCACCCTCATCGCCATCCTGCACATGTTCCCGGACGACCAGGAGGTGCGAAGCATCTTGGGTGAGCTGACCACACCGCTGGCAGCGGGCAGCGCTCTGGCTCTGTCGGTAGTGACCGGTGACGCCGATCCCGAACGAGCCGAGGCCGCGCAGAAGGTGGCCAGTGAGCATGGCCTGAGCGTGACGCTGCGCACGAGAGCCCAGGCCGAAGCACTGTTCGCCGGCCTGGACCTCGTTGAGCCAGGCGTGGTCCTGGCGCACCGCTGGCACCCGAGCCCCGATGATCCGGCGCTGGCTGACCATGACGTGCATATCTGGGGCGGGGTGGCGCTGAAGCCGGATCCAGCTCCCGAACACCCCCAGGCCGCCCCGCTCCACAAGACCGGCTCCCAATAGCAATCCCCTTTCGCCCTCAGAGGACGGGCCGCCTGTGACAAGACGACCAGTGATCACCGTCAGCCGGGCTGGCGTTGGCTGGCGGGCGGAGATTCCGGCACTGGACAGATCAATTCGGGCTCGATTGTTGTACAGCCTCTTCGTCCAACTCCGCTCCCTGGTTGACCTCCGGACGACCGTCATCGAGTTTCGCACCGGTGACGAGGAGTTGGACGAACTGATCCGCAGCCTGCGGGCGGCGCAGCGACAAGCCGACGCCGCTACCAGGCAGGTGCAAGCGTTGACCAGCGAGCTGCTGGCCCACAGTGCGGGCTGGTCGAACCGCGACGTTGCGGCGCTCATCGGCAGGTCGCACCAGCGGATCGCGCAGTTACGTCGAGGGCTGGGGCGCCTGGCCCTGCCCTAGTTACCGGCATCGATGACGCCTCAGGGCAGTTCGCGGTAGCGCCCTCGGTAGTGGACGAGCGGCTCGCCGGGAGCACCCAGCTCGACCCGCTCCACCGTCGCCTCGACCAGCAGAGCCCAGCCGAAGGGGCGGGCGGCGTCCAGCCGGCAGCCGACCCAGGTCGTGGCGTCGGCCGGTACCGGCCCGAAGTCGGTCGGGTGCCAGTCGCCGGCGGCGAAGAGCCCGCCGGGCGCGGGCAGCAGGCCGGCGAACCGGTCGGCGAGCTGCCGGTGCGCCCGCCCGAGCGGGGCCACCGCGAAACGCCCGGCCGCCTCGATCGCCGCCCACAACTCGGACTCGTCGTCGACAAGCCCGAGTAGCCGGCCCGGTTCGCCGTCGGCGACCAGCGTCGAGGAGACCGTCAGGCCGGCCGGGCCGGGCGCGGTCCAGAGCGTGACCGGCGCCGGGAGCCGCCCGCGCAGCCGGCGCAGCGGCGAACGCTCCCCTTCCGGCGTCGCGAACGGGTCGGTGTGGTGGATCGTCATCTTCGGGGGGTCACCGCGACGAGGAGTTCGGGGCCGCGCCGCTCCAGGGCGTCTCCGCCGATGTACGTGCCGATCAGCAGCGCGGCCAGCCCGTACGCCACCCCGACCGGGGCGACGAGCGGAGCGAGGCCGCCGGGCAGGACGGCGGCGAGGATGAGCACCGGCGCGGCCGCCGCCGCGGCGGCGAGCACCCCGCCGAGCGCGAGGAACCCTTTGGCGGCACCGGTACCGGTGGTGACGCTGAACGCGTTGCGGCTCTCCGGCATCGGGTACGCGGCGAAGATCGACAGGATCGACTCAACGCCGAGGACGGTGCCGAACATGCCGGCGATCGTACCGATCGACGGGACCAGGCCGGCGGCGTCGTGGGTGAGCACGGCGACGACGACCGCGAGAACCGCGAGGACCGGAAGCAGGATCACGGCCAGCGCGGTGGCCCGGGCCCGCAGTTCGGTGCGGCCACGCACGCCCACCAGCAGATGCATGGAGTACGCGGTGCCGTCGTACCCGAACTGGTTGGCCAGCAGGACGGCACCGATGAGGGCCGGGAGGGCGACGGCGAGGGACAGCGGCGGTACCGGCCCGTGCCCGGAGCCGGCCACCCGGAGCCCGACCGGCACCACGACGCCACCGACCACGACCGAGATCAGTCCGGCGCGCCGGCGCGGATCGCGCGACCAGTACCGCAGCTCCCGGGCCACGATCCCGAGGAAGGCGTCCGCGCGGTGGGCGCGCAGCAGACGCGGTACCAGTGCGTGAACCGCCCCTTGCGCGGACCCGGCGGCGGCCACGGCACCGGAAGAGGCACCGAGCATCGCGCCCTCCAGCGTGCGCGACCACCACCACAGCATCCCGGCCGCGGCGGCCGCGACGATCGCCAGCCGGGCCAGCGCGACCAGCGGGTGCCCGTCGACGAGGTCGTACGGCGCGACGAAGCCGGCCGCGAGCGGCGTCCAGCCGAGGATCCGCGCGGTGCGCAGCACCGGCTCGAACCGGGCGTGCACGGCCAGCGAGTTGGCGAGGAACTGGATCGGCCCGACCGAGGCGGCGACGACCGCGAGCAGCAGGGCGGTCAGGTCCCGTACCCGCCGGGACCGCAGCAGCGCCGCGAACCCGCTGGTGACCGCGCGGCTGGCGGTCACGCACAGCAGCAGGCTGAGCGCGGCGCCGGCCAGCGCGACCAGGGCAACCGGCAGGCCGCCCCGGATCGCACCGCCGACGACGGCGCCGGTGAGCGCCAGCGCGGTGGCGATGCCCGGGATGCCGACGCAGGCGGCGGCCAGCATGCCCAGCGCGAGCGTGCGGCGGGGCAGCGGCAGCAGCGCGAACCGGGCCGGGTCCAGTGTCTCGTCGACCCCGAAGAACAGCAGCGGCATCAGCAGCCAGCCGAGGGTCAGGACGGTGCCGGTCAGGGCGACGACGACCAGGCCCTCGTCGGCGCGGGGAAGCACCCCGCTGACCAGGAACCAGGAGAACCCGGCGAACGCCGCGGCGAGCCCGAAGGCCACGCCGAGCAGGAAGCCCAGCAAACGGTGCGCCGGCCCGCGCAGTCCGTTGCCCACCAGCCGCAGCTTGAGCCGGAGGAACACCGGCACTACAGCCATGACAGCTCCTCGCCGGTCGCCACCCGCCCGCCGACCGTCTCGACGAACACGTCCTCCAGGCTCCGGCCGCCCCGCACCTCGTCCAGCGTGCCGACCGCCTTGATGGTCCCCTCGGCGAGGATCGCCACATGCGTGCAGAGCCGCTCGACCAGCTCCAGGACGTGGCTGGAGAAGACGACGGTACCGCCGCCGGCCACGTACCGGCCCAGGATGTCGCGGATCGTCGCGCCCGACACCGGGTCCACCGCCTCGAACGGCTCGTCCAGCACCAGGACCCGGGGAGCGTGCAGCAGGGCACAGGCCAGCGCGATCTTCTTCTTCATGCCGGCCGAGTAGTCCACGACGAGGGTCCGGCCGGAATCGGCGAGGCCGAACACGTCGAGCAGCTCCCGCGCCCGCTGGTCGATGACGTCCGGTGGCATGCCGCGCAGCAGGCCCTGGTACGCGAGCAGCTCCGGGCCGGACAGCCGGTCGAACATGCGCACCCCGTCCGGCAGAACCCCCAACAGCCGCTTGGCCTGGATCGGGTCGGCCCATACGTCGTGGCCCAGGACGTACGCCCGGCCCCGGGTCGGCCGGAGCAGCCCGACCGCCATGGACAGGGACGTGGTCTTACCGGCGCCGTTCGGGCCGAGCAGGCCGAAGAACGAACCGGCCGGTACGTCGAGGTCGACGCCGTTGACCGCGAGTACGCTGTCGAACCGCTTCACGAGGCCCCGCATGGCGAGAGCCGGTCCCCCACCGATCACAACAGTCGACGGTAGCCGTCCGACGCACATGGACCCACCCGAGCGGTACCGTCCGTCCCGAGTAATGATCAACCAGCCCCGCAGGGTGACCTTGGGATCCACACGTCGTCCCTGGTCACGCTCAGGAGCATGCCGGGTCACCATCAGCTGCCAATTTTCCGGCTCTTCTCGAGATAACGCAGTATCTGCGATGCCGTCGCCTGCCGCGTAGCGTTCTCCTGCAGCATGCGGTGAGCTGCATCGATCATCATGTTCCGGGATTCGGGGTCATTCGCAAACACGCCACCGGCGCCGCCTTCGCGCGCGAATAGCAGCAGGGCATCGGCTGCGGCATCACGACGGCGGCTCTCCGGGTCTTCCGCAAGCCGGACGAACGTCCGTATCACCAGTTTCTGCCCACCCAGGGCACCCAGGCTGTGAACCATTTCCTCCTTGTAAGGGTAGACCGTAACGTACACCCAAGAATTGTCGGAGACATGGTCCCCCGTGCCCATCTTTTCCTGTCGAGGCTGCCACCATGCGTCATCCGCATTGAGGGCGGCATACATATACTCCGCCCCACGAATGTCGCCGATCTTCCCGAGTGCGCGCCGTGCGGAATTCGAATGATACTTGACAAGACAGGCACCCAGCGGGTCCACCGCCAGCGGATTATTGAGCAGCTCCAGTTCAAGCGTCGCGAGGTTGCGCACCCGAGAATTCGCGCTCCGCAGCGCGCGGGAGATCTCCTCGATGACACTCTCATCGCCGTGGCTTGCCTGCAGAGCGGGGTCTAGAGCGGGCACCGGCTTCCCACGTAGTCGCGCCAAAAATTGCTCGTGCTTGGCTGCGTCCCGTCGCTTGTGAAGCGACCAGAGGTGATCATGACAGCCTTCGCAGAAATGTCTCCGGCGCGCGGCCCTCTCCCGATGGCACAATAGACAGCGGCGGCGACCGCCCAATAATTCGGAGATCGGTTTCATCTCCGGAAGGTTACCGTCCGCCGCACGACGCGGCATCTGTCGCGCGGAGCGGCCCGCCTCCACGAAACTCCGACCACGTGAACGAGGCGAGCCGGCCGAAGCTGTAAGCGGGTCAGAGGCCCAGGGCGTCGGGGGCGTGCAGGCGGAGCATGGTGGTACCGACGTCGGCCGGTACCCGGCGGCGGGTGGCCAGCGAGCCGACCACCATCACCGCGAACGCCAGCGGTACCGTCCACGCGGCCGGTACGTTGACCAGGATCGCGGCCCAGCCGGACAGCGGCGGCCCGACCATCGTGACCAGGACCGCGGTGAGCGCCGCGCCTCCCCCGGCGAGCAGCCCGGCCACCGCGCCGGGCGCGGTCAGCCCGCGCCACCACAGGCCGAGGACCAGCAGCGGGCAGAAGCTCGACGCGGCCACCGCGAACGCCAGCCCGACCACCTGGGACACGTCCAGCTCGCTGGCTCGGGAGGCGAGCAGGATCGGAACCAGCCCGGCGACGATCGCGGAGATCCGGAAGTCGCGCACCGAGCCCCGCCCGAGGACGTCGGTGGACAGTACCCCCGCGACGCTGGTCAGCAGCCCCGAGGAGCTGGACAGGAACGCGGCGAACGCGCCCGCCGCGACCAGCGCCCCCAGTAGCTGCCCGGTGGTACCGGCGCCCAGCGCGGCCGTGGGCAGCCGCAACACCACGGCGTCGCTGGCCCCGGTCATCATGAGCTGCGGCGTGTAGACCCGGCCGAGCACGCCGTAGAGCGCCGGCAGGAGATAGAAGAGGCCGACCAGGCCGAGGACCATGAGCGTGGTCCTGCGGGCCGCGGAGCCGTCGGGGTTCGTGTAGAAACGCACGAGTACGTGCGGCAGGCCCATCGTGCCCAGGAACGTGGCCAGGATGAGGGAGTACGTCACGAGCAGGCCCTGGTCGCCGTGCTGGGTCGAGCCGGGCAGCAGCCAGTCCAGGCCGGTGTCCACGTCGGAGCCGGCCACCCGCGGTACCGGCGAACCGGCGGGGAAGACGCGCGTCGCGTGGGCCGGTACGTCCTCGGTGGACCCGTCCGGCGCGATGAGCCGGGCGGGCTGGTCGAAGGTGACCGTGGTGGTGTGGACGAACGTGGCGCCGGCCGGCGGGGCGAGCGCCGGGCGGCCGTCGGACTGCCAGTACGCCAGCAGGAACAGCATCGGTACCAGCAGCGCGGTCAGCTTGAGCCAGTACTGGAACGCCTGCACGAAAGTGATCGAGCGCATCCCGCCGAGCGCCACGTTCGCGGTCACCACGATGCCGACGACCAGGACGCCGACCAGGTACGGGCTGCCGGCGACGGTCTGCAGCGTCAGGCCGGCACCACGCAGCTGTGGTACCAGGTACAGCCAGCCGATCATGATGACGAACGCGGTGGCGAGCTTGCGCAGCCCGTGTGAGCGCAGCCGGAGCTGGCAGAAGTCGGGCAGCGTGAAGGCGCCCGAGCGGCGCAGCGGGGCGGCGACGAACAGCAGCAGAGCCAGGTACCCGGCGGCGAACCCGACCGGGTACCACAGCATGTCCACGCCGTGCTTGAGCACCAGGCCGGCGACGCCGAGGAAGGACGCGGCGGACAGGTACTCCCCGCCGATCGCGGCGGCATTCCAGCCCGGGCTGACCTCGCGGGAGGCGACCAGGAAGTCCGAGGTGGTCCGGGCCAGGCGCAGCCCGTACACGCCGATCACCACGGTCACCACGGTCACCGCGATGACGGCAGGGACGGCGTAGGGGTTCAGTGCCGCTCCACCAGATCGGTGAAGTCGCGCTCGGTCCGCTCGGAGAGGTGCACGTACGCCCAGCCGACGAGGAACAGGAACGGGTACGCGGCGAGGCCGAGCAGCAGCCACGGCAGCACGACGCCGAACGGCCGCGCGCCGGTGACGGCCGGGGCGACGGCGAACAGCAGCGGGAGGCTGCCCAGCCCGACGGCGACCACGACCGCACAGCGCAGCGCGAGCGAGAGCTGCGCGCGGACCAGACCCCGGACCAACGCCTCACCGATACCGGTCTGCTCGGCCAGCTCGACCCGGGTGGGGCCGCCGGCCGGCCGGCGGCCGGCCACGTCGGCCAGCACCACCCGGGTCCGCTTGGGCTCGTCGGCCGACATGCCCGGCAGTGTCGCCCGGCCGGGCATCCGGTGGCAAGGGTCATGGGCTGGCACTTGGGCCAGACCAGCAAGGCGGCGGTTGTCGTGGGCTGGCACTTGGGCCAGACCAGCAAGGCGGCGGTTGTCGTGGGCTGGCACTTGGGCCAGACCAGCAAGGCGGCGCTTGTCAGCCGAGGGTACCGGGCAGGCTGACCCGGATCCGGCAACCCGGGCCGGGCTTGTCCACCACCGCGATCGTCCCGCCGTGCAACTCCACCACCCAGTGCGCGATGGCGAGCCCGAGGCCGGTACCGCCGCTGTTCCCGGCCCGCTCGCCCCGGGTGAACCGCTCGAACACCCGGGCCCGCTGGTCCGGCGGGATCCCCGGCCCTTCGTCGGTCACCTCGACGACCAGGTGCTCCGCCTCGGCACAGGCCGAGACGGTGACGGTACCCCCGGGTGGGCTGTGCCGGGCCGCGTTGTCGAGCAGGTTCGCGATCACCTGGTGCAGCCGCACCGGGTCGGCGACCGCCTTGCCCGGCTCGGCGTCGACGGTGAACCGGACCTCCCGGCCGGCCGCCGCGGCGGCGACCTCCGCCTCGCGTACCGCCGCCGCCAGGAACTCGGCCTCGTCGAACGGCTCCCGGTGCAGCGGCGCCACGCCGGCCTCGATCCGGGACAGGTCGAGCAGCTCGGTGACCAGCCGGCCCAGGCGCTCGGTCTGGGCCAGGGCCGTCCGCAGGGTGTCCGGGTCGGACACGCCGTCGACCACGTTCTCCAGCACCGCCTGTACCGCGAAGATCGGGGTACGCAGCTCATGCGACACGTTCGCGATCAGTTCCCGCCGCTGCCGGTCGGCCGCCGCCAGGTCGGCCGCCATCTGATTGAACGCGGTGGCGAGCTGGCCCACCTCGTCGCGCGAGGTGGCCCGGACCCGCCGGCTGTAGTCGCCGCGCGCCATCGCCTTGGCGGCCGCGGTCATCTCCCGCAACGGCCGGGTCATGCCGTGCGCGAGGATCTGCGAGGTCAGCAGCCCGACGGCGACGGCGGTGAGCGAGGTGGCCGGCGGTCGCCAGCCCATCACGCTCCAGAACACCGTCAACCCGGCCATGCCGCTGGCCAGGATCACCAGGCCGAGCTTGAGCTTGATGAACGGGACGAAGTCCAGCGGCCGGGGCATCCTCAACGCGACACCTCCAGGGAGTAGCCGACGCCGTGCACGGTACGGATCACGTCGGCGCCGAGCTTGCGGCGCAGCGCCTTGATGTGACTGTCGACCGTGCGCGTCCCCGATGCGTCGGCCCAACCCCAGACCTCGGCCAGCAGCCGCTCCCGGGGCAGGACGGTGCGCGGCCGGCCGGCGAGGTGCGTGAGGAGGTCGAACTCGGTCGGGGTCAGGTGCACCTCCGTCCCGCCCAGCCGGACCCGCCGCTCCGCCGGGTTGATTTCCAGGTCGCCGATGACGATCGGCGGCGCCGGCTCGGTACGGCTCACCGCCAGCGCCTTCTCCATCCGCCGCAGCAGGGCGTGGACCCGCGCCGCCAGCTCCCGTACCGAGAACGGCTTGGTGAGGTAGTCGTCCGCGCCGACGGCGAGCCCGACGAGCAGGTCGGTCTCCTCGTCGCGGGCGGTGAGCATGATGACCGGTACCGGCCGCTCCGCCTGGATCCGCCGGCACACCTCCAGGCCGTCGAAGCCGGGCAGCATGATGTCCAGTACCACCAGGTCCGGGCGGATCCGGCGGGCCGCCGCCACGCCGGTCGGCCCGTCCGCCGCGATCTCCACCGCGAAGCCCTCGGCCCGCAGCCGGGCGGCGACCGCCTCGGCGATGGCGCGCTCGTCCTCGACCACGAGGATCCGCCGCAGCTCATTCATGCGCGCAGCGTATTCACCCGGCGCGAATGAGCGGAGGGGGCGTTGTGAAGGAGCTGTGCAGAAGTGGGCCTGTGGATAACTCTCTAGGCTGTCGGTGGGTTCACCAGCATGAGAGGCATGACGATGACCTCATCCCATCCGGCCTGGCCGAGTCACGGCGGCGATTGGACGATCGAGGACCTCGCGGAGTTGCCCGACGACAACAACCGGTACGAGATCCGCGATGCGAGACTGCTGGTGACCCCACCCCCGCCCGTTCCCCACTTCAGCGCGGCCAGCCTGCTCGCCGTGCGCCTGATCAAGGCGGCACCGGGCCATCTGCTGGTATCCACCTCCCCCCTCGGGATCAACATCGACCGCAGGCGCACCTACTACATCCCGGACATCGTCGTGGTCGACCTGGACATCCGGAAAACCCGCGGCGGGCTCGCCGCGGAGCCATCCGACCTGCGCCTCGTCGTCGAAGTGCTGTCGCCGAGCACACGCCGCCACGACCTGGTCGCCAAGCGCCACGACTACGCCATGGCCGGGATCCCGCAGTACTGGATCCTGGACAGGGACAAGGAGACGCTGACCGTGCTGAAGCTCGACGAGACCCGGGAAGCAGTACATGGAGACGGCCGTGGTGCGACCCGGGGAGACGTGGCAGACCGACGAGCCGTTCCCGGTGAGCTTCGACCTGGGGGAGATTCTCTAGCGGTTCCAGTTCTTGGCGGCGCGTACCAGGCGGTCTTTGAGTTCCCGGGTGTGGCGGCGGGACACCGGCAGCTCACGGCCGTCGATGAGAACGACGTAGGCGCCGCCGGCCAGGCGCAGCTCGGTGATGAGGCGGAGCTGGACCAGGTACGAGCGGTGGATGCGTACGAAGCCGGCATCCGCCCAGCGCTCCGCCAGCGTCGCCAGAGGTACCCGGACCAGGTGCGAGCCTTCCGCGGTGTGCAGCCGGGCGTAGTCGCCCTGGGCCTCGACCCAGCGCACCGCCGAGCGGGGCAGCAGCCGGGTCACCCCGGCCAGCTCGACGGGGATGGTGGGGTCGTCGCTCCGCTCGCGCCGCCCGGCGACGGCCGGATGCGCCGGTACCAGTCGGGCCGCCGTGATCCGGCGCAGCGACTCGGCCAGCCGCTCCGCCTGGACCGGCTTGCGCACGTAGTCGACGACGCCCAGCTCGAACGCCTCGACCGCGCCCTCCTCGTAAGCCGTGACGAACACGACCGCGGGGGGCCTGGCGAACCGGCTCAGTACCCGGGCCAGCTCCATCCCGTCCAGCCCTGGCATGCGGATGTCGAGGAACACGGCGTCGATGTCGGTGTCGCGCAACACCCGCAGCGCCCCGGTGGCGTCACCCGCGGTGTGCACGCTGCCCACGCGGGGGTCGGCGCGGAGCAGGTACGCCAGCTCGTCCAGCGCCGGCGGTTCATCGTCGACAGCGAGTACCCGCAGCCCGCTCATGCCGGCACCCCCCGGCCCGCTCCGCTCATGCCGCGGCCCGCCCGGCGCGTACTCCCGGATGGAACTTGGGGATCCGCATGCTCACCTTGGTCCCCGCGCCCGGCCCGGTCTCCACGACGAGCCCGAACTGGTCACCGAAGGCGGCCCGCAGCCGTTCGTCCACATTGGACAGGCCGACGTGCTGCCCGGCCTCGCTGGGCTCATCGATGCCGTTGCCCAGCACAGCCGGATCCATCCCGACCCCGTCGTCCTCGACGGTCAGATGGCACTCGGCTCCGGCATCACGCGCGATGATGCTCACCGTACCGATCCCGGGCTTGCGGGACAGCCCGTGCCGCACCGCGTTCTCCACGAGCGGTTGCAGGCAGAGGAACGGCAGCCCGACGGGAAGCACCTCGGGTGCGATCTGGAGCCGGACCTGCAGCCGCTCGCCGAACCGGGCCCGCTCGATGGTCAGGTACCGGTCGATCGAGCGCAGCTCCTCCGCCAGCGTGGTGAACTCGCCGTGCGCCCGGAAGCTGTAACGGGTGAACTCGGCGAACTCCAGGATCAGCTCGCGCGCCCGCTCGGGGTCGGTGCGCACGAACGACGCGATGGCGGTCAGCGCGTTGTAGATGAAGTGCGGGCTGATCTGCGCCCGCAACGCGCGTACCTCGGCCCGCGCCAGCCGCGCCCGGGAGCCCTCCAGCTCGGCGAGGGCGAGCTGCGCGGCGACCCACTGGCCGGTCTCCCGGGCGGCCTGGACGAGGCCGGGTGCGGGCGGCCCACCGGACAGCGCGGCCAGCGCGGCGTCACCCCGCAGGGGTACCACGACGGCGCCGCGGATCTCGCAGTCGATGCGGTCGCACGGCAGCTCGCGGACGCCGAGGACGGCGGCCCGGCCGGTACCGATCGCTCGTTCGGCCGCCGCGAGGACCTGCTCCCCGTGGTGCTCGCCGAGCCCGTCGAAGGCGAGTACCGACCCGGTGCCGGTCAGCGCGAGGCCAGCCGCCCCGACCAGGGCACGTAGGTGGCGTACCGCCTTGGCGGCGCTCGCCGGGTTCAGGCCGGCGCTCAACGGCTCGGCGGCCAGGCCGGCCGTGTGCAGTACCTCGTAGGTGGCTCGCTGGGTCGCGGTTGCGATGCCCCGTCGGGCGCGCAGCCGCGCGAGGGCGTAGATCGCCGCGCCGAGCGCGGCAACCACCGCGAGGACGGCCGCGGCGGCGGCCAGGTTCGCGCCCACAGCGACAGTCTGACCCCTCGCCCCAGATCTTGGACGGCCGGCGGGCGAAGCGGATCAGTACGCGCCCTTGCTCCGCAGAACCACGCCGATGGTCTTCCACATGATCGTCAGGTCGAACGTCAGCGACCAGTTGTCCACATAGTACAGATCCAGTCGTACCGCATCGTCCCAGGACAGCTCGGACCGGCCGGACACCTGCCACAGCCCGGTGATCCCCGGCCGGACCAGCAGCCGGCGCCGCACGTCGCCGAGGTAGTCGCCGTCCTCGGCGGGCAGCGGGCGCGGTCCGACCAGCGACATGTCGCCGAGCAGCACATTGATGAGCTGCGGCAGCTCGTCGAGCGAGCTGGCCCGCAGGAACCGCCCGAACGGGGTGATCCGCGGATCGTTGCGGATCTTGAAGAGCATCCCGTCGCCCTCGTTCTGGTCGACCAGCGTGGCCCGGCGCTCCTCGGCGTCGACGTACATGGTGCGGAACTTCCACACCCGGAACGTCTTGCCCTCCCGGCCGACCCGGCTCTGCCGGAAGAACACCGGACCCCGGTCGCCGGCCTTGATCCCGATCGCGATGGCCACCATGACCGGGGAGAACACCAGCAGCCCCAAGGCTGCCACCACCCGGTCGAGCAGGTTCTTGAACAGCCAGCCGACGCCGGACAGGGTCGGCTCTTCCACGTACAGCAGCGGCAGGCCCTCGACCGGCCGGATGTGTACCCGCGGGCCGGCGATGTCGGTGAGCTGCGGCGCCACGACCAGGTCGACGCCGCTGCCCTCCAGCTGCCAAGCGAGCCGGCGCAGCTCGCCGGGTTCGGCGCTGGCCGACCCGCATACCGCGACGGTGTCCGCGCGCAGCTCCCGTACCAGCGCGACGACGTCGCGCCCGGAGTGCACCGGTACCGGCGTCTGGACGTGCCGGGCGGTCGGGTATCCGTCGGTGAGGTGGATCCCGATCGGCGACATCCCGGCGGCCGGGTTGCGGGTGACGGCTGTATATACCTCCAGCGCCTCGTTCAGCGATCCCAGCAGGAGTACCCGGTGCGAGGCGCGGCCCTTGCGGCGGGCGAGCGACAGCATGCGCCGGGCGGTGTACCGCAGGATCGAGACGTACACCAGCGCGCCCAGCGCGGACAGCGCGACGGTCAACCGGGACAGCTCCCCGGCCGTCTTGGTGAGGAAGGCGAGCAGCGAGATCGTCGCGGTCAGCGTCACCGTGGTCCGCATGACCCGCTTGAACTCGTCGGTACCGATGCCGAGGTAGCGGCGGTCGTAGGCGCCGTTGCCCCAGAGCACCACCAGCCAGGCCAGCGGGATGATCACGTAGACGATCGCGGTGAACTGCGGGTGCAGGGTGCGGAAGCGGGAGTTGGCGTCGCCGAGCAGCGAGACCGTGGTGAGGTTGGCCAGCGCGACGCCGGCGAAGTCGAGGACGAGCAGGACGGCGGCGTACGGGCGGTACCAGGTGGACCGGCGGCGGGTACGGAACCAGGCCGAGCGGGGCACCCCGTTCGCGGGCGGGATGATCTCGAAGGAGTCCCCGAGGCTCGGCTCGGCCATTCGTCTCCGGGAGGGTTCGGTGGCCGGTGGTTGGACGCTCGTCGTCACCGTCGGTGTGTCCTCCCGCGCCGGGATCGTACGCACGCGTGTCCTGTTCCTGGCCGCAGCGCTTTCACCTGCTTACCCGCTGTTCACGGCTTCCACAGTGTGCCACGGGGAAGCCGGGCGCACAGGTTTGACCGGCCGACACTAGTGCTGTTGGCAGGTTCGTGTCGAGACCGAGTCCGAACACGATCCGTAGTGCAAGGGTACGGAAGGTAGTCCACACAGGCTGGGTACTCACCGGACCAGGCGGGACAGGCGCCGATCGGCCAGCGGCTTGCCGCCCGTCTGGCAGCCCGGGCAGTACTGGAGGCTGGAGTCGTGGAACGAGACCTCCCGGATGGTTTCGCCGCAGACCGGGCACGGTAGCCCGGTCCGGGCGTGAACGGCGAGGCCGGAGTGCTTCTCCCCCTTGAGGGTGGCCGCCTTCTGCCCCACCGACCGGGTCACCGCGTCGGTCAGCACCGAGCGCGTCGCCTCGTACAGCCGGTCCAGCGCCTCCGGCGGGAGCCGGTCGGTGATCGCGAACGGGGACAGCTTGGCCGCGTGCAGGATCTCGTCGGAGTACGCGTTGCCGATGCCGGCGAGGACGTCCTGCTCGGTGAGTACCCCCTTGACCTGCCCCCGGCGCAGCTTGAGCCGCTGCTCGAACTCCTCCCGGGTGACCGCGAGCGCGTCCGGGCCGAGCTTCGCCACGCCCGGTACCTCGGACGGGTGCCGCACCAGGTAGGCGGCGAGCTTCTTCTGGGTGCCGGCCTCGGTCAGGTCGAAGCCCGAGCCGTCGGACAGCCGTACCCGCAGCGCGATCGGTCCCTTCCCGGACGGCTTGAGCGGCGCGGCCGACAGCGACTCCCGGTAGTGCAGCCAACCGGCGCGGGCGAGGTGCACCACAAGGTGCAGCTTGGCGGCGCCGGGCGCCGCCGCGTCACCGGGTGAAGCTGAGCCGAAGATCAGATCCAGGAACTTGCCGTGCCGCGTGGCGTCCCGGAACGGCGTGCCGGACACCGCCGAGACCGGCGGGTCGTACGTCTTCAGCGCGCTGATCGCGGCGACCTCGATCCGGTCGACGGTGTGGCCGACCGCGCGCTCGCGCAGGTAGGCGGCGAGCGCCTCGACCTCGGGAAGCTCCGGCATGTCCACAAGTTAACCTCAGGAACGCCATGAAGGTCGTCGTCGCGCACAACCGGTACTCCTCGGCCCAGCCGTCCGGGGAGAACACGATCGTCGACGCCGAGATCGCCGCGCTGCGCGAGGCCGGCGTCGAGGTGCTCCCCTTCCTGCGCAGTTCCGACGAGATCGGGACACTCCCGGCAGTACAGAAGGCGCTGTTGCCGGTCTCGCCGATCCGTGCCGCGCCGGCCCAGGCCGCACTCCGCGAGCTGATCACAGCGGCGAGGCCGGACCTGCTCCATCTGCACAACCCGTACCCCCTGATCTCCCCCTGGATCGTGCGGACCGCGCAGGCCCACGGCCTGCCGGTGCTGCACACCGTGCACAACTACCGCCAGGTCTGCGCCAACGGCCTGTACTACCGCGACGGCCACGTCTGCCAGGACTGCCGCGGCCGCGCGTTCCCGCTGCCGGCGGTCGTGCACTCCTGCTACCGCGGCTCGCGGGCGCAGAGCGCGGTGATGGCGACCGCGCTGACCGTGCACCGGGGTACCTGGCGCGGCGTCGACAGGTACCTCGCGCTCACCGACGCCATCGCCGCCCACCTGCGCGATTTCGGCATCCCGGACGAGCGGATCGTGGTCAAGCCCAACTCGACTCCGGACCCCGGGCCGCCCGCGCCGCTGGGCGAGGGGTTCCTGTTCGCGGGGCGGCTCAGCGCCGAGAAGGGCCTGCCGCTGCTGCTCGACGCCTGGTCGCGCAGCCCGGTGGGCACTCTGCGGATCGCCGGTGACGGACCGCTGCGGTCCCTGGTCGAGTCACGCTCCGACGTGGTCTATCTCGGACCCCTGGACCGTGCGGGCGTACTGGCGGCCATGCGCGACAGTGCCGTGGTCCTCGCCCCGTCAACGTGGCACGACGTATTGCCCACGGTGATCCTCGAAGCGCTCGCCGCCGGCCGCCCGGTGCTCGGTACCGACCTCGGCGGCATCCCGTACCTCGTCGGCGACGCCGGCTGGATCGTCCCGCCCACGGCCGGCGCGCTGGCCGCCGCGCTCCCGGTCGCCCGTACCGCCGCTCCGGACCTGGCCCGCCGGGCCCGCAAGCGGTACGAATCCACCTTCACCCCCGAGCTGATCACCGCCCGTCTCCTTGAGATCTACCGTTCCATGACGGGATAGGGTGCAGGGTCGTGAAGGGCGTACTGGACGTCGTGGGCCGGCACTTGGGCCGGACCAGCCAGGCGGCGCTCGTCAGCGCCGGGCCGGTCGGGCCGGTCCTCGACCCGGACCGGTGGACGCCCCGGCACCGGACCGCGCTGCTGGTCGGTACGCTCGTCGCGCTCGTCGCCGGCCTCGTCGAGGCGGCCCGGCACACCCCGCAGACCAGCGCCGTGCAGGGGTTGGGCGCGTTCCTCGCGGCCGGCTTCGCGGCCGGGCTGGTCGGGTTCGCGCTGACCCTGCGCGGGGTCACCCCGCCCGGCTTCCTGATCGGCGCGCTGTTCGTCACGGCGGGCATGCTGAGCTGGGCGTACACCGACACGCCGGTGGTGGTCTGGGTGCTGCTGCTGGCCGAGGGCGCGCTGTTCCTGGTCTGGACGTTCCCGTGGCTGCGCGCCCTCGCCGGCCTCCCCCGGCTCGGCGCGGCGTGGCTGGGCCTGGCGTACTGGCTGCTCGGTACCCTCGGCGCCGCCCTGGTGTGGCACCCGACCGTGGCCGTCCAGCGGCTCACCTACGCCGGCCTGTTCACGCTGGCCGCGATGGCGATCGCGGTCGCCACCCGGCGCTCGGGGCGCGATCTGTCGATCGGGATCACGGCCGCGTTCCTGTGCGCGCTCGCCGTGCTGTTCCTCGTCGGCTCCGGCAACGCCCTGGACACCGTGCACGTGGTGCCGCACAACAAGTGGGGCGCGCACATGGAGTACCGGTTCTGGGGCGGGCCGGGGCTGCTGTACCACCCGAACTCGATCGCCCTGCTGACCGTCCTCGTCGCCGTGCGGATCGGCGCTGGCGAGGCGTTCGCGCGGTGGCAGCGGTACGCGGCGATGGCGGTACCGGTGGTGGTGCTGCCGCTGGCCAACTCCCGAACCGGCGTCGGCTTCCTCGCCGCCGCGGCGGTCGTGCACGCCGTGATGGTGTGGCGCCGCCGGGTCTGGGACGCCGTGGTGCCCCTCGCGCTCGTCGTGGTCATCACGGTCGCCTCGGGCGGCTGGGACTTCCTGACCTCCAAGCGGTACGGCGAGGCGGCCGACGTCACGAGCGGCCGTACCGTCACCTGGGCGCAGGTGTGGCGGGAGTTCCGGGCCGACGACGCGGCGCAGAAGGCGCTGGGCGACACGAAGTACGCGCGCGGGTACGTGATCCGCACCGACACCGCCGCCGACCCGAAGGACCGGCCCAAGCTGACGACGGACAACGCGCTCGTCGGGGCGCTGCGCCGGGGCGGGACCCTCGGCGTGCTCGCCTTCCTGTTCGGGCTCGCGCTGCTGCTCTGGCACGGAATCCGGGGCGCGGCCGTAACCGGGGGTGGACGGCGCGCGCCGCCGGCCTGGTTCACGATCGCGACGGTCGCCTCGGTGGTGACGATCCCGACGGCGGACTGGCTGCTCGGCGGTACTGGCGGCACGATGTGGGTCTACCTGCTGGCCGGCGAGGCTTTCCTGGTGCTCGGGGCGGCTTCGGGGGGCCCGGCGGGCGCGGAGGACCGCAGCCTCGCGACCGCCCAGGCGTAGTACGCCACGAACACGCCGAGCCCGACCGCCGCGCCCGTGGTCAAGCCCCACGCGGCGCCGGTCAGGCCGGCCATGGCGGCGCCGATGACCAGCCCGGTCAGGCTGGTCGCGGTGAAGACGGCGTACTGGGTGAACAGCAGCCGGCCGCGCTGCATCCCCCGGATCGCCGCCGCGAACGGGATCTGCACGAGGTAGATGCCGGCCTGCGCGCTGATCGGCAGGATCAACGGGCCGATGTACGCGAGCCGGGGCACGTACCGGATGAGCAGGTGGGCCAGCGGGATCAGCGCGGCGACGGCGAGTACCGCCATTCCGGCGAACCCCGCCGCCACCCGCAGCGTCTGGCGGCGCAGCCCGGCCGCGTCGCCCCGCCCGGCCAGCCCGGACGCCCGGGGTACCAGCAGGCCCATCATCGCGGTCACGAAGTTCTGCACCGGTTGCAACAGGGTGGTCTGCCCGGCCCGCAGGTAGGTGAGCTGGTCCGGGGTGAGCTGCCCGGTGACCACGAACCCGACCGCCTGTACCTGGAGCTGGCCGATCACCCCGGTCGCGGTGAACCAGCCGGCCAGCTTGCGGGTCTCGGCCAGCCAGCGCCGCGGATCGCCGCGCCACACGGCCGCCCGGGTGCGGAGCAGGAACACCGTCGCCCCGGCTACCGCACCCAGCCCCCAGCTCGCCGGCAGCAGCCCCGGCCGCAGCCCGAGGGTGAGCCCGCCGGCCACGAGTACGGCGACCTGTACGGTGATCCACACGAGGTCGATCCGCAGCGCGCGGGCCGGTTCCCGCTCGGACAGGTACACGTACCGCCCGGTGTCGTGCAGCAGGATCGCCGGCAGGAACGGCACCAGCCACACCAGGTCCTGCAGGTCGGCCTTTGGCGCCGGATGCCGCCAGAACGCCCACACCGCGAGGAAGACCACCGCCGCCAGGCAGCCCACGGTGAACCCGGCCGCGAGCGCGTTGCGGACCATCCGGTCCCGCTCGGTCCCCTCCAGCCGGGAGACCTGGGCGAGCAGCACGTTGCCCACGAACTCCCGGTTGAGCCCGACGACCAGGTACCCGAGGCCGATGGTGAGCAGCAGGCCGCCGGCCCGGCCCTCCGGGTGGATCGCGATCGCGGCGAGCAGCGTGGCGCCGGCGTTGGCGGTGGCGATGACCACCTGGTCCGCGAGGCCGGCCGCCACCCACCGGGCACCCCGCATGGCCACGGTCAGTCCCCGGGGGCGGGCCGGCTCGCCCGGGCGGCGGCCGCGATCGAGGCGAGCAGGAACAGCCCGTTGACCACCGTGAACGCCGCCATCACCCAGATCATCCAGCGCGGTACCAGGGCGATCGCGAGCGCCAGCACGGTGACCACCGTGCCGTAGTCGCGAACCAGCTTGACCATCCGTACCAGCGGCGACCGCGAGGTGACCAGGCTCTGCGCCGCCGCGCCCTGCTGGAGGACCGAGGTGACCAGGTTGACCATCCAGGTACCGGCGAACGCGGCGACCAGCCACGCCGGTACCGGCCGGTACGCGCTGGCGACCGTGGCGACCGCCGCCACCAGGGAGATCTGGAGTGCCACGTCACACAGGATGTCCACCCGGGCGCCGGCCGGGCTGGCCCGTCCGGTGACCCGGGCGAGCTGCCCGTCCGCGCAGTCCAGCGAGTACGCGAGCTGCCAGAGCAGCAGCGCGCCCAGCCCGACGACGGCGGCCGGTACCGTCCCGTGGTGCATCGGCCCCGCCAGGAGCCCGACCGCGATCGACGTGCCCAGCCCGATCGCCAGGTTGAGCAGGGTCAGCGCGGTCGGGGTGAGGTGGCGCCGGTACGCCGCGACGCACAGGTACGAGCCGAGGCGCTGGTTGACGGTCTCGGTGAACAGGCCGCCACCGCGGTGCCGGGCCCGGAAGTCCGCCGCCGTGGGCGCGGTGGGAGGCGCCGTCATGGCGCGGTCCGCAGCAGGTTCGCGCGGTCGAGGTCGGGCTGGAAGTCCACCTCGACGCAGCCGTACCCGCTGATGTCCACCGCCGCCACCCGTAGGCCCGCCTCGGCGATCGCGGTCTCCAGGCCGCGCTCGAAGTAGTCGGTGTCGGCGCACTTCTCCAGGTGCGCCACCAGGACGTCCCGGTCGCCGGACGCGACGTAGTTGATCCCGACCGCCTCGCCGAGTCCGTCGGCGACCTGCTTGGACAGCTCCTTGACGTACCCTTCGCCGTCGAGCGAGTACTTGACCTCCTCGTCGGCGACGCTGTCGGTGTTGACGGCGACGAAGGAGCGGTCCGCGTCGAGGTACGGCCGGAGCGCGTCGAGCAGGCCGGGGACGAAGACGACGTCGCCGTTGAGCCACAGCACGCCGCCCGGTGGGGCCAACCGGAGCGCCTTGAGCAGGCTCTTCGACGTGTTGGTCTGGTCGTACAGCTCGTTGTAGACGAACGAGGCGTCGCCCGCGGCGGCCTCCATGACCAGGCTCAGCTTGAACCCGACCACGATGGTGATCCGCACCCGCGGACCGAAGAACGCCCGCAGGTGGTCGAGCTGCTGGCGCAGGATGCTGCGGCCGTCGGCCAGCGGCGTGAGCGGTTTGGGGTACGGCCGGCCGAGGCGGGTACCGAGCCCCGCCGCCAGGATCACCACGTTCACGCCTAGAAACTTACTTGACGTCTGCCGTTCACTTCACCAGAACCGTGAGGTCATCGAGGAGTGTCATACGTTCGGCCGGCCGCAGGACCGCGAACGGTGGGGCGGCGAGCCGGTTGGTCTCCGCCTCGATCGCGTCCCGCGCCGGTCCGGGGGCGAGCGCGACGATCCCCTCCGCGGTCAGCCCGGCCGCCTGCCACGCGGCCGCGTGCGCGTCGGCGCGGTGGTACCGCAGCGTGCCCATCCGGTTCAGCAGCACCGTGCCCGGCCCGGCGCCGGCCTCGTACGGCGGCGCCATCGCGTGGTACGCGTCCCCGCCGGTGCTTCCGGCGGCGGTCAGCACCCGGCCCAGCAGGTCGGTGGTCCGCGCGACGGCCTCGTCGAGGCCCGCCCAGCGGGCCGCCGTCACGCGGTCATGGAGGGCGTAGAGCGCCGCCAGGAACCCGGCTCCACGCGACGCGGCCCGGAAGCCCGGCCCCAGTTCGAGGAACCCGGCTTCCGCCGACGCCCGTACCGCGGCCCAGCAGGCGTCCCGGTCCCGGTACCGCCATACCGCTTCGGCCTGCCGCTCGCCGACCCACCGGCCGGGCGCGGCGAGCGCCGTGCGGAAGTCGATCAGGGGGCGGGCCGGGTCGCCGCCGAAGTCGCGTACCAGCTCCCGGCCGCCGTGCTCGGCGGCGTCCACCATCGCGGACGCGAAGGCGAGGTCGAGCAGCGGCGCCACCCGGGCGGCGTACCCGCTGCGCGCGGCGGGGTCCACCGGAAGATCCTACGAAACGCAAGTCTTGAGAAGTGCCCGCCAGGACCGGACGATGTCCGTAACGTCCGACGCGAGAGGTGAAGGCCATGCAGGTACGGGACGCGATGAACAAGGCCGTGCTCGTCGTCGGACCGGCGCACACGCTGCGCCAGGTCTGCGCCCAGATGACCCAGCGGCGGGTCGGCTCGGCCGTGGTCATGGACCCGGACGGCGAGGGCGTCGGCATCATGACCGAGCGCGACGTGCTGTACGCGATCGGCCGCGGTCTCGACCCCGACGTCGAGCTGGCGGAGTCCCACCTGACCTGGGAGGTCGTCTACGCCAACCCGGAGTGGACGCTGGAGGACGCGGCGGCCGCGATGGTCCGGGGCGGCTTCCGGCACCTGGTGGTGCTCGACGAGGGAGACGTCCTCGGGGTGATCTCGGTACGCGACATCCTGCGGGTCTGGACACAGCAGGGGGCGCCCGCCCCGGCATAGGCCCTACCGCCCAGTACCCTTGGCGGTCATGAGTTCCGAGCAGCAGATCTCGTTCGCGCGTGGTGCGCCTTCCCTGGACATCGTCGACGTCGCCGGCCTCAGGGCCGCGGCGGCCCGGGCCTTCGACCGGGATCCCGCGGGCGTCACCGCGTACGGCACCTCCGTCGGATACGGCCCGTTGCGCGGGTGGGTCGCCGACAAGCACGGGGTCGGCGTGGACCGGGTGCTGCTCACCAACGGCTCGCTGGACGCCGACGCGTTCCTGTTCGACCACCTGGTACGGCCGGGGGACGCGGTCGTGGTGGAGAAGCCGACGTACGACCGGACGCTGCTGAGCCTGCGCCGGCGCGGCGCCGAGGTACACCAGGTGACCCTGGCCGAGGACGGCGTCGACGTCGCCGAGCTGCGGACCCTGCTGGAGTCCGGGGTACGCCCCAGGCTCGCGCACATCATCCCGAACTTCCAGAACCCGGCCGGGGTCACCCTGTCGCTGTCCAAGCGGCAGGCCCTGCTGGCGCTGGCCACCGAATACGGCTTCACGGTCTTCGAGGACGACCCGTACGCGGACCTGTGGTTCGCCGACCCGCCGCCGCCCACGCTGCTGTCGCTCGACACCACCGGGTCGGTGGTACACGCGTCCAGCTTCACGAAGACGGTGTGCCCCGGGGTCCGGGTCGGGTACCTCGTCGGCCCGGCCGGCACGATCGCCGAGATCGCGAAGACGGCCACCAACCGCTACATCTCGCCCGGCCAGGTCGCCGAGGGCATCGTGTACGAGTTCTGTGTCGGCGGCGACCTCGACCGCTCGATCGCGACCGTCCGGGCCGCGCTCGCCGAACGCTCCGCGCGGCTGGCCGCCGCGCTGCGCGAGCAGATCCCCGGGGTCCGCTTCACCGCGCCGGGTGGCGGCTACTTCCTGTGGGTCGAGCTGCCCGAGGACGTCGACGTGGACCTGCTGTTCCCCGAGGCGGCCGCGCGCGGGGTCGCCGTCGTCAAGGGCAGCGACTTCCTGATGGAGGGCGGTCGGCACGCGCTGCGGCTGTCGTTCGCGCCGGTCACGCCGGACCAGATCGAGGAGGGGGTACGCCGGCTGGCCGAGGCGGTGCGCGAGGTACAGAAGCGCGACGGCAGGGTACTGTCGGGTTTCTGACAGAAATTCGCCGTCCGGTACCCGTTCCTTCCCGCCCGTGGGATGAATCAAAATCCACCCGGCGTAAGTATTCGCTCATAGGCATAACCCCCGCCCCCAATGGCACCGGGTGGGCCGACCGCTCCCCCACCCCCACCTGCGGCCGGTCCGCCCGGTGCCTACCTTTGTGGCGTCGGAAAGACTCGCGCTGCTGGAGGAGGTGGGCAACCATGGCCGACCCTCGCGACCACCGGGGACTCTCGCGTGCGTTCAGTGCGGTGACCCGGATGCTGGGCACCAGCCATGACGGAGCCCCGACGCGGCACCACCACTCGACCCACAGCGCCATCGTCGACTGCGCGCTCTACGTGGACGGCAAGCGCGAGCCCGGCCACTGGCACTACGAGGAGGCGCTGGCCGCGGCGCGCGAACGCCCGCGGGCCTTCGTCTGGCTCGGCCTGCACGAGCCGGCCGAGGCCGAGCTGGCCGACATCGCCAACACCTTCGAGCTGCACGAGCTGACCATCGAGGACGCGCTGAAGGAGTTCCAGCGGCCGAAGATCGAGCGGTACGGCGACATGATCTTCGCGGTGCTGCGGACCACCCGGTACGTCGGGCACACCGAGCTGACCGAGTCGTCCGAGGTGGTCGAGACCGGCTCGGTGTCGATGTTCCTCGGCCAGCAGTTCGTCATCACGATCCGCATGGGCAGCGGCGGCGAGCTGGCCCCGGTACGGGCCATGCTGGAGGGCCGGCCGGAGCTGCTCAGCCACGGCCCCTGGGCGGTGGCGCACGCGGTCTACGACCGGATCGTCGACTCGTACGTGGAATGCGCCGAGGCGGTCGAGGACGACCTGGACGAGCTGGAGGAGAGCGTCTTCGGCCGGTCCGGCAGGCGTGGCGGCGTCGAGCGGGTCTACCAGCTCAAGCGCGAGTTGGTGGAGTTCCGGCGCGCGGTGGTACCGCTCCAGCGGCCGCTGGCGGCGATCGTCGCGGGCCGGCTGCCGGAGGTACCCAAGGAGATCCGCCGGTACTTCCGGGACGTGACCGACCACCTCACCCGTACCGTCGAGCAGGTGCAGTCCTTCGAGGAACTGCTGAACTCGATCCTCCAGGCCCGGCTGGCCCAGGTGACCGTCGAGCAGAACAACGACATGCGCAAGATCGCCGCCTGGGCCGCAATCGCCGCTGTGTGGACCGCGCTGGCCGGCATCTACGGCATGAACTTCCAGAACATGCCGGAGCTGAGCTGGAAGTACGGCTACCCCATGGTGTGGTTGGTGTGCCTGCTCGCCTCGATCGTGCTGTACCGGCTGTTCCGCAAGAACGGCTGGCTCTGAGGCACGGCCACGCCGCCGGCCCGGCTCCCTGCACGGACCGACGGCGTGGTTCTGGGATCAGCTCCGCGGAGCTGACCGCTCTAGACCTTCTCGCTGGCCGGGTCGGCGCCCTCGTCCATTGTGGACTTCGCCGGGTCGAGCACGGACTCCGCGTCCTCGCGGGCGGCCTGGATGCCGCGCTGCTCGTACTCGTCCCATTTAGCCTGGTTGCGCCGCCGCGCCATCATCGCCCCGGCCGCCCCGGCGGCGACACCGGCGGCCAGCAGTCCGACCAGTATGGTCGTGCGCCTGCGCGACGCCGCGCGGGTGCGGGCCGCCAGGACCGACGGCGTCAACGCCGCCATCACCACGCCGAGCCTGGCTGGCAGGGTGCCGCCCACCCCGCCGGCGGCGTGTCCCGCCGCCTGCCGGAGATGCCCGAACCCCTCGCTCAACTCCTCGCGCATCAGCTGGCCGTGCGTCTTGGTCTTGCGCTGTCCGAACACGTCCCACACCTCCTGTCGGCACCGGTACCCCCAGGTAGGGGTGCCCCAAACGACATAGTGCCGGACAGATGGCAGGATTGCCTCGGATCACGAGGAGAAGTGAGGAGCACTGGCGTGACGATCGCCGTACTGCACACGAACGCCGGTCCGATCCGGATCGAGCTGTTCGACAACCACGCGCCGAAGACCGTCCGCAACTTCGTCGGGCTCGCCGAGGGCACCCAGGAGTACACGGACCCGCGCACCGGAATGCGCGGCAGTGGCCCGTACTACGACGGCACCATCTTCCACCGGGTGATCAGCGGGTTCATGATCCAGGGCGGCGACCCGACCGGCACCGGCCGGGGCGGGCCGGGTTACCAGTTCGGCGACGAGATCCACCCGGAACTCCAGTTCACCCGGCCGTACCTGCTCGCCATGGCGAACGCCGGCCCCGGTACCAACGGGTCCCAGTTCTTCGTCACCGTCGGGCCGACCACCTGGCTCACCGGCAAGCACACCATCTTCGGCGAGGTGATCGACGACGACAGCCGCAAGGTCGTCGACACGATCGCCGCCACCAGGACCGTCGCGCAGGACCGCCCGGTGGAGGACATCGTCCTCGAACGGGTCGAAATCCAGCGCTAACCTTCAACGCATGCATAACGTCTCCCCGGTCGGCGTACCGG
>JBKPCQ010000321.1:0-4436 GCA_046727455.1 Actinomycetota bacterium | reverse complement strand
TGAACTGGCCGAAGGAGATCTTGTACGTGTTCTCCAGGCCCTGCTGGCAGAACGGCCGCTTCGGGCACTCCGCCGGGCCACCGAGGATCGAGTCCTTGCCCGAGCACTTGCCGGCGAAGTCGGACAGCGACTTCAGCCCGTACTTGCTGGCGAACTCCGAGGTCACCGCGAACGCGTTCTGGTCGTTGGCGGTGGACGCCTTGCCGAAGCTGAGCCCGACCTTGCCGCCAAGATCTTTCAGCGCGGTCACGGTCTTGTCCACGTCGGGGGACGCGACCGGCGACGCGCTGGCGCCGTTGGCCTTGCCGTTGAGGAACTCCGCCAGGGTGGCGGCGTACTCCGGTACCACGTGGATCTGGCCCTTCTCCAGGGCCGGCTCGTACAGCTCGCGGTTGCCGATGGTCTGGGTCGTGGGGGTGTAGCCGGCCGCGGCCAGCGCGATCTTGTACAACTCGGCGAGCGTCTGGCTCTCGCTGAAGTTGGCCGCGCCGATCACGATCGGCCCGCCGGCGCCCTTGGCGATTCCGCTGGTCAGGTTGTTGGCCTGGGCGAACTGCGACGCAGCCACGGCGGAGGTCTGGTGGTCGATGTCGGTCGCCTTGTTCAGCGCGATCAGCTTCGGTTCGTCGAGGGTGGTGGCTACCTTGTCCAGCGCGGCGAGCAGCTCGGGTGTCGCCACCTTGCCGTTGACCGCCGCGATCACGTTGTCGGCGTTCTGCAGGTGCTTGTCGTCGTCGAGAACGACCAGTTTGGTACCGGCGACCGGCGCGCATCCGCCCGAGGCCGCGTTGCTGGCAGGTGCCTGGGTGCCCGAGGAGCCGGCCTTGGCGCACCCCGCCACCAGGCCCGCCGCCGCCAGGAGCCCGACCAGGCCCAGAGCGGCGCGCGAAACGGTTTGCATCTTGTGTTGCCCGCCTTCCGTGTCCCGGCACGGCCGCAACAGCCGCGCCGCGTGTCCGACGGGCGGTCACGGTTGTGAGGACCGCCCACCCGGCAGACTGTCACACATTCGCCGCGGTCGCGCCTGCGCGGCGCATCCCCCTGGTGCGCCGCAGCGGGCGGGGGGTGACCAACCGTTCGACGACGGCGAAGGTACCCTCCACGGCCAGCGCCAGCCCGATGACCAGCAGCGCACCGGCGACGACCTGGCCACCGGCGACGTTGAGCCCCAGGCCGAACCCCTCCGCGATGATCTGCCCGAGCCCGCCGCCGGCGACCAGTGCCGCCAGGGCGGCCGTCGCCACCACCTGGACCGCCGCGGTGCGGAAGCCGGCGGCCAGGTACGGCACCGCCAGCGGCAGCTCCACCTGCCGCAGCATCTGCCAGCCGGACAGGCCCATCCCGCGGGCCGCGTCCCGCACCTGCGGATCCACCTCCCGCAGTCCGAGGTAGGCGTTGGCCAGCAACGGCGGGATCGCGAAAACGGTCAGCGCCAGGATGACGGCGGTCTGCCCGACCCCGATGAACGTCAGCGAGATGAGCGTCAGCATCGAGAGCGTCGGGATGGCCAGCGTCACGTTGGACACCGTGATCACCGCGCCGCCGCCCCGGCCGCGGTGCCCGAGCCAGAGCCCGAGCGGCCAGGCGATCAGGCAGCCGAGCAGCACGGCGCCGGCGGAGATGGTCAGGTGCTCGCCCAGCCGGTCCAGGATGCCACCCGGGTTGGTCCAGTTGAGCGGGTCGTTGAGCCACTGGAAGGCATCGGTCAGGTAGCTCACCGCGCCCTCCGGGTCCACGGGGTCAGCAGCCGGCCGGCGCCGGCCAGAATCAGGTCGAGGGTGAGCCCGAGCAGGAAGATGATGATCGTCGCGGTCATCACCTCGGCCTTGTACCCGGCGCGGAAGCCGATGGTCAGGAACTCGCCGAGGCCGCCGTGGCCGACGAGTACCCCGACGGTCACCAGCGCGACCGTCGAGACCGTGGCCAGGCGCACGCCGGTCAGGATGCCGGGCAGCGCGAGCGGCAGATCGATCCGCCAGAGCTGGCCGAACCGGCCGTACCCCATGCCCCGGGCGGCGTCCCGGACCGGCTCCGGCACCTGGCTCAGCCCGGCGAGCGTGTTGCGGACGATCACCAGCAGCGCGTACGTCACCAGGCCGGCGAGCACGGTCGCCCGGCCCACGCCGAGGAACGGCGCGAGGAGGGCGAACAGCGCCAGCGACGGAATCGTGTAGAGCACCCCGGTCAGTGCGAGAATCGGTCCGGTGAACGGGCGGACCCAGTACGCCAGCACGGCCAGTGGCACGGACACGAGCGTGGCCAGCAGCACCGCCTCGGTGGTGAGCAGGGCGTGCTCGCGCAGCGCGGCCAGGACCGCGTCGGTGTTCTGCTGGAGGAACTGCCAGGAGAACCAGGGGTTGTCCGAGTCGGCGTAGGCCAGGACCGGAGGGGACATAGGTGGACGGTACCCGCACCGGGTCGGCCGCGCCGATCAGGCTGGACGGCGTCGGCAAGACGTACCCGGACGGCACCGTGGCGGTCGAGGCGCTGTCGCTCGACATCCCGGCCGGCGAGCTGGTGGTCCTGATCGGCCCGTCCGGCTGCGGCAAGTCGACGGTACTGCGGATGATCAACCGGCTGATCGAGCCGACCCGGGGCCGGATCCTGCTGGACGGCGAGGACGTCACCGGGGTGAGCGCGGTCGAGCTGCGCCGGCGGATGGGGTACGTGATCCAGCACACCGGGCTGTTCCCCCACCAGACGATCCGGGCGAACGTGGCGACGGTACCGAAGCTGCTCGGCTGGCCCCGGGCGCGGATCCGGGACCGGGTCGACGAGCTGCTGAGCCTCGTCGGGCTGGACCCGGACCGGTACGGCCGGCGGTACCCGCACGAGCTGTCCGGGGGCCAGCAGCAGCGGGTCGGCGTGGCGCGGGCACTCGCGGCCGATCCGGTGGTGCTGCTGATGGACGAGCCGTTCTCGGCGGTCGACCCGATCGTCCGGCTGCGGCTGCAGGACGAGTTCCGCCGGCTGCAGGCCACGGTACGCAAGACGATCGTGCTGGTCACCCACGACATAGACGAGGCGGTACGGCTGGGCGACCGGATCGCGGTGCTGTCCCAGGGCGGGCACCTGCAGCAGTACTCGCCACCGGCCGAACTGCTCGGCAGCCCGGCGACCGACTTCGTCCGCGAGTTCGTCGGCGCCGACCGGGGCATCAAGCGGCTCACCGTGACCCCGATCCCGCTCGATGCGCTGCGGCCGCTGTCCAGCGTGGACGGCACCGGGGACGGGCCGTCGGTACCCGCGTCGGCGACGATGCGGGAGGCGCTGGCCGCGCTGCTCGACGGTGGCCGGGGCTGGGTCGCCGTGCACGACGACCACGGAGCGCCGCTCGGCGTGCTCACCTCCACCGAGATCGCGACCGCCGCCAGCGTCCCGGAGACGGAAAGCCCCGCCCGCTGAACGCGGGCGGGGCCTTATCCGGGGTGTTGTGCTACGGACGAGCGCTAGCTGGTAGCCGCTCCGACAAGCTACGCGGCTAGCGACGAGCGCCGAAGGTGGCGAGCCCGATGATCCACCCGACGAAGAGGCCGTACACCGCGCCCCCGGCCGCCCAGGTGAAGGCGCCGAGCACGCTCGCGTTGACCTGGATGAACGCGGCGAGGAACCCGGCCACGGCCGCGGCGAAGATGTACCCGGCCCAGCCGGCCAGGAACTGGCTGAAGCTGCCCCGGGCGCGGGAGAGTTGGGATCCGGCGAGCAGGGTGACGAACACGCCGGTCAGGATGATCAGCAGGATCGCCTTGACGTCCTGGGCGAGTAGGGTCTGGACCGACTGCTTGGAGTTGAAGGACCAGTTCGGCCAGGCGAGGGTACGGAGGAAGAACCCCCAGGCGTCATTCGGGGACGTGTTCTTGTTGGCCCAGTCGACATAGGCCGGGTTCCCGAACGCCAGCACAAGGATCAAGGCGGCGATGACGGCGGTACCCGTCGCCGTGCGTACCCGCCCACCTGTTGTGACAGCCATACGGCTGAGTATGGGGTCAGCCGTTCGGCTCTGCTATTTACGTGCGCGAATGGTTACAGATGTCAGTGTTTGAGTAGGTAATCGATAAATGCCGCGCGAATCAGCGGCTCCTGGTCACCGTACTCGTCATCCATGCTCTCTTTCCAGACCGCGATCGCGTCGTCGACCGACGACTGGAGCCCGAGCGAACCGTCGTCGCCGTTCTCCCGCACCGGCAGGTGCTCGAAGATCGACCAGAAGAACGAGACGTCGCGCCGCCGCCGGGCCAATTCGAAGGCACGGTCGCGCAGTTCCTCGGTGGACATCGCGTCCAGTTCGTCGAAAGTCGCGTTACCCATCAACGGGCCCCCCACCGGTCGTCGCTCGCCCCGGCCCAGGTGTCGTCGTTGTTGCGGGCCGGCAGCTGGCTGGTCCATCCGGCCTGCCGCGGTGTGTTGTACCCGGGCGTCGCCGGCTCCTCCAGGCG
>JBKPCQ010000320.1:0-10164 GCA_046727455.1 Actinomycetota bacterium | reverse complement strand
ACATGATGCCCGGCACACTGCCGCTACGGCCCTCCTGATCCTCGGCGTTCCGGAACGCGCGGCAATGGGCATCATGGGCTGGTCTGACTCGGGCATGGCGAAGCGGTACCAGCACCTGACCGCACAGGTACGCCAGGACATCGCCAAGCAGGTCGGCGGACTGTTCTGGAAGCCACCGGCCACCCGGTCGGACGACGATGACGACGGCCCGGCCGGCGTCCTCGCACGCGCCTCGTAGCAGCCAATTGAGACGGAAACTGAGACGGACAGGACGCCGGGCCGATCCCACACGGGAACCGGCCCGGCATCCTGACTGGTCGGAAGCGGTGGCGCGGGGATTCGAACCCCGGGAGGGCGTAAACCCTCACACGCTTTCGAGGCGTGCTCCTTAGGCCACTCGGACACACCACCGCCGAGAAGGGTACTCGACGGTGGCAGGATCTTCCTCCATGAGTACCCACATCGGCGCGCAGCCCGGCGAAATCGCCCCCCGTGTCCTGCTCCCCGGTGACCCGCTGCGGGCCAAGTGGATCGCGGAGACGTTCCTGGAGGACGCCAAGTGCTACTCGACGGTCCGTAACATGTTCGGGTTCACCGGGCGGTACCAGGGGGTACCGGTCTCGGTACAGGGCTCCGGGATGGGCATGCCGTCGGCCTCGATCTACTACCACGAGCTGCTGGTCGACTACGGCGCCACGACCCTGGTCCGGGTGGGTACCTGCGGCGCGCTGGTCGACGAGGTCAAGCTCCGGGACGTGATCGTGGCGAGCGCGTCGAGCACCGACTCGGCGATGAACCGGGTGCGCTTCGACGGGGTGATCGACTACGCGCCGGTCGCGGACTTCGAGCTGCTGCGCACGGCGGTGGACATCGCGGCCGGCCGGGGCATCCCGTTGCACGTCGGTCAGGTACTGGCGGCGGACGCGTTCTACTCCGACCGGCCGGACCTGTACGAGCGGCTGGGCGCGTACGGGGTACTCGCGGTCGAGATGGAGACGGCGGCGCTGTACACCCTGGCCGCCCGGCACCGGGCCCGGGCGCTGACCGTCCTGACCGTCAGCGATCACCTCCGGACCGGTGAGCACACCAGCGCCGAGGAGCGCCAGCAGACGTTCGCCCAGATGGTCGACGTCGCGCTGACCGCGGCGACCACCGATCTCAGCCGGTAGAGGTCGGGCGCGGGCTGGGGCGCAGTGGCGCGCACGCCTGCATCGCGGCGGCCACCTTGGGGTCGGCGGTGTTGAGCTGGTCCGGGCCGGTCGACGCGGTCACGCCGTGGTCGCGCAGGCAGTTGCGGTACGCCGCGATGGCGCTGTTGTTGCCGCCGCGCGTACCGGAGCTGGGCCGGACCGGGGCGCACGCTTTCTGCGCGGCATCCCAGGTCGCCTGGTCGACGCCGGGCGGCGGCTGGTCCCCGAACCCGGGGAAGCCCCCACCACGACCGGACGGCCGTACCCCGGACGGCCGCACACCGGAGGGCCGCACGCCGGACGGGCGCCCCGAAGGCACGTTGATCGTCACGCCGTGCTGCCGTAGGCAGTCCACATACGCCTGGAACCCAGGGCTGGCCGCGCCCGCGGCGGCCGGAGCCGGGCGGTTCCCGCCGCAGCCGGCGAGCAGGCCCGCGACCGCCGCCAGGCCGATCGCGACCGCCGCCGCACGCACCACGTACCTCACGGGGCTGATCCAACCCGCACCTGCTCGACGTACCGTCACACCAACCTCAGAGTCCGCTGGGAGCTCCCAGCGGACTTTGAGGTTCCCATGACCAAAACGGGAGCCCGACGAACCAGACTTCGGCACCATGACATCGGGGCGGGGCCGGAAGCTGGCCGTGGCCGCCGTCGTCGCCGTGGTCACCCTCGCCGTCGCGGTCACCACCGCGTACGTGCTCACCGGCCGGCACACGCCAGCCGCCGCGGCCGCGACGACCGCGACGGCCACCCGCGGCACCGTCACGGTCACCGCCTCGGCGGCCGGCACGGTGAGCGTGGTGACCACGCGGGGGCTGAGCTTCGCGGTGACCGCCGTGGTCACCGAACTCGACGTCAAGGTCGGCGACACGGTCAGCCCGGGGCAGGTGCTCGCCCGGGTCGACAGCTCCGCCGCCCAGGACGCGGTCGACGCGGCCCAGCAGCAGGTCACCGCGGCCGAGGCCAGCCTCACCAAGGCGACGCAGACGACCGCGCCGACCCCGGCCACCTGCGCGGTCGCCTTCCTGCTCGACCCCGGCCCCAGCGGCAGCCCAAGCCCCAGCCCGTCGGCGTCGCCGAGCCGCCGACCCCCGTCGCCGAGCCCGAGCCCCCGTCCGAGCCGCAGCGCCGCCGCCGGGTCCGCGCCCCGCCAATGCACCACCACCGGTGGTACCGGCAACCGTGGCGATCCTCTCGCCTCGGCCCAGCAGCAGCTCAACAACGCCGAACTGGCCCTGCTCCAGGCCCAGCAGCGGCTTGCCGGCACCGTCCTGACCGCGCCGGTCGCCGGCCGGGTGCTCTCCGTCGGGGGCACCGTCGGCAGCCAGGCCCGGCCGGGCGGCAGCGGGTTCATCGTGCTCGGGGACGTGCGGGACACCGAGGTGCAGGCACAGTTCTCGGAGGCCGACGTGGCCCGGCTCGCGGTCGGGCAGCCCGCCACGATCACCCTCCCGAACCGCCCGGAGCCGGTGTCCGGCAAGGTCGCCCTGATCTCCCCGGTCGGGACGGCCACCGGACGGCTCGTGCGGTACGGGGTTCAGATCGCTTTCGACGCGGTACCGGCTGATCTGCTCTTCGGTCAGAGCGCGGACGTGGCGGTGACCACGGCCCAGGCCACCGGGGTGATCTATGTGCCGTCCTCCGCGGTCCACGGCGGTACCGTGACCGTGCGCACCGGCGGGCGGGACGCGCGGCGTGCCGTGGTGACCGGACTGCGCGGAGATCGGTACACCGAGATCAGGTCCGGACTCAGCGAAGGTGAACAGGTGGTGCTGTGAGACGCCCTAGCCTCCTGGTCAACGCCGCACTCGGCGTGGCCGTGCTGGTCGCCGGGTTCTTCGCGTACCGGACCGTGTGGGTGGCCGACGCCGCGCCGACCGGTACCACCAACGGCGCGCGGATCGTCCCGGTGACCGTCGGAACCGTGGTCTCCACCGTGTCCGCGTCGGGCACCGTGCAGAGCGCGAATACCGCGAACGTGGACTTCGCGACGTCCGGCACGGTGACCGAGATCGACGTCAGGATCGGCGACCCGGTGACCAAGGGCCAGATCCTGGCGAAGCTCGACCCGACGGCGGCGCAGGACCAGCTCAACACCGCCCAGGCCAACCTGGCCTCCGCCCAGCAGTCGCTGTCCCGGGCGCAGTCGGCGTCGCCGGTCGACCAGACGGCGGTCGCCTCGGCGCAGGCCCAGGTCGCCCAGTACCAGGCCACCGTCGACACGGACCAGCGAGCCCTCGACGGCACCGTCCTGAAGGCACCGATGGCCGGTACCGTCACAGCGGTCAACGGCTCGGTCGGCGGATCCTCGTCGGGCGGGTCGTCGAGTTCCGGCTCCGGTGCGACCGGCGGCGGTTCGGGCGGCAACGGCAGCGCGGGCGGCAACGGCAGCGCGGGCGGTGGCGCGACCAGCGCCGCGAGCAGCAGCTCCGCGACCGGGTTCGTCCAGCTCGCCGACCTCACCCAGCTCCAGGTCTCCGCCTACTTCGCCGAGGCCGACGCGACCAAGGTCAAGGCCGGCCAGGTGGCGACGGTGAGCTGGAGCGCGCTCGCCAACACCCGGGCCACCGGCAAGGTGGCGGGCATCTCGCCGACCGCGACCACGCAGAACAACGTCAACTCGTACCAGGTCACGGTCAGCCTCGACACGCTGCCGGCCGGGACGCGGCTGGGCCAGACGACGACGGTCGCGGTCGTCGTGGCGCAGTCCGACAACGTCCTTCGCCTGCCGGCTCCGGCGGTGCGCACCGCCGGCGGCCGGTCCACCGTGCAGCTCGTCACCGCGCCCGGCCGGACGCAGACGGTGAGCGTGCGGGTCGGCGCACAGGGCGACACGTTCGTCGAGATCGCCGACGGGCTGAGCGAGGGCCAGCAGGTGGCGATCCCGCGCCAGGCGATCCCGACGACCTCCGGCGGTGCGGGCGGCGGCGGGCTCTTCGGACCCGGCGGCGCGGGCGGCGGCCTCCGCGGTGGCGGCGGAGGCGGCGGTGCCGGAGGCGGCGGCGGTGGCGGCGGTCGTGGAGGTGGCGGATGACCGTGATCGCCGACTGGCCGGTTCTGGTGGTGGAGGACCTGGTCAAGACGTACGGGCACGGCGACACCGCCGTCCACGCGCTGCGTGGCCTCTCGTTGACGGTGGAGCGCGGCGAGTACGTCGCCATCATGGGCGCGTCCGGCTCCGGCAAGTCGACCCTGATGAACATCCTCGGCTGCCTCGACATCCCCACGTCGGGGCGGTACCTGCTGGACGGGGTCGACGTCAGCCGGCTCACCGACCGACAGCTCGCCCTGGTGCGCAACCGGCGGATCGGTTTCGTGTTCCAGGCGTTCAACCTGATCCCGCGTACCAGCGCGCAGGCCAACGTCGAGCTGCCGCTGGCGTACGCCGGTCTGAAAGCGGCCGAGCGGCGCCGCCGGGCGGGGGCGGCGCTCGCCATGGTCGGCCTCGCCGACCGCGCCCGGCACGAGCCCAACAAGCTGTCCGGCGGCCAGCAGCAACGGGTCGCCGTCGCCCGCGCGCTCGTCACCGCACCGGCGCTCGTACTCGCGGACGAGCCGACCGGCAACCTGGACACCCAGTCCAGCGCCGACGTGCTGGCGGTGCTCGACCGGCTGAACCGCTCCGGCCGCACGATCCTCCTGATCACCCACGAGGCCGACGTGGCCGTGCACGCCCGGCGGCTGATCCGCCTCGTGGACGGGCGGATCGTCGAGGACAGCGCCTGGGCGGGGGTGGCATGAACCTCGTCGAGACCGTCCGGTTCGCGCTGCGCGGGGTCACCGCGAACAAGCTGCGCTCCGGGCTCACCGTGCTCGGGCTGCTGATCGGGGTCGCCGCGGTGATCCTGCTGATCGCCGTCGGCAACGGGGCGGCGAAAGCGGTACAGGCGCGGATCGCCCGGCTGGGTACCACCACGCTGACCGTCAGCGGCACCAACCGGCAGGCCGCCGGTACCGCCATCCAGAACACCGCGCTGACCCTCGACCTCGCGGACGCCCTGCGGGACAAAGACTCCGCGCCCGACGTGAAGAGCGTCTCCCCGGTCGTGACCACGTCTTCGACGGCCGCGTTCCAGGGAACCAGCCACCCGGTCCCGCAGATCGTCGGTACCGTGCCCAGCTTCCTTCCGGCGTCGAGCTACACCGTCGCGCGGGGATCGTCCTTCACCGACCAGGACGTGATCGACGGTCGCAAGGTGATGGTGATCGGGCAGACCGTGGCCCAGGACCTGTTCGGCGACACCGACCCCCTCAACCAGCAGATCACCGTCAACGGCACGCTGTTCACGGTCATCGGCGTGCTGGCGCCCAAGGACGGGTTCGGTTTCACCGACCCGAACGACGTGGCCGGCGCGCCGATCAGCGCGGTACAGCAGGCGCTGACCGGGTACGGGCCGGTGAACCAGATCGTGGTGGAGGCGACCGGCTCGGACACGGCACCGGCGGCGCAGGCCGAGGTTACCGCGATCCTCAACCAGCGGCTGCACGTCACCGGCGCCCCGCCGTTCCGGGTGCAGAGCGCGGCCCAGCTCCTGTCGACGGCTACCGACACCGCGAACACCTTCACCGTGCTACTCGGTGCGGTGGCCGCGATCAGCCTCCTGGTCGGCGGCATCGGGATCACCAACATCATGCTGGTGACGGTCACCGAGCGGACCCGGGAGATCGGCATCCGCAAGGCGCTCGGCGCCCCCCGGCGTACCGTGCTCGCCCAGTTCCTGGTCGAGGCGACCGTGCTGAGTCTGATCGGCGGGCTGCTCGGGGTGGTCGCCGCGCTGATCGGCAGCCAGTTCACCGTGGTCGGGATCAAGCCGGCTATCGTACCCAGCTCCATCGCGCTCGCTCTCGGCGTCTCGGTCGCGATCGGGCTGTTCTTCGGCAGCTACCCGGCCAGCCGGGCGGCCGCCCTCCGTCCCATCGAGGCGCTTCGCTATGAGTGAGGTCGACGTAATGAGCCAGGTCGACATGGACGACGATCCCTTCGGCGACGACCTCACCGAACAGCTCGCCGCCCGGGCGCCCCGCCGGCTGGCCAACCGGACCACCGCCGTACTCGCCGGGCTGGTCCTGCTCACCGGCGGGTTCCTGGCCGGCGCGCAGGTGGAGAAGCACTTCGGTCAGGTGGCTCCGGCAAGCGCCACGCCGACGACGTTCCCCACCGGCGCCCGGGGCGCGTTCGGCGGCGGGAACGGTGGCGGGACCGGCGGTGGCAACGCCACGACGGGGACGGTGAAGTTCGTCGACGGTACGACCGTCTACATCACCACCGCCAACGGCGACGTGGTCACCGTCAAGACCGACGGGAACACCACGATCACCCAGCCGGGCACCGTCAAGGACCTGCCGGTCGGCGCGACGGTCACGGTCACCGGCCAGACCGGTTCGGACGGTACGGTCACCGCCACCCGGATCGCCAAAACCCGTTAACGCACCGGGACGGGCGCAGCGGGAAGACGTCGCCTGGAGAGCCCCGGTGCCGCGCGAGCGGAGCGAGCGCCAACGTCTCAGCGGTACCCCTGGAAGAAGTCGCGGACGACGGCCGCGCACTCGGCCTCCAGTACCCCCGGATGCACCTCGGGTCGATGGTTGAGCCGGCGGTCCCGGACCACGTCCCACAGCGACCCGACCGCACCCGTCCTGGGCTCCCACGCCCCGAAGACCAGCCGCTCGATCCGCGCCAGCACCAGCGCGCCCGCGCACATCGTGCACGGCTCCAGGGTGACCACCAGCGTGCAGCCGGCCAGCCGCCACGAGCCGAGCACGGCGGCAGCCGCGCGCAGCGCGACGACCTCGGCGTGCGCGGTCGGGTCGCCGGTCGCCTCGCGGCGGTTGTGCCCGGTGGCCAGCTCCTGCCCCTCCGGGCCGTACACCACCGCGCCGACCGGTACGTCGGCGGTGCCCACGGACCCGGCGGCGACCGCGAGCGCCCGCCGCATCCAGGGCTCGAACCGCGTCACGCCTCGCGGAGTTCCTCGATCGGGTCGCCGGCACCGATCGCCTGGCACACCTCGGCGGTGACGTCGGCGGGCAGCATGCCCTCGCGGGCGCACAGGGCGAGCAGCCGGCCGGCCGGTACCCCGAGATCGGCCAGCAGGTCGGCGTCACCCACCGGCTCCACGTCCGGATCGGCCGGCGACCGGAGCGCGTCCTCGTCCGCGCCGGCCACCACGTCGTCGATCTCCGGTACCGGTGCCTCGATGTCTCCCAACAACAGCGTGCCGAGTCGGGACTCCTCGGCGAACGCGGCGTCCGACCCGAAGACCCGCAGGTCCTCACCCTCGTCGAGGCGGAGGATGGCCAGGTAGGTCTCGTCGGACTCGACGAACAGTAGGGCGACGCTCGCCTCGGCGTCCACGTCGCGCAGCCGGTCGGCGACCTCCTCGATGTCGGCGACGCCGGCGAGGTCGACCTCCCTGGCCGACCAACCAGTCGAACCGCGAACCGCCGCGGCAGCGAAGTACGACACGGTGCCCCCGGTGGAAAGTGGTTAATAGCCAGACGGTATCGGGTACCGGCGCCCTTCGGCAGGGCCCCCGCTCACCACAGCAGCCAGTCACCACCGGCCCACCGGACAGTAACCACGATGCCGGCGACGGCGACGCCGACGGCCGCGCTCACCGCGACGCCCACGGCCACTCCCCGGTCGCCGAACCGGGCCAGTACCGCCGCGCTCAGCCAGGCCGCGGCGCCCGCGCCGAAGCTCAGCCAGGCGTAGCCGCGCGCGGTCGTGGCCAGGAGCCCGAACAGCAGCATCCACAGCGCGGCCGAGGCGGCGCCGGCGGCCAGCGGACCCAGCCGGACCGGGAACGGCTCCCGATAGATGGGGCGCGGCGGGCCGGTGGGGATCAGGCCACTCGGCATGCGCGTCGCGCCCGCCGGCGGGGGTACCGGCGGGATGTGCGGCGGCAGCGTGATCCGCGACCGGGGCGGCGGCAACGGTGGGCGCCCGGCCGGCACGGCCGGCCAGTCGCTCGCGTACGCAGGGGTACCCCGGCCGGGCTGGTCGGGTGCCGCCCACCCTTGATCGCTCATGCCCATCCTCCCCACGCAGCGTATCCCGGCCCGGGATGTGCGACAGTGACGCCCGTGCGCGCTGACAATCGCCGGCAGGATGCCGCTCCGACAGGCCACGCGGCTGGCGATCGCTGGCAGGATGCCGCTCCGACAAGCTACGCGGCTGGCGATCGCCGGCAGGAGGCCGCCCCGGCAGGCTCCGCGGTAGCGGTGGTCGGACTCGGCCTGATCGGCGGGTCGCTGCTGCGTGCGCTGGCCGCCGCCGGGCACACCGTCCTCGGGTACGACACCGACCCGGCGACCCGCGCCATGGCGCGCACGGCTGCCGCCCGCGCCCCGGCCGGGTACCGCTGGCAGGTCACCGGTACCGTCCGGGACGCGGTCGCCCGAGCTGAGCTGGTGGTGCTCGCCGTTCCGCTGCCCGGAGTGGAAACGGTCCTGGACGAGCTGACCGGGGTCGGGTACGCCGGCCTGGTGACGGACGTGACCTCGGTCAAGGGGCCGGTGCGGGAGCTGGTGCACCGCCTCGGCGGGCTCGCGGGGTACGTCGGCGGGCACCCGATGGCCGGCCGGGAGACGTCCGGCTTCGCGGCGGCCGACCCCGAGCTGTTCCGGGGCTGCGCCTGGGTGCTGTGCCTGGAGCCGGGCGAGACCGACCTGTCCGACTGGCTCACCCTGGCCGGGCTCGTCACCGGCCTGGGCGCCCGGGTGGTACCGGCGACCGCGGCCGAGCACGACCGGGCCGTGGCGGCCGTGTCGCATGTACCGCACCTGCTCGCCTCCGCGCTGGCTTCGGCCGCGGCGGCGGATCCACTGGCCTTGACCCTCGGGGCCGGCTCGTTCCGGGACGGTACCCGGGTCGCGGCCAGCCCGCCGGCGCTGACCGCCGCGATGTGCGGCGGCAACGCGGCAGCCGTGCGCGCGGCCCTGGACGAGGTGGTCGACCGGCTGGGCGCCGCCCGCGTCGCGCTCGACTCCGCCGACCCGACCGGCGCGCTCGTCCCCTGGCTGGCACCCGCCGCCCAGGTGCGTACCGCCTGGCCGCCGCGGCCGAGCGAAGCGGCGACGCTGCCCGCCAAGACCGACGTGCTCCTGCGCCTCGGCCGGGCCGGTGGCTGGGTCACCGCGGTCGCCCCAGACCGCCGCACCGTCACCGCCGCCCGCCCGGCATGAGGTATACGCTCTACTGAACCTTCTCGCCCTTGTCGAGGCGGATCACCCGGCGGTCGGTGACGATCGCGGTGACCAGGTCGCGCGGGGTCACGTCGAACGCGTAGTTCACCGCGTCGACGCCGTCGGGGGCGGTACGGGCGCCGCGGAACCGCAGTACCTCGTCCCGGTCCCGGTCCTCGATCTCCACCGCACCGCCGTCGGGGGTGGAAGTGTCCACAGTGGACTCCGGGGCGACGACGACGAACGGGAGGCCGGCGCGGCGGGCGCCGAGAGCGTGGGCATAGGTACCGACCTTGTTCACCACGTCGCCGTTGGCGCAGATCCGGTCGGCGCCCAGGATGACGGCGTCGACCTCCCCGCGCGCCATCAGGAACGGGCCGGCGGAGTCGACGGCGAGCCGGAACGGTACGCCCAGCTGGCGCAGCTCCCACGCGGTCAGCCGGGCCCCCTGCAGCAGAGGGCGCGTCTCGCTGGCGACCACCCCGCGCAGCGCGCCGCGCCGGTGCAGCTCGGCCACGACGGCGAGGGCGGTACCGCCGACCACGGCCGCCAGCGCGCCGGTGTTGCAGTGGGTGAGCAGCCGCGGTGCCGGCCCGCACAGCTCCGTGACCAGGTCGGCGCCGAGCCGGGCCTGGGCGGCCGAGCGCTCGATCTCCTCGTCCCGCACGCGCAGCGCCTCGGCGAGTGCCGCGTCGCGGCCCCGGGCCAGGCGGGCGGCGGCGCGGGCGGTGCCACGCGCCAGGTTGACCGCCGTCGGCCGGGCGGTGCGGACCGCCTCGACGGC
>JBKPCQ010000319.1:0-9656 GCA_046727455.1 Actinomycetota bacterium | reverse complement strand
TTCAAGGCCCTACGCCACGTCAGCCTCGACCCAGGCATGATCGGCATGATCGTCGCCGCCGCACTCGTGCTTCTCCATGTAGAACACGGACGAACAACCTGATCACACACGGCCACCAGTCGTTACTGACAAAGGCTCAATAACGTTTCCCACGTTGAAGCGCATACCGCCGCGCAAATGCATTTGACCGGCGCCAAAGAGGCCACACTTTACATCAACCGGGTGCCTTGCCCGGGTCGCAACGGATGCGACCGACTGCTTCCCAGGATGCTGCCACCCGGAGTAAAATTGACAATCTACGGCCCTGGCGGATATGTCAGAGTCGTCTACGGAGTAGAATAGCTGCGATGTCAGAATACATTCTCGAACACGGCGACGGTCCGCAGGAGACGACCGTCTCAACGATCGCTGAGCTGGACGCGCTGCTCGATCGAATCACGGCCGAGGCGGCACGCACCGGTCGGCCGGAGTTGCCAACGCTCTACGACAATAAGGGACGTTCACTGGCGATCGGCGTCGCCGACCGCCTCAGCGTGCTGTCATGGAGCGACGACAACGCGGATGATGATACGGCGCTCTCCCAGGGGGACGAAACGGTCACCGGTGAGGTGAAGTTCTTCTACGGCAACCAGTTCAGTTTCTTTCCGTCAACCGCACTCATTCCCATCGAGCAGGCCAGGCAAGCCATGCGGCAGTTCATGACCGCGGGCATACGTCCCACCGTTGTGCGCTGGCAGGGCTTGTGACGCGCCGTTCACCGCGCTGAACGGACAATTCCGCTGCGAATCTACACACGTGCCGGTTCGTTCTGAACAAGCTGCTGCCGCCCGGCGCCATCCTGGACGTACACTTCCCCAGCGACAGCGGCGGCATCAGCACCTGGCGGTTCATTGGCGGTGTGAAGGGGTGGATCGAACTGTGAGCACGATCGAGCTGCTGTATACCGAACCGTTCAGCGCCAAGGTCAACAGCCGTTCTGTAACCACTGTCGCCGAAGTCGAGGTATTCGCGAGTGACCTGCTGGCCCGGTACCAGTCCGAGGGTGACATCCTGCCCGGCATCGACCTGCGCCGGGACAGTGGCGAGTCGCTATCCATCGCCGTTGCGCCGTTCGGTTGGGCGCTGGTGCACACCGACGCCGAGTTCGATCAGCACTGCACGCGGTGCCCAGACGCCGCCGACGATGGCAGCCACGACGTGCGGTGGGAGGAACCGGATTCCGTACCGCCTGACTGGTTCGTTCCGAGACGAGATGCCATTCTCGGCGTGTCGCAGTGGATGGCAGACGGCAGCCTCGCACGCGAGCTGCGCTGGTCTGACGAGTGTTACTAGCGTCGCAGCGACTCAGCGGCCAGCCGCAGCCTCATACCGCTCGACGATGTTCGCCGGGATCCGGCCACGGTCGCTGACATCGAGACCCTTGCTCTTGGCCCAGTCGCGGATGGCTTGGTTCTGAGCCCGGTCGCTGCGAGCTGGCGCCGCACCGCCACGACCGCGGCTGGTTGCCGTAACCCTGCCGCGGCCCACCCGGCGGGACTTCAGGATGAACTTGGCGAGTGAGGCGCGCAGCTTCTCGGCGTGCTCGGCGCTCACGTCAATCTCGTAACTGGTGCCATCCAGGCCGTAGGTCAGCGTTTCAACGGCCTTGCCGCCGTCGATGTCGTCGAGGAGCTGAACCTGGACGGTGCGGGCCATGACCGTCTCCATTTCCTGTCTCTACCCGGCAATGCTAGCGCCAGGGCAGCAATAGCTTTGCTGGCGGCCGTTTGGTGCAGCGGCCATCTGTGGTCTATGTCCGGCACTGGATCGCCGTGCCGGGTACCCCGGACTGATCGGCTCAATCCCGGGGTACGGTCGGGGCATGGAACGCGGAAGCAGTAAGCACGGCCCGCGGCTGGACGAGGAGATGGCGCACGAGGTCCGCGGTCTGCTCCAGGGAGAGCCGGGGGACGCCCGGGTCGAGGAGTGGCACGATCCGGAGCCGTCCGGCGAGGACCAGCCCGAGGTGGCGGAGTTCGCCGACCCCGAGGAGGACCGGCCAGGCGGTGCCCCGACCGGCATCACCGTAGAGGAGACCGAGCGGCGGGCCGAGTTCGCCGGCTACCTGCACCGGTCGCTGTTCCCGGCCGGGCGGGACAGGCTGCGCCGCGCCGCCGGGGAGGCGAACGCGCCGGACTGGGTGGTCGAGGTCATCGACCGGCTGCCGGACGGGGAGTTCCCGAACGTGGCGGAGGCGTGGGCGGCCGCCGGTGGAGGGATCGAGTCGACCCGCTGGTGAGCGCGACCGGGACTGGGGTCGTTCCACGGGTCCGGTTACGCGGGTGTCTGCTCCTTGGTGTCGCCCTGCTCCATGACGAGGATCGCGCCGGTCGGCTGTGCGCCGTTCCTGAGCAGGGGGGTGCACACCACCCGTACCACGATCGGCCGGCCGCGCCGGTTGACGGCAGCCACCTCGGTCTGCTGTGGCCCGTCGCCCACCAGCGCGCGGCGGATCAGCGGCCACAGCTCGTCGGTCGGCAGCCCGATGTCGAGGCTGAGGAAGCGCTGCCCGATCACCTCCTCCCGGCGCAGCCCCCACAGATCCTCCGCCTGGCGGTTCCACACCTGGATGTCGAGCTCTTTGTTGACCACGGTGACGCCGGCCTGGAGGCTGGTCAGCACGGCCTCCAGGAACCCCTCCGCGGCGGACAGCTCCCGGGTCCGGTCGCGCAGCTCGTCGTTGATGTTCTGCAGCTCGTCGTTGGTGGACTGGAGCTCCTCGTTCATGGTCTCCAGCTCCTCGTTGGTGGACTGGAGCTCCTCGTTGGTGGTCTCCAGCTCCTCCACCGTGGACTGCAGTTCCTCGTTGGTGGTCTCCAGCTCCTCGTTCGTCGACTGCAGCTCCTCGTAGGCGTTCTCCAGCTGGCGGTTGGTCTGCTCCAGCTCGTCCTGTAACCGGCGGGCCGCCGTCACGTCGTGGAAGAACAGCGTCACCCCGAGCAGGCTGGCGTCGTTGTCGACCAGCGGGTTGACGTGGACCTCCAGGTAGAGGGTCTCGCCGACGCCGCGGACGTACTCGATGTCGGCCACCCTGGCGGCGCGCCGCTCGATCTGCGCCTGTTCGATGTACCGGCGCAGCTCGGCCGGGCGGTAGGACACGTCGAGGTCGCGGAACGGGCGGCCGACGTCGCGGGACGAGACGCCGAACAGGATCTCCGCCTGCCGGTTGGTCAGCGCGACCAGCCCATCCGACGTGACCACGATCTGTGCCACCGGGCTGGCGAGGAACGCCTCGTTGCGCAGCCGGTCCAGGCCGACCAGCTCCCGGCTGTTCGGCGGGTCGGGCGGCTCGGGCAGGAACGTCGCCTGGGACGGGAGCCGCTGGGGTACCTTGCGGAAGATCCGCCGCTTGAGGTCGGTGGGCACGAAGAGGCTGCCGTGACTGGGCAGCATCTCCGCCTTGCCGAGGAAGAGCACGCCGCCGCTGGCCAGGGCGAAGTGGAAGCGGGACAGGATGCGCGCCTGGGTCTCGGCGTTGAAGTACATCAGCGTGTTGCGGCAGACCAGCAGGTCGACCCGGGAGATCGGGGCGTCCTGTACCAGGTCGTTGCGCCCGAAGATGACCGAGCGGCGGAGGTCCTTGCGGAACACGTACCTGCTGCCGAAGCGCTCGAAGTACCGCTCCCGCCGCTCCGGCGACAGCGTCGCGACGGACTCCTCCGGGTACGATGCCTGGCGCGCCTCGGTGAGCTGCTCCTCGTCGACGTCGGTGGCGTACACCTTGACTCGGTTGCGGAACTCGTCCGGCCCGAGTACCTCGGCGAGCAGTATCGCCAGCGAGTACGCCTCCTCGCCGGAGGCGCAGCCGGCGCTCCAGACCCGGATCGGGGAGTTGGCCTCCTTCGTCGCGAGAAGCTGGGGCAGCACCTCGCCGCCGAGGTAGCTCCACGCGTCGGGGTCGCGGAAGAATCCGGTGACGTTGATGAGCACCGTATTGAACAGCGCGGTGAACTCCTCGGGGTGCACCTGGAGGTAGTCGAGGTAGTCGGCGTAGGTGGGCGAGCCCACCTGGCCCATCCGGCGGTTCACCCGGCGGACCAGGCTGGACCGCTTGTATCCGGTGAAGTCGAAGCCCCGCGCCTCCTTGACGTGCGCGAGCAGCGACTCGAACTGGGGATCCGTGGTGGTCACCGTGGCCTCCGCATGATGGCACGCACGCCAGCGTCAAAGAGGCGCCCTGAGACTGCCAGGCTACCGGCTTCCGTTGGGCTGCGGCTCACCGGCCAGGTCGCGGTCGTCGGCGTCGTTGAGCGCGCCGCCATGGGGGACCAGGTCGGCGATCAGCTTTCCGGCCGCCTCCGCCTCCACCGCCCGTGTGGTGTACCGCGTGTATGCGAACTCGTTGCCCCGGGCCCGGCTCGCCGCGGCCATCCGGCGGGCGAGCGCGCTCTTGTCGGCCAGGCTGCGCAGAGCCATCCACAGCGCCGCCTCCAGGGCCGTCCCCTGCTCGTCCAGCAGGGCCTGCGGGGACCAGACGTGGCCCACCCGGCAGTGGTACCGGATGGCGCCGCTGGTCCGGATCTCGTAGAGCCCGCCCTGGCAGCTCGGGCAGCTGAACACCGGCGGCGGCCCGGGGTTGCCGCCCGGGTCGGGCGCGATGATGTCCGCCGGGTCGAGCGGGGCGTCGGGCTCCACCGGCGCCCACGGGATCTGGTCCCGGGTGTGCAGGGCGACCAGCGCACCCAGCTCGGCCGTGGTGGCGACGGTCGCGTCCGGTACCAGCTCCAGGGCGCTGGCCGGCATGCTGGCGTACAGCGCCTCCTGCGGGTCCTGGACGAGTGCGGCCCCGCCGTGCGCGACGATCGTCGCGAGGCCGGCCGCGCCGTCGTCGCGGGTCCCGGACAGGACGATCCCGATCACCCGGCTGCCGTACGCCCGCGCGGCGGAGCGGAACAGCGGGTCGATGGCCGGGCGGTGCCCGTTCTCGGCGGGTCCGCGCGTCAGGCGGGCCTGACCGTCGGCGACGATCAGGTGGTGGTCGGCCGGCGCGACGTAGATCTGCCGGCGCCGCAGGGGTGCCCCGTCGAAGGCCGCGTCGGCCGGCAACGGCCCGGACCGCCGCATGATGCTCGCCAACGCGCTGAAGGCGCCGCGCGGCAGGTGCAGGACGACCAGTACCGTCGCCTCCAGGTCCCCGGGCAGGTGCGCGGCCAGCGCGCGCAACGCCTCGACGCCGCCCGCCGAGGCGCCGACCACCACGAGGTCACGCCCGTTGCCCGGCTCGGCATTCGTCATGACCCGCCTCCAGCCGGCGATTCGGGAACGGCAGGTCGCGGCAGGCTTTGCGCGATCCGACCGGTCGCCTTAAGGTAGCAAGCGTCCGGGTTTTCCACAGCGCGTAACGGCATGCCGTTGCTTCCGACCCCGGCCCGGCGCTCAAGAAACGGGCGCCCCGCGAATCGGGTGCCATGACGCCACCCGCACCGCCGCGATCAGGCGAGGAGTCTTCCGTGCCTGTCGTATCGCCACGCCGATCAGGATCCGACCCGGACGACGCCGAGCTGGACGGGACCGCCGAAGGACTGTTCGCCCGGATGGCGCAGGAGCCTACGGCCCGGCACCTGCTGCGCGAGCGGATGATCGAATCCGGGCTGCCGTTCGCCGTCCGGCTGGCCCGCCACTACCAGGGCCGGGGCGAGTCCTTCGAGGACCTCGTCCAGGTCGCCGCCGTCGGGCTCATCAAGGCCATCGACGGGTACGACCCGCGGCGCGGCCCGTTCAGCCACTACGCCGGCCCGACGGTACGGGGTGAGCTGCGCAAGCACTTCCGCGACCGGGGCTGGAGCGTCCGGGTACCCCGGCGGCTGCAGGAGCTCAAGCTGGAGGTGTCGCGGGCCCACGAGGAGCTCACCCAGGGGCTGCGCCGTGCGCCGACGGCGGCCGAGCTGGCCGACCGCCTGGAGGTGACCGAGGAGCAGATCATCGAGGGGATGGACCTGGCACACGCGTACCAACCGGTGTCCCTGAACGCGCCGGTCCCCGGCCAGGAGAACGCGGTGGAGCTGGTTGCCATGATCGGCGAACGGGACCCGGCCGTGGAGACCCTGGACGACCGGGTAACACTCGCCGAGCTGCTGCCCCGACTGCCCGAGCGCGAGCGGCGCATCGTGCACATGCGGTTCTCCGGAAACCTGACCCAGTCGCAGATCGCCGCGGAGATCGGCATCTCCCAGATGCACGTCTCCCGGCTGCTCGCCCAGACGCTGGCGTGGCTGCGCGAGGCGATGACGGGCGACGTCGAGCCGGTCTGGCCCGGCCAGGCCGCCGCGGCGGAGGAGGCCGACCCGGGCGGGCCGCGGATCGCGATCCGGCGGCTGCCCGGCGGTACCGTCGTCGTCGAGGTCGGCGGCGAGGTGGACCACGACAACGCCGGCCGACTGCGTACGGCGCTGTGCGAGAGCGCGCTCACCGACCGTCCGCGCAGCGTGCGGGTCGACCTCTCGCGGGTCCCGCTGATCGACGCCGCCGGAATGAACGCCCTGGTCGCCGGCTGGCAGGCGGCCCACCGCGGCGGGACAGAGCTGTGCCTTTCGCGCGCCCGGGACAGCGTGCTGGAGATGCTATGCCGCGCCGGGCTGGCCGAGCTGGCCTACCCGGCGAGGCGGGCGTCGGCCGCCAGCGTCGCCCACACCACCTTGCCGCTCTGAACCCGGGTCGAGCCCCACGACAGCGCGGTGCGCTCGACGATGAGCAACCCGCGCCCGGCGACGGCGAACTGGCCCGGCTCCCGGCGGACGGCCGGGCGGGGATCGCCGTCCCGCACCGCGAGGTGCAGGTACCGCGCGGTACGCGCGAGTGCCAGTTCGAGCGGGGTACCGGCGTGCCGGACGCCGTTGGTGACCAGCTCGCTCGTGATGATGCTCGCGGGCGTCACCAGGTGCGGCAGCTCCCAGCGCAGGCACGCCTCGGTGGCGAGGTCCCGGGCGTGCCGGGCGGCGCCCGGATCGGGCAGCAGCGACTCGCGCAGTCGGGCCGGTACCGGTGCCCCGTGCGCGAGGACGAGGGCCTCGCCGCGCTGGGCGCACACCGCGAGCCGCCGGTCCACCGCCTGGCGGTGCAGGGCGGTACGCAGGTCGGCGTCGGGCGCGACGACGATCACCGGTACGCCCGGCCAGATGCCGGCCCGGCGGGCCAGCGCGCCGAACACGAGCAGTACCTGGGGATCGTCGACGGCGACCGAGGAGAGGTCGATCACCAGCGCGTCGGGCTGGTCAGCCAGGAGCTTGACCAGCAGGTTCCACACCGTCGACGCGTCGGCCAGGTCGAACGGACCGCCGAACCGCACGACCGTCACCGGCCGTTCCGCCTCGATGTGGGTCTGCAGCCGCGTCATGGTTCCGCCGTTCCTTGTACGGCGAGCGTACCGGCCGCCCCGTCGGTCCGCCTGTCACCAACCCCGTACCCACGACACGGCGGCTCACTCTCGCGCCCGCCCACAAGGGTGCGTAAAGTGTGCCGCGGCGGCGGGAGACTTCTGCATGGCAGCGCGACAGGCCCAGTTCCAGGTCCAGCGGGTCGAGGGGGACGGGCCACCGGTCTTCCGGGTGACCGGCAGCCTCGACCTCACCACCGTCGACCGGCTGCGCGCCCTGGTCGGCCCGGCCTGCACCGGCGGTACCGAGGTCGTGCTCGACCTGTCCGCCCTGGACTTCTGCGACTCGACGGGCGTCGGTACCTTCGTCTGGCTGCACCGGCGGGCCGCGGCGGAGGGCGGCCGGCTGGTGCTCGCCGCGCCCCGGCGGACCGTCCGCGAGGTCCTCAGGATCAGCGGGGTGGACCGGGCGATTCCGGTGGTCGGGCGGGCGGCGCGACCCCGGCGGGACGCCCCGCCGGTGGCCTGACCCGGTTGGGCTGGTGACCGGACGCGGTGAGTTCCCCCGCGCCGACATGGAACACGCTGTACGCCTGCTTGATGACCGGGTGGGCGACGTTGCGGACGCGTACCCCGCCGGGGGTGGTGCCCCGCTCGGAGCCGTGGTGCGCGTGGCCGTGGATCGCGAGCGCGGTCGGCGCGGAGTCGATCGCCTGGCCGAGCAGGTACGACCCGAGGAACGGGTAGATCTCCGGCGGCTCCCCGGCCAGCGTGTCCGGTACCGGCGCGTAGTGGGTGAGCGCGACCAGCACGTCGCACTCCAGCGCCCGCAGGGTCTCCCCGAGCCGGTCGGCGCTGCGCACGGTGGTCCGGACGAACGCCTTCATCTCCGGCTCGCCGAAGTCGCTGCCGCACCGGCCGGCGAACCCGCCGCCGAAGCCCTTGGCCCCGGCCACGCCGAGTCGGACGCCGTTGAACGTCCGCACCGTGCCTGCGCCCTCCAGGACGGTGATCCCGGCGTCCTCCAGGACGGCGGTCACCTCGGCCGGCTGGTCGGAGTGGTGGTCGTGGTTGCCGAGCACGGCGATCACCGGTACCGGCAGGCCGCCGAACTCGGTCGCCACGCACTTGGCCTCGGCGACCGTACCGTGCCGGGTCAGGTCGCCGGCCAGCAGCAGGACGTCGGCACACTCGCCGAGCTGGTCGAGCGCCGGCCGGTACCGGCCCAGCACGTCCGCGTCGAGGTGCACGTCCCCGACGGCGGCCAAGCGAATCATGACAGGTCCTCGTGCTCGGTCGGCGCGCCCGTCCGGATGATGCCGATGTCGCAGCAGATCTCGACGTCCGGCAGGGCCTCGGTGACCAGCCGCCGGATCTCGTCGCGCCGCTGCGGGCTCTCCACCTCGCCGGACAGGGCGAGGCAGTGCTCCCGCCGGGTCAGGGTGATGCCCTGCTCGCCCAGGCTCGGGTGCTCGGTGAGCAGCCGCTGCACGGCGGCCTCGGTGTACTCGTCCAGGGTGGGACTCATGACTCCCCTTCGCGGATCACGTCGAGCTTCTCCAGCAGGAACAGGAACGCCTGCGCGTACGGCGAGTGCTCGGTCGCCTTGCGTACCCGCACCCAGTCGATCTGCTCCCGGAGGGACCGCGCCAGCGGCAGCGCTTTGGCGTAGTCGCAGTAGTGCTGGCCGAAGGTCAGCAGCTTGTGCTCCATCAGCACGGTAGCCGAGATCACCGGCATGAGGATCGCGGCCACCGAGATCGGCGTGGTGTCGGCCAGCGTCTCGTCGGTGACCGGCTCGTCGACCGGCCGGAAGATCAGGTCCACCATGAGGTCGTCGTCGTACACCTTGACGAGCCAGTCCTCCGGCGGGCGGACGGTACGGAAGCCGACCTCCGCGAGGGCGTCGAGCGCCTTGTCGACGTCGCGCTCCCGCAGAAGGAAGTCGACGTCGTGGTCGCTCGATGTGCCGCCCCGCGCGTACGCGGCGAATCCCCCGGCGAGCGCGAAGGGGATTCCGACCTGCTTGAACACCGCCGCCACCCGTTTCAATGTCGTGATCAGGTCGTTGTCGGTACCCACGGACATGACGTGCTGGTACCCCCCTCGGTCTCCGGTCACACGAGGTCAGCCCCATGTTTGATGTTGCACGGTGAGGGAACCGGCAGCCTGTGGGCGATATCGCGGGCAGGGGCGGGCTTCCGGACGGTTGACCGACGCCGTGCTGTTCGACCGGGAGGGAACACTCGTCCGGGACGTCCTCTACAACGGGGACCCGGGAGCCGTCGTACCCCTGCCTGGTGCC
>JBKPCQ010000318.1:0-5327 GCA_046727455.1 Actinomycetota bacterium | reverse complement strand
CTCATGGGCCCATCGTCGCGCTCCTAAGTGCTGAGATGCCTCGGGCCACGACCCTGACCCGACCCTGACTTCCGGCCCGACTTTCGCGGGCCAATGTCCGGGTCGTCCCCGTGGCCGCGAACCGCCGTACCGTGTGACGATCGGAGCGTCACCCGCCACCGGTACCGAAGGATGCCTCGTTGACGACCCTGCGCCGGCTCTACCGCGACCCGGGCAACCGTCTGGTTGCCGGGGTGGCGTCGGGCATCGCCGCGCACCTGGGGGTACGCACCTTCGTGGTACGGATCGCGTTTGTCGCGCTGCTCCCGTTCAGCGGGCTCGGGGCACTGCTCTACGCCGTGTTCTGGGCGGTCGTACCGACCCCACCGGGCACGGTACCGGCCAAACGGGACAAGCGGCAGATGCTGCCGTATTTCGCGCTCGCCATCGGGGTCCTGCTGGTCCAGCAGATGGCCGGGCTGGGCGGCGGCAGCGGCGGGGCGATCGGCTGGCTGATCGCCATGGTCGCGATCGGCGCGGGCATCATCTGGCACCTCGCGGACCCGGTACGGCGCCGCCGGTGGACCGAGGCCGTCCCGAACGCCCCGTGGCTCGGCGCCGTCGTCGACGAGACCGGCCGGCGCAGCTACCTGCTCCGCATCGTGGGCGGCGGGGCCTGCGTGATCGTCGGGGTCATCGGCATCGCCCTGGTCCTCGGGCCGAACTCGGGGGTCGGATTCACCGTACTGCTGGGCGGCCTGCTCTACGCGCTGGTCGCGCTGGCCGGGGTCGCGCTGGTGATCGCGCCGCTGCTGTGGCGCACCTTCGGCCAGCTCCGCGCCGAGCGGGTCGGCCGGATCCGCGAACAGGAGCGGGCCGAGATCGCCGCGATGGTGCACGACCAGGTGCTGCACACGCTGGCGCTGATCCAGCGCAAGGCGGGTGACGCCAAGGAGGTGGTCCGGCTGGCCCGCGGCCAGGAGCGTACCCTGCGCAACTGGCTCTACAAGCCGACCGCCTCACCGACCGAGCGGCTCAGCGCCGCGGTCGAGGAGGTCGTCGCCGAGGTCGAGGACACGTACGCGATCGTGGTCGAGTCGGTGGTCGTCGGTGATATCGACGTGACGGACCGGATCGCGGCGCTCGTCGCCGCGGTACGGGAGGCACTGGTCAACGCCGCGAGGCACGCCAAGGTGACCTCGGTTTCCCTGTACGCCGAGGTGGAAACCGAGGCGGTCAGCGTGTTCGTGCGCGACCGCGGGGTCGGCTTCGTCCCGGCCGAGGTCGGGCCGGACCGGCACGGCGTACGCGGCTCGATCGTGGGCCGGATGGAACGGCACGGCGGCACGGCGGAGATCCGCAGCGAACCGGGGAGCGGCACCGAGGTACGGCTACGGATGCCGACCGCGGAAGGGAGAGAACGACATGGATGAGCAGTCCCGACTGCGGGTGTTCCTGGTCGACGACCACGTCATGTTCCGTGCCGGGGTGCGCGCCGAGCTGGGCGCGTACGTCAACGTGGTCGGGGAGGCCAGCACGGTGGGCCAGGCGGTGACCGCGATCGCCGCCGTCCAGCCCGACGTGGTACTCCTCGACGTGCACATGCCCGACGGCGGCGGGCGGGCCGTACTGGAGTCGGTCCGCAAGTCGCATCCGCAGGTCAAGTTCCTGGCATTGTCGGTGTCCGACGCGGCCGAGGACGTGATAGGGCTGATCCGGGCCGGGGCGCGCGGGTACGTGACGAAGACCATCGCGCCGGAGGACCTCGCCGACGCGATCCGCCGGGTGGCCGAGGGGGACGCGGTGTTCAGCCCGCGGCTGGCCGGGTTCGTCCTCGACGCCTTCGCCGCCCGGACGGACACCCCCGTCGCCGACCCCGAACTGGACCAGCTCACCAACCGGGAGCGCGAGGTGCTGCGGCTGCTGGCGCGGGGGTACGCGTACAAGGAGATCGCGAAGGAGCTCTACATCTCGATCAAGACGGTCGAGACCCACGTCTCCAACGTGCTGCGCAAGCTGCAGATGTCCAACCGGTACGAGCTGTCGAGGTGGGCCGCCGACCGCCGACTCGTCTAGCCGGTGCGCAGAACCGTGAACATCTCGGCGAGGGAGTCCTCGGGCAGCCCGGCCTTGCGGGCGTTGAGCCGGAGGAGGGGGCGCAGCCGCGCCTCGACGTCCTCATGGGAGGTCTGCGTCGCGTGCGCGGCGAGGGCGGCCAGCTTGCGCGGGTAGGTGGCGGTGATGTCGACGGCGTGGTCCGGGTCGGGACCGCTGTGGTACCAGACCTCGCGGACCACCCAGGGCTCCAGCCCCTCGTCGCGCAGCAGCTCGGGAAAGGCGAACGGGTTGCGCGCGTCCGGATAGATCGCGCACGTGGTGGCCTCGCCGACGGCGAGGTGGTCGGGGTGGCCGGGGCCGGCGATGCGCTCCCACCGGCGCAGCGGGGAGTTGGTGAGGATGCGGTCGGGGCGATATCGGCGGATCGCCCGGGTGATGTCCCGGCGCAGGTCGGGCGACGGGGTCAGGATGCCGTCCTGGTACCCGTCGAGGAAGTCCACCTGCTCGACCCCGACGGCCTTGGCGGCCGCGCGCTGCTCGGCCTCGCGCAGCAGGGGCATCTGGTCCCGGGGGGTGTCGTCGAAGCCGCCCGCATCGCCGCGCGTGACGACCAGGTAGGCGACCGCGAGGCCCTCGTCCACCCAGCGGGCGACCGTGCCGGCGGCACCGAAGTCGACGTCGTCAGGGTGTGCCGAGACGACCAGTACCCGGGCCACGTCCTCCAGCGGCTTGACCGATGGCGGGAAATTCACAGTGGCCCGCGCCCGGCGCGCAGGACGAGCAGGGCGAGCTGGGTGCCGTCGGCACCGAGGGCGCTGCGGAACCGGTCGAGGATCTCCCGTTCGCGGGAAAGCACCAGCCGGGTGCCGCCCGAGGCGACGCGGGTCACCCCGACCTCCTGGGAGATCGCCGCGCGCTCCTGCCACAGCCGGATGATCGTGGCGTCGATCTCGTCGATCCGGGTGCGCAGGGCCGCGATTCGGGCCTGCGGACCATCGGTTTCGGCGCCGGCCGTCTCGGGCGAGGAGTCGCTCACCATCGTGCCGTTCATCTTAGTGCTCCTTCGGGTCGGTCGGGTCCGCTGGCCCGGGAGCGCCGAAACGCCCCGGGCTCGTGGAGCCCGGGGCGTTCGCAGGTCTTTGGTTTCAGGCGCGACCTACGGCTGCCGGACTCCCGGAGCCGTAGTAGAAAAATCGCACCTGATGGATCACGCCCACGAGTATGCCATCCCGATGCCGGGGCGCGTCAAGCCCGGCTCGGCGTCCGTGCCGCTCGCCACAGCCACAGCAGCCCGAGGACCGGCAGCACGAGCGGGACGAAGCCGTACCCGATGCCGTACAGGGACCAGACCGTCGCCTTCGGGAAGGCGTCGGAGTAGACCAGGCTGGCGGTACCGACGGCGAGGACGCCGACCAGCTCGATCGAGCAGCAGACCAGCGCGAGGCGCCGGTACGAGCGGGCGAGCGCGACGGTCGCGACGATGTAGATGACGCCGGACAGGGCGGACAGGAGGTACGCCAGGGGCGCCTCGGCGAACTGGGTCGCGATCTGTACCACGGCCCGTGCGGTGGCCGAGAGCGCGAAGAGCCCGTACACGCCGATGAGTACCCGGCCGGGTCCGGTGTTGAGGGGCCGGTCAGGCACGGCCGCTCCAGAGCTGGTCGACGCGCAGGATCAGGACTTGTACCACCAGCGCGGCCACGGTCACGATCAGCGCGCCCCACCGGGTCGGCTCCAGCCAGGCCAGCGCTGCGGCCAACGGCAGGAGGAGGAACAGCGCGACCAGGTACCCGATGAACGTCACGTACTCGCGCGGATGCGCCCCGTTCGCGAGGTGCCAGACGGCCGCTCCGGTCTCGGCCACCACCAGCGCCTGGACGAGCGCGAGTCCGACCCAGTGCCGCGCGGACAGCGGCCGGTCGCGGAGTACCGGCACCAGCGTCCACGCGGCCAGCAGCAGCGCGGCGACCGTGACCGTGATACCCAGGGACTGTGGCGGCATGCCGGACACTCTAGGCGCGACGTGCCGCGCCACCTGGCGCCGGGCCGGCTTCTCCAGTCTTGTCGGTGGCCCGGCATAGACTCGTGGACGCGATGCCTGCCGTCTCCGAAGCTCCCGCCACCCGGTCCGCTGACCCGCCGAAGCGCCGCAGCGACCCGGAGAAGCTGCTGTCCGGGCTCAACGATCCGCAGCGGGCGGCGGTGACCCACACCGGGTCACCGTTGCTCATCGTGGCCGGTGCCGGCTCGGGCAAGACCCGGGTGCTCACCCACCGCATCGCCTACCTGCTGGCCGCCCGCGGCGTCCACCCCGGCGAGATCATCGCGATCACCTTCACCAACAAGGCGGCCGGCGAGATGAAGGAGCGGGTCGCCGCGCTGGTCGGTAACCGGGCCCGGCTGATGTGGGTGTCCACCTTCCACTCCGCGTGCGTGCGGATCCTGCGCGCCGAGCACGAGCACGCCGGCCTGAAGTCCACGTTCTCCATCTACGACGCCGACGACTCCCGCCGGCTCATGCAGATGGTCACCCGGGAGCTGGACCTCGATCCGAAGCGCTACCCGGCCCGCTCGCTGGCCGCGCAGGTGTCGAACCTGAAGAACGAGCTGATCGATCCGGAGTCGTTCAGCGCGAAGGCTCGGGGCCCGATCGAGCGCACGCTCGCCGAGGCGTACACGATGTACCAGCGCCGCCTTGCCGAGGCGCAGGCGCTGGATTTCGACGACCTCATCATGACGACGGTCCACCTGCTGCGCGCCTACCCGGCAGTGGCGGAGAAGTACCGCCGCCGGTTCAAGCACGTGCTGGTGGACGAGTACCAGGACACCAACCACGCGCAGTACGCGCTGGTGAAGGAGCTGGTGGGGGACACCGGGGAGCTGTGTGTCGTCGGCGACGCGGACCAGTCCATCTACGCGTTCCGTGGCGCGACGATCCGCAACATCCTGGAGTTCGAACGGGACTTCCCCAACGCCACCACGATCCTGCTGGAGCAGAACTACCGCTCCACGCAGACCATCCTGTCGGCCGCCAACGCGGTCATCGACCGCAACACCGAGCGCAAGCCCAAGCGGCTGTGGAGCGACGCGGGGGCGGGCGAGCGGATCGTCGGATACGTCGCGGACACCGAGCACGCCGAGGCGGACTGGGTCTCGCGGGAGATCGACCGGCTCCGCGACGCGGGCGCGGCCCGGCCGGGCGACGTGGCCGTGTTCTACCGCACCAACGCGCAGTCCCGGGTGTTCGAAGAGGTGTTCATCCGGATCGGCCTGCCGTACAAGGTGGTCGG
>JBKPCQ010000317.1:0-12945 GCA_046727455.1 Actinomycetota bacterium | reverse complement strand
GCCCAGCGCACGCCCGCTCCGCAGCCGGGCCGGTTCACCGGCCGGGCGGCCACGCTCTCCCTGGTACTGATCGCGCTGCTGCTCGCATACGCCTACCCGATGCGGATCTACCTGGCCCAGCAGGCGCAGATCGCGGCGCTGGAGTCCAGCCAGAGCGCGCAGCGGGTGCGGATCCAGGAGAAGCAGACCCAGGTCGCCAAGTGGAACGACAAGGACTACATCATCGCGATGGCGCACAAGCGGCTGCAGATGGTGCTGCCGGGGGACAAGGCGTTCGTGACCGGGCCGGCGGCGGGTACCCCGGATCCCGCCGCCGACCCCGACGCGGGGCAGGCGATCGACACCGGGCCGTGGTACGGCAAGCTGTGGTCGAGCGTGCGGGCCGCGGACAAGCCGGGCACCAGGCCGTGATCGAACCGGCGGACCTGGCCGCCGTCGCGGAGCAGCTCGGCCGCACCCCCAGGGGCACCCGCCGGGTGGCGCACCGCTGCCCGTGCGGCCTGCCCGACGTGGTGGAGACCACGCCCCGGCTGGCCGACGGCAGCCCGTTCCCGACGCTGTTCTACCTCACGTGTCCCCGGGCGGTCGCCGCGTGCGGCCGGATGGAGTCCGGCGGCCTGATGAAGGAGATGAACGCCCGGCTGGCCGCGGATCCGGACCTGGCCACCCGGTACCGCGCCGCGCACGAGGACTACCTGGCGCGGCGGGCGAAGCTGGGTGAGGTACCGGAGATCGCGGGCGTGTCGGCCGGTGGGATGCCGACCCGGGTCAAGTGCCTGCACGTACTCCTGGCGCACGCGCTGGCCGCCGGTCCCGGCGTCAACCCGCTCGGCGATCAGGTGCGCGAACGAGCCGAGCCCTGGTGGACCGGCGGCCCTTGCGTGCCGGCTTCCTCGTCGAAGCCGGCATAGCGGTGCTTCTCTATCGGAGGCTCCGGCGGCCGGCTTGGTACTGTCTGGTAACTGACGGAGCCGGCCGCCGCTTTGGCCGTTCAATGTGGGGCAGGTCCGGCCGCCGGGCAACGGACTGTCCGGCCTTCGACAGGCGATACCCTCCGGGCATGGAGGTCACCATCCGGCGGGCGCGTACCCGCGACGTGCGGGGCATCCGCCGCCTGATCGACCTGTACTCCCCCGAGCGCCGGCTGCTGTCCAAGGCGACCGTCGCGCTGTACGAGGACGTGCAGGAGTTTCGGGTCGCGCTGGATGGCGACGCCGTGGTGGGCTGCGGCGCGCTGCACGTCATGTGGGAGGACCTCGCCGAGGTGCGCACCGTGGCGGTCGACCCGGGGTACCGCGGCCACAAGATCGGATACCGGATCGTCGAGGCGCTGCTTTCCGCCGGCCGGGAACTCGGCGTCGCCAAGGTGTTCTGCCTCACCTTCGAGACCGGGTTCTTCGGCCGGCTCGGCTTCGCGCCGATCGACGGCGCGCCGGTACCCCCGAAGGTCTACGAGGAGCTGCTGCGCTCGTACGACGAGGGCGTGGCCGAGTTCCTCGACCTCGAACGGGTCAAGCCGAACACGCTCGGCAACACCCGGATGCTGCTGAAGATCGGCGAGGACGCCGCGTGACCCGGGTCGCGGCGATCGACTGCGGTACCAACTCCATCCGGCTGCTCGTCGCGGACCTCCCGCCGGACGGCGGCGCGCTGACCGACGTGACCCGGCGGATGGAGATCGTCCGGCTCGGCGAGGGCGTCGACCGCACCGGCGTCCTCGCCCCGGCGGCGATCGAGCGGACCCGGGTGGCCCTGGCGGGGTACGCGGATGCCATCGCCACACTCGGCGCCGAGCGGGTCCGGATGGTCGCCACCTCGGCCTCCCGCGACGCCCGCAACGCCGGCGACTTCCGGGCGATGGTGCTCGCCACCCTCGGCCGCCCGCCCGAGGTGGTCAGCGGCGACGAGGAGGCCCGGCTGTCCTTCACGGGCGCGGTGCGCGGCCTGCCCCCGGCCCGGTACCTGGTGGTGGACATCGGCGGCGGCTCCACCGAGTTCGTGGTGGGGGCGGCCGGGGTGGAGCACGCGCTGAGCGTCGACATCGGCTGCGTCCGGATGACCGAGCGGCACCTGCACTCCGACCCACCCACCCCGGCCGAGGTCGCCGCCGCGGGTGACGACATCGAGGCCGCCGTGGACCGCGCGCTCGACGCCGTGGGTGGCAGAGTGGCCGAACAGGTGGTCGGCCTGGCCGGGTCGGTCACGACGGTGGCGGCGATCGCTCTCGACCTGCCCCGGTACCAGCCCGAGCGCATCCATCACGCGCGCCTCACCCGCGCCGACGTGGCCCGGGTGACCGCGGACCTGCTCGGGCGTACCCGCGCCCAGCGGCTCGCCATGCCGGTGATGCACCCGGGCCGGGCGGACGTGATCGGCGCCGGGGCGCTGATCCTGCGGATCATCCTGGACCGGGCCGGCGCGGAGTCCGTGATCGCCAGCGAGCACGACATCCTCGACGGCATCGCCTGGTCCCTTGCTGAGCCGTCCCTCGCGGAGGACCGCTAACCCGTCCGGCGGACGTCGGCGCGGCTCTGCTCCTTCGGCTCGGACTCGTCCCGCGAGTACCACCACGCGTAGTGCAGGTGCCCGTTGCCGGCCAGGCTGACCACGATGCGCGCCGGGAACGGGCCCTCGTACGCGGTGAACGCGCCGGGCGTGGTCTCCACGAACCGGACCACCCCGGGCAGCTCCAGGCAGGCGACGTGCAGCTCCAGCCGGCCGCCCTCGCCGGTGGCGAGCACGGTGTGCTCGACGTGCTGGAGTCCGTTGCGGTCGTTGGTGGCCTCGTAGTCCAGGGTCACCGCCCGGCCGCGCAGCACGGTCGCGACCGCCATCCGCGCGACGAACGGTCCGCTCTCCGGACCGTCGCCGCGCCCGCGGTACAGGCCGGGGGCTGCGGCCAGTCGGGTAAGCAGATCCGTCACGCCGCACACAGTAGCGAAACTGGACAATTACCAGCCGTACGGGGGTGTCGGGACTTGCGCGTACCAGTTAGCGTGCGCCTTTCGCTCTTACTCGCGAGGAGCCGACCATGACGGATCCCCGGTACCCCGGATCCGGGCCGCCCTACGGGGGCGGCTACCCACCTCCAGGTGGCCAGTACGGCGGCCAACCCGACCCCTACGTACAGCCTGGTCAGTACAACGAGCAGCCCGGCCAGTACGGCAACCCGTACGGCGGCCAGCCCGGCAGCCCGCCGCCTGGCCCGCCGCCTGGCCCACAGTACGGCAGCCCGCCGCCTGGCCCACAGTACGGCAGCCCGCCGCCCGGCCCACAGTACGGCAGCCCGCAGTACGGCAGCCCGTACGGCAGCAACCCGTACGAGAACCCGTACAGCGCGCCGCCGCAGTACGGCAGTCCCTACGGCACGCCCTACGGGACGCCGGGCCCGTACGGTACGCCGCCGCCGAAGAAGGGCAGTGGCGCGAAGGTGGCGGGCATCCTCATCGCGGCCCTCGTCCTGCTCGCCGGCCTCATCCTCGGCGGCCTCTACATCATCGGCAGCAAGGCCAAGCACGACGCGGCGAGCCAGGCCGGCGCGAGTGCCGGCGCCAGTGCCGGCGCCACCGGCCGCCCGACCGCACACGCCTCGGCCGGCGCCACGCCCAACCCCAAGACCACCGACCCGGCCAAGGCGAAGGTCGGCGACTGCCTGGCCGGCGAGACCATGGACAGTTCGACGGCGAAGGAGGTCACCGACGTCAAGATCGTCCGGTGCGACGCACCGGACGCGAAGTACAAGGTCGTCGGCATCGTGCCCGGGAAGACCGAGGCACAGTTCAATGTCGACGACAACATCTGCGCCGCGTACCCGAGCGCGGTGTCCGAGCTGTGGCAGGGCCGGACCGGCGGTACCGGCTCGGTGCTCTGTCTGGCTCCCACCAAGAAATAGGCACTCTGGCTCCGGGCAGCTACGAGCTGTAGCGATCCTGGCGCACATCCACCGGCTCGGCGGGTGCCGGAGGGGATCCGGGCAAGGCGTCCGGGTGGGCTGCCCGCCATGGCCGTCGGGGGGATACTGCGCTGGTTAACCCCTCGGTCCGACTTGCGCGAAATCGGTCGGACGGGGTGGCGCGGACCGGAGCACAACGGCTAGGGTGCGCTTCGTTTGCCAATCCCCGGAAGGAACTGACAGTGACGGACCCCGCCAACCCCGGACAGTCGTACGGAGGCTACAACCCGTACAACCAGCAGCAGGGGGGCAACCCGTACGGCTCGCAGGGCGGTAGCCCGTACGACCAGCCGGGCGGCACCCAGTACAGCCCGCAGGGTGGCAGCTCGTACGGCCCACCCGGTGGCACCCCGTACCAGCAGGGCGGCGGCAACCCCTATGCGCCGCAGGGCGGCGAAGCGCCGGCTCCGCCGCCGTACGGCGGCGCGCCCGCGCCGCCGCCGCCGCAGAAGAAGAAGGGCATCGCCGGGCGGCTCATCGGTGCCCTGGGCGGCGTCCTCGTCCTCGCCCTCATCGCGGGCGGCTTCGCCATCTACAGCGCCGTCAAGAACAAGGACAGCACGACCCACGCCAAGGTCGGCGACTGCATCAAGAGCGAGGCGCTGACCAGCACCACGGCCAGGGAAGTGCGGAACACCAAGATCGTGAAGTGCGACGACGCCGCCGCCAACTACAAGGTGGTCGGCGTCGTCAGCAACAAGACCGAGATCCAGTTCGACACCGACGAGAAGATCTGCGCCGCGTGGCCGACCGCCGAGTCGGCGCTCTGGCAGGGCGAGCAGGGCAAGGCGGGCTCGGTGCTCTGCCTCGAACCCAACAAGAAGTAGTCCGCCGTGGGGCGGCGCCGGATCTCCGGTGCCGCCCCACGGGCGGCGGACTTCCGTAATCGGGAAGCGCGTGGTTGGCTACGCCGGTGGGCGAGATCGTGCGGTACCCGAGCAACGGCGGATCGAGCGAGGGATACCTGGCCACGCCGATCGGCGGCCAGGGCCCCGGCGTGATCGTCATCCAGGAGTGGTGGGGGCTGGTCCCGCACGTCCGGGAGGTGGCCGACCGGTTCGCCGAAGCCGGCTACATCGCGCTGGCGCCGGACCTGTACCACGGCGTGCAGACCACCGAACCGGACGAGGCCGCCAAGCTCATCATGGGCCTCGCGATGGACGAGGCCGCCAAGGACATCGCCGGTGCCGCCGAGCACCTGCATGGCCTGCCCGAGGTCAGCGGCCGGATCGGTACCGTCGGGTTCTGCGCGGGCGGCAGCCTGGCGCTGTGGTCGGCGACGCTGTCCGACCGGATCGTCGCGGCGGTCGGCTTCTACCCGCCGCTGCCGTGGGAGCGGATGCGGCCCCGCTGGTCCAACTACGCCGGCAAGGCCGCGGTCATCCACTGCAGCGAGGAGGACGGCACCTCGGCGGCGCCCGGCGTGCAGACCGCCAGGCGGGCCATCGAGGAGGCCGGCGGCGAGGTCACCGCGTACGACTACCCCGGTACCCACCACGCGTTCTTCAACGACGACCGGCCCGAGGTGTACCACCCGGCGGCCGCCGCCACGGCCTGGGCCCGCACCCTCGAACTGTTCCGGAGCAAGCTGGCGTGACCCCGGCGCTGACCGCGGACCAGGTGGCCGAGCAGGCCGACGCGGCCGGGGACCTCGCGGCGCTCGACGCCCGGGTGAGCGGGTGCCGCGCCTGCCCGCGGCTGGTGGCCTGGCGGGAGAGCGTCGCGGCGCAGCGCCGGGCCGCCTTCCGCGACCAGGAGTACTGGGGCCGGCCGGTCCCCGGCTTCGGCCCCGCCGACGCGCGCGTCGCGATCCTCGGGCTCGCCCCCGCCGCGCACGGCGGCAACCGTACCGGCCGCATCTTCACCGGCGACCGCTCGGGCGACGTGCTCTTCGCCGCCCTGTACCGTGCCGGCCTGGCCAACCAGCCGACCAGCGTGGCGCGCGACGACGGCCTGGTCCTGTTCCACACCCGGGTCTTCGCGGCGGTCCGCTGCGCGCCACCGGACAACAAACCCACCCCGGCCGAGCGGGACACCTGCGCGCCGTGGCTGCACCGGGAGGTGGACCTGATCAGACCCACGCTGCGGGTCGTGGTCGCCCTGGGTGCGTTCGCCTGGGCCGCGTGGTGGCCGGCCTTCTCCCGGGTGTACCGGCAACCGCCGCCAAGTCCCCGCCCGCCGTTCGGGCACGGTGCCCTCGCCCAGGTCCGCACCGGCACGCCGGCTCTCCTAGGCTGTTATCACGTCAGCCAGCAGAACACCTTTACCGGCCGGCTGACGCCAGCGATGCTGGACGACGTGTTCGCCCGGGCGAAGCAACTCGCCGGGCTCGCCTGATGGGAATGCCATGATCGGCCTGCGTCGCTTCGGGCCGCTGCTGGCGGTGGGGCTGCTGCTCGCCGCCGCGGCGGTCGCGGCGATGCTGGCCAGCCCGCAGCTCCGCCCGATGCAGCAGGGCGAGCGGCCGACCCCCGGCGCCGGCCCGACCTTCGACCTCCGCGAGCCCTCGGAGCCTCCGCTCGCCATCCCCACGCAGATCCCGCAGAACGAACGCCAGTCGATCCACCTGCCGGGCTGGCTCCTCGTCGCGGCACAGGCGCTGTGCGTACTGATCGTCCTGGCGGGGGTCGGGGTTCTGGTCTGGTACCTGCTGCGCAACGGGCTGCGGCTGCGCGAGCGCCGGCACGAGGTCGAGCCGGCGCCGGCCCCCGTGCCGGCGCGGGAACAGGTCATCGCGGCTGTCGAGGCCGGCCTGTCCGAGCTGGACGACGCCGACGCCGATCCGCGCCGGGCGGTGATCGCGTGCTGGGTGCGGCTGGAGCAGGCGGCGGCCGCCGCCGGTACCCCACGGCACGTCGGGGACACGCCGACCGAGCTGGTCACCCGGCTGCTCACCGGGCACGCGGTCAGCGCTCCGGTGCTGTACCTGCTCGCCGAGGTGTACCGGGAGGCCCGGTACGCCACGCACCGGGTCGACATCCGCACCCGGGACCAGGCGCGGGCCGCCCTGCGCCAGCTCCGCGAGGAACTGTCCCGGGAACGGGCCGCGGTACCGTGACGACGCCCCTCGACGACCTGCTCGACTACGCCGAGGAGCCGGAACCGGAACGGGCCGGCCCCGCCGACGAGCGCCTGTGGTGGTGGCTCGCCAGGGCGGTGCTGTGGTCGACCGTGCTCGCGCTGCCAGCCTGGGCCTTCTTCAAGCTCGCCGGCCTGGACGTGCCGTACCCGCTGATCGCGATGGTGCTGCTGGTCGGGCGGATCCTGCGCGGGCTGCTGCGCTGGATCGACCCGCGCCGGCTGCCGGAGACCCTGGTACGGCCGTCCGGCGAGCTGGTCAGCGAGGACCAGGTCGACGCCGCGAGCCGGGACGGGCTGCTCACCGCGACCGCCCGCTGGGACAACCGGCTGTCCTGGGTGCGGCTGCAGAACGACAAGGGCCAGTTCGCCCGCAGCGTCCAGCCGAGGCTGGTGGAGCTGATCGACGCGCGGCTGCGGGTACGGCACGGGGTGGTCCGTGGCGCCGATCCGGTCCGGGCCCGCGCGCTGCTCGGCGAGCAACTCTGGACCTTCGTCACCACACCGGTACCCAAGAACCCGTCGCCGCGCGAGCTCGCCGGCCTCATCACGCTCATGGAGGAGCTATGACCAGCGGTGCCCGCGTCGAGGCCATGCCGGTCTACGAGGTCGGGCGGCTCGGCCGCGCCGTCCTCGACCGGGTCGGCACGGTCGTCGTCGGCAAGCGCGGCGCGCTGGAGCTGGTCCTCGCCGGCATCCTGGCCGGCGGCCACGTCCTCCTGGAGGACCTGCCGGGCCTCGGGAAGACCCTCACCGCGCGCAGCTTCGCCCAGGCGCTGGGCATCGAGTTCCGGCGACTCCAGTTCACCCCCGACCTGCTGCCCGCCGACGTGACCGGGTCGTTCCTGTACGACCAGCGCAACCACGACTTCACCTTCCGGCCCGGGCCGGTCTTCACCAACCTGCTGCTCGCCGACGAGATCAACCGCACGCCGCCGAAGACCCAGGCCGCCCTCCTGGAGGCGATGCAGGAGAAGCAGGTGTCCGTCGAGGGCACCACGTACCGGCTGACCGCGCCGTTCCACGTTCTCGCCACCGCCAACCCGATCGAGTACGAGGGCACGTACCCGCTGCCCGAGGCCCAGCTCGACCGGTTCCTGCTGCGGGTCTCGTTCGGCTACCCGGACCGCGAGGAGGAGTGGGACGTGCTGCGCCGGAGGGTGGCGCGCCGGCAGGAGGAGGCGTACCTCGACCCGGTCGTCGACGCCGCGATGCTGGTCGCCATGCAACGGGCGCTGGAGGACGTGGTGGTGGAGGACTCGGTCGGCCGGTACATCGTCGAGCTGACCGCCGCGACCCGCGAGCACCACCAGGTACTCGTCGGCGCCTCGCCGCGCGGCTCCCTCGCGCTGCTGCTGCTCTCCCGGGCACGGGCGGCGCTGGCCGGGCGGGACTACGTGATCCCCGAGGACGTCAAGGACGTCGCGGTCCCCGCGCTGTCCCACCGGATCACGCTCAAGCCGGAGATGTGGCTGCGCCAGACCCAGTCCGCCACGGTCGTCGCCGAGGTGCTGGCCCGCACGCCCGCGCCGGCGAGCGGCGCCCTGCCGTCGTACGGCGAGCCCTCGCCCCACCCGGCCCACGACTCGTACCGGTACCCCGCGCCGCCCCGGGCCTGAGCGGTGGTCAAGCTACGCCCGGCGGCACCCGGTGGGGAACCCACCGGGCCCCGGCACCTGAAGGACGCGCTGCGCCGGTGGTCGCCGACGGTCGCGTTCGGCCGGGTGGTGCTGGTGGTCGGGGTACTGCTCGCCGCGGCGATGCTGTTCGGCCGCGCGGATCTGGTGGTGCTGGCCGCGCCGTTCGCGCTCGGCGCGGCGCTGGGCATCTGGCGGCGCCCGTCCCGGGTACCGCTGGTGAGCGTCCACATGGGCGCGGAGTTCATCGGCGAGGGCGGCCGGGTGCCGGCCGGGCTCAGCGTCGGTAACCCCGACACGGTGCGGTACGACCTGGTCATCCTGCGCACCGCGATCTCACCCTGGCTGGTCGTGCCGCACGGCGACCGGCCCTACGTGACGTCCGTGGCTCCCGGGGCAGCGGCCGACCTGGAGCTGCGGGCGCACGCGATGCGCTGGGGCCGGCCGGCGCTCGGGCCGGCGGTCGCCCACGCGGTGGCCGCCGACGGGCTGCTGGTCAGCGATCCCGGTGTCGGGACGGCCCGGCGGATCAAGGTATTCCCGGTCACCGACCCGTTCACCGCCGAGGACTCGATGCCGCGCGCGGCCGGGCTGGTCGGCGTGCACCACTCCCGGCGGCCGGGCGAGGGCGGCGAGCTGGCCGGGGTACGGAGGTTCGCGCCGGGGGACCGGCTGCGGCGCATCGACTGGCGGGTCTCCCTGCGTACCCGCGAGCTGCACGTCGCCGCGACGCTGTCCGACCGCGACGCGGAGGTGGTGCTCGTGCTCGATGTGCTGCACGAGGCCGGCCCGTCCGGCGGGCTGCACGGTGCGCGATCGGTGCTGGACACCACCGTCCGTGCCGCCGCCGGTATCGCGGAGCACTACCTGCACCGTGGCGACCGGGTGTCCCTGCTGGAGTACGGCTTCCGGGCGCGCCGGCTGCGCGCGGCGAGCGGCCGCCGGCAGTACCACACCGTGCTGGAGTGGCTGCTCGGGGTCAGCGTCGCCGGTGCCGGTTTCGAACCCTCGCCGGACGCCTTCGGCCCGCACACGGTCTCGTCGAACGCGCTCGTCGTGGTGCTGACGCCGCTGCTGGACACGCGGGCGGCGGCGATGATCGCCCGGTTCGCGCGGGCCGGCCGGTTCGTGGTCGGCATCGACACGCTGCCTGCCGACCTCCCGCTTCCGGTCCGTGGTGACTGGGCCACCGCGGCCGGCCGGCTGTGGCGGCTGGAGCGCACGAACACCCTGGAACAGCTGCGTGAGCACGGCGTACCGGTCGTCGCCTGGGCCGGTCCGGGCAGCCTCGACGAGGTGCTACGCCAGGTGTCGCGGATGGCGTCGGCGCCGAAGGCGGTGCTGCGGTGAACGTCGGTACCGCTGCTCGCGAGGTGGCGACCGCGGCCCGCGTGCGGGTCGACGACACGGTCGCGCGGGTCCGGCGTACCACCCCTGGTCCGCTACTGGTCCGGATCGGGCTGTTCGTGACGGCGCTGTCCGGGTTGATCCTCGCGTGGCCGCTCCAGGTGACCCTCGGCCCGGCGCTCCTGGCCTTCCTCCTGCTCGCCGCGCTGACCGCGCTCTTCCCGCGCGGCCCGGTGCCGAGCCTGTACCTCTTCGTCGCGCTGGTCGGTTGGGCGGTCGCCACCCTCGTCCTGGCCAGCAACCCCGACCTCCTCGGCCTGGTACTCCTGGCCAGCGCCCTCTACCTCACCCACAACCTGGCCGCCCTCGCGGCCGTGCTGCCCTACGACGCGGTCGTCGCCCCCCGGGTGCTGGTGCGCTGGCTGGCCCGGGCCGGCCTGGTGCTGGCGCTGACCACCGTGCTGGCGCTGTTCGCGGTGGTCGCCCCGGTGTACCTCGGCCAGCACAGCTACCTCGTCGCCTCGCTGGTCGGCCTGGCGCTGGTCGCGGTGACTGTGGCGTACCTCGCCCGGCTGGTCCGCCGCCGGTGAGCGCCCGGACGGGCATGCCCCATGATGGATCCGTGACTTCTACGCGGATCCTCGTGGTGGGCGCCGGTCACGTCGGGCTCTACGCGGCCATGCGCCTGTCCAAGAAGTTGAAGCTCAAGAAGGGCGAGGCCGAGATCACGGTCGTCGACCCCCGGTCGCACATGACCTACCAGCCGTTCCTGCCCGAGGTCTCCGCCGGCAGCATCGAGCCCCGGCACTCGGTGGTACCGCTGCGCCGCGAGCTTCGCCGCTGCCACATCCTGTCCGGCACGGTGATCCGGGTCGAGCACGCGCGCAAGGTGGCGACGGTACAGCCGATCGTCGGACCGGCCCGCGAGGTGGGGTACGACCACATCGTGGTCGCGCCGGGCAGCGTCTCGCGGACCCTGCCGATCCCGGGCCTGCGCGAGCAGGCGATCGGGTTCAAGACCGTCGGCGAGGCGATCTACCTGCGGAACAAGGTTCTGGACCGGCTGGACGTGGCGGCCACCACGACCGACCTGGCGACCCGGGCGGCCGCACTGACGTTCGTGTTCATCGGCGGCGGATATGCCGGGATCGAGGCGTTGGCCGAGCTGGAGGACATGGCCCGCTCCGCGCTGCGGTACTACCCCGAGCTGCGCGCCGACGAGATGCACTGGGTCCTGGTCGAGGCGACCATGCGGATCCTGCCCGAGGTCGACCCGGACATGGGCGCGTACACCGTCAAGGAGCTGCTGCGCCGCCGCCTCGACATCCGGCTCGGCACCCGGCTGGAGTCCTGTGTCGACGGGGTGGTGAAGCTGTCCGACGGGGACCAGTTCGCGGCCGACACGATCGTGTGGACCGCCGGGGTCAAGCCGCACCCGATGCTCGCGGCGACCGACCTGCCGGTGGACGGCAAGGGCCGGGTCACCTGCCTGCCCACCCTCCAGGTCGCCGACGACTCCGGCCGGCCGCTCGACGGGGCCTGGGCGGCCGGGGACAGCGCGGCCGTCCCGGACCTGACCAAGGGGCCGGGCGAGCTGACCGGACCGAGCGCGCAGCATGCGGTACGGCAGGCGGTGCGGCTCGCCGACAACCTCGTGGCGGTCCTGCGCGGTGGCAGCCCGACGGAGTACCGGCACAAGTACGTCGGCTCGGTCGCCAGCCTGGGCCTGTACAAGGGCGTGGCCCAGGTGTACGGGATCAAGGTCAAGGGGTACCCGGCCTGGTTCATGCACCGCACGTACCACCTGCTGCGGATCCCGTCGTTCAACCGCAAGGTCCGCGTGGTGATCGACTGGACGCTGGCACTGTTCCTCCGTCGTGAGGTGGTTGCGCTCGGCGAACTGCACGATCCGAGGGAGAGTTTTACCGAGGTCACGCCACCCGTATCGGGCTAACCATTGCACCGGACGGCTGGTGCGGCCCTCCACCCCGGCAGTTACCGTGGCCCCATCGCCCGGGTGGTGGAACGGCAGACACAGCCGCCTTAAAAGCGGCGGCCGCAAGGCGTGCGGGTTCGACTCCCGCCCCGGGCACGGCCGTGCCCGGGGCGGATTCACGCCGCGACGCCGGTCGCCCCGGTCGTCGCGGCGACCGTCGTGAGGAGGTCGACCAGGGCGGTCGTCGCGGGCGGATCCGGCGGCTCGCCGTACCGGGCGACCCACACGTCGCGGCCGGCGCCGGACAGCCGGCTCGTCCGGATCCCCGGCACCCGGTGCGCGGTCAGCGCCAGCTCGGGCAGGATCGTCACCCCGAGCCCGGCCGCGACGAGCGCCTGTACCGCGACGTAGTCGTCGGTCGTGAAGGCGATCCGCGGGCTGAACCCCTCGGCCACGCACCGCCGTACCAGGTGCGACCGGCACCGCTCGCATCCGCCGATCCAGTCGGTGCCCGCGTGGTCGGTGAGGCGGGTCGGGTGGCCGGCCGGGGTGACGAGGTACAGCGGCTCGGCGAGCAGCCGGGTGCGCCGCACGCCGGGCTCGCCACGGGCGGGATCGTCCGGGTATTCGAAGACCACCGCGACGTCGACCTCCCCGGCCCGCAGCATCCGCAGCGCCTCCGGTGGCTCGGCCTCGACGAAGCCCAGCTCCACGCCGGGGTGGCCGGCGGTGAACCCGGCGGCGGCCCGGGGTACCACCGTCGCCAGCGCCGACGGGAAGGCGGCCAGCCGGACCCGCCCGGCCCGCAGGCCGCTGTGCGCGGCCAGCTCGGCCTCGGCGGCGCCGAGCCGGCCGATGATCTCCTCGGCCCGGTCGGCGAGCTGCCGGCCGGCGCCGGTCAGCCGGATGCCGCGCCCGACCCGCTGCACCAGCCGCGCCCCGGTCTCCCGTTCCAGCCGGGTGAGGTGGTGGCTGATCGCCGGCTGGGAGTAGCC